>NZ_WWJT01000682.1 GCF_009865385.1 Streptomyces sp. SID486 | reverse complement strand
GGCACGGGTGCCGGCTGGGGCGCCGCCGGCATCGGCATCCCGCCGCCGGCCGGCGCGACGGCGGCGGGGAGCGGCATGCCGGTGCCGGCGGCCGGGGCGGGGCCGCCCGTGGGCAGTTGCAGGCCGGCCCCGTTGGTCTCGCTGACCAGCCGGTCCACGGCCGCCGTACCCGAGCTGTAGCTGGTCCCGGTGCCCAGCTCGGGTACGGCGGCTTTCCCCCTGGACCCGTAGAGCACCTGTTCCAGGCCGGACACCAGGCGACGCACGTCGACCTGGGGGCGCACCACGAGCCGCAGGAAGCGGCTGGAGGATCCGATCTTGTTGCCGCACTCGCGGACCAGGATCCGGTGCTCGGTGAGCATCCGGTCCCGGACCACCGTCCCCTCGGCGCCCAGCGGCAGGCGCACGAAGAGGAAGTTGCCCTGGGAGGGGTAGACGGTGAGGCCGGGCAGCGCGGAGAGATGGCTGGCCATCTCCAGGCGGTCGCGGCGGACCTGCGTCAGGCTCTGCGCGTACTCCGCGCCGTGCTCCCTGAGCATGAACACCACGTGCTCGGCGAAGGAGTTGAGGTTCCACCTCGGCAGCATCGAGCGGACCCTGCCCGCGAGCGCGGGGCCCGCGACCAGGTAGCCGAAGCGTATGCCGTGCAGGCCGAAGTTCTTGCCGAGGCTGCGCAGCACGATCACGTTGGGACGGAGCATGGCCTCCTGGACGACGCTCGGCTCGGTCTCGGCGTCGGCGAACTCCAGGAACGACTCGTCGATCACCACCAGGTCCAGGTCGGCCATGGCGTCCATGAACTGCACCAGCTGCTGCTTGCGCAGGAAGCCGCCGTCGGGGTTGTTGGGGTTGCAGACCACCGCGGCCCGGGTGCCCCTGGCCCGGATGAACTCGGCGTACCGGCCGAGGTCCAGGGCGAAGCCGCTCGCCTCCTGGAGCGGGAACATGTCGACCCGCTTGCCCGTCTCCATCGGCTGGTCGGTCCAGCGGCCGAACGTCGGCACGGGGACGGCGAGCGACTCGCGCACCAGCAGGTGGTCGATCCAGGTGATCAGCTCGGTGGAGCCGTTGCCCATCGCCACGCAGCTCGGCGGGAGTCGGAGCAGATCGCACAGCTCGGCCGTGATGGTGTCGGCGCCGCTCGGGTAGTAGGTGACGATCTCGCGCAACCGGGCCGCCATCTCCTCGAACATGGCGGGCGTCGGGAAGTACGGGTTGCACGGTACGCAGAAGTCCACCGGGCCGGTTCCGTCGCCGCCCTCCCGCGTCAGCGCCGCCATGGAGGGGCTGTGCGCGGTGGTGCCGCGGAACAACGAGGTGACGTTGCCGGCCAAGGGGACCTCCGTTCGGGTGGCCCGTGCGGGGGAGCACGGGCCGCCCTTGGATACGAAGGAGGCGCGCGGGGTGTTCAATCCGGGTGGGACGTGGAGGAAGTGTGGGCGCCCGCCCCCCCCGTGAGCCGGGGCCGACGGGCCGGACGGAACCCGGCGGGGGCTTCGGTTTCGGTGAAACTTTCGAGAACTCTTTCGACCCCGCACGAAACCTTCACAGCGGCGCCTGGAACCTGACCCTTGCGGACTCTAGTCTTCCCGCGTCATGGACTACTGCCCCCCGTGCCGACGGCACCTCAACGGCGCCCTGGCCTGCCCCGGGTGCGGCACTCCCGCCGACCGGCTCGCCGTCCCGGTCACGGCACCGGCCGCGCACCCGCACGGGCACCCGCAGGGGTACGGGCACGACTACGGGCACGACTACGGCTACGGGCAGGGTCCCGCCGGGCCGTCGGCGCCGTACGCGGGTCACCCGTACGAGCGGCCCGGCGAACGGCCCCCCGGCGAGCAGTACGCCGGATCGGCCGGCCCTGCCGAGGACGGCGGCGCGGCGGTGAGGGACGACGTCCATGCCGAGGCCGCCGCCGACGCCTACACCGCCGACGCGCACACCGCCGACGCTCACACCGACGGCGCTTACGCCGTCGGCGCTCACCCCGACGGCGCGGAGGACGACGTAGCCGCCGAGGACGACGCACCCGCGGAGGGCGACGTCCCCGCCGGCCGGCGTGCCGCAGCCCGGGCCGGCGCCAGCCGGCGGGACCGCAAGGCCGCCGTGCACCGCCGCCGGCGCCGCCGCACCCTGCTCGTGGCCGTCGGGTTCGTGCTCGCCGCCGGCGGACTGAGCCTCGCCGAACTCGGCACGGACGCTCCCTTCTCGCCCTTCGCCGGTGACAGCCCGGCCCCGGCCGGGGACACCACCGCGGACGGCGGCGCCACCACCACCGTGCCGGACCGCACGGCCGAGCCGATCGACGCCACCTCCGGCGCCGCCCCGAGCCGGGGCGGGCCGGTCTCCCCGGACGCCTCCGTCTCCGCGTCCGCGTCCGGATCCGGGTCCGCCTCACCGAAGGACGCGGACCCGGCGTCCGCCTCCACCTCCGCCGAGGCCGGCGGACAGGCGCACCAGTCGGCCACGACGGGCTCCGGTGCGCCCCCCGGCACGCCCGCCGTCCCGCCCGCCACGCAGCCGGCCACCCCGACCGCCGCCCCGACGTCCACCGCGCCCTCTCCCGAGCCGTCGCCCACCAGGACCTGTGACCGCTTCCTGTGGTGGTGCACCTGATCCGCGCCCCCGGCGCACTCCGACGGCACCGTGTCCCCTCCGCCATCCGGGGCATCCGTGTCACCCGACGGCCCCCGCGGGGGTTGAGTCGGACGAGCACGTCCGGCCGTACCGGTCAGGGAACGCCCGAAGCCGGCAGGGACGTTGTGCCGAGCAAGACCAGCGGGCAGCGGTCGAGGAGAGTGGATGACGCGGGACATCACCGTCCAGGGCACGGTCGCGGAGGGCTTCGAGCCGGTGCGCGAGGAGTTCGCGGCCGTCGTCGCCGGGGAGCGGGACGACTACGAGGGCCAGTTGTGCGCGTACGTGCACGGCCGCCGGGTGGTGGACCTCTGGGCGGGCGCGGGTGCGGCCGGTGACTCGCTGTACGCCGTGTACTCGGCCACGAAGGGCGCGGCCCACCTGGTCGCGGCGCTGCTCGTGCAGGACGGCACGCTGGAGGTGGACCGCAAGGTCACCTACTACTGGCCGGAGTTCGCCGCCGAGGGCAAGGGCGCGCTGACCCTGCGGGACCTGCTCGCGCACCGGGCCGGGCTGGTCGGCACCGACACCGGCTTCAGCCTCGCCGAGCTGGCGGACGACCGGGTGATCGCCGAACGCCTCGCCGACCAGCGGCCGTTCTGGCGGCCGGGCACGGCGTTCGGGTACCACGCGCTGGTGATCGGCGCGCTGACCGGTGAGATCGTCCGCCGCGCGACGGGCCGTACGCTCCAGGAGGTGTACGAGGAGCGGATCCGCGCGCCCCACGGCCTCGACCTCCACCTGGGCCTGCCGGCCGCCCACGAGCCCCGCTTCCGTACCGTCCGCCCGATGCTGCCGACCCCCGCCCAGCAGGCCCGGCTCGACGCCCGGCCGAGCGGCCCGGACACCCTGGAGTCGATCGCCTACAACCTGCACGGCGCGGACCCCACCGACCTGCAGAGCCTGCCGAACGAACGGCTGATCCGCGCGAGCGGCCCCGCCTCGGTGGGCGGCGTCGGCTCGGCCCGCGGCCTGGCGGGCATGTACGCGGCGATGATCAGCGAGGTGGACGGCAGGGCCCCGCTGCTGAAGGAGGACACGCTCGCGGAGTTCGCCCGGATCCACTCCGTCGGGTACGACCTGGTGGCCCGGGAGCACAAGGCGTTCGGCCTCGGGTTCCAGGCGACCGCCGACACCTGGCATCCCTTCCTCGGGGCCGGTGCGCTCGGCCACAGCGGCGTGAACGGCGTGCAGTCCTTCGCGGACCCGCGCAGCGGGCTCGCCTACGGCTACACACGGAGGCGGTTCGCGTACCCGGGCGGAGCCGCGCCGGAGAACGACAGGCTGGCGGCCGCCGTCCACCGGGCGGCACGGGCGACGCCCTGAAGGGGTGCGGGGAACCGCGCGGGGGCCGTGGGCTGCGCGCACCCGGCGACGTGCCGGCACCGGCAGCGGCCGTGGACGCGCAGCAGCCGCACCCCACGTCCAGGGATGCGGCTGCCGATGTACGCAACGACGGAGGTCAGGCGAGCGTCACGGTGATGTTCCCGCGCGTCGCCTTCGAGTAGGGGCACACCTGGTGCGCCTTCTCGACCAGGTCCCGTGCGGTGGCCTGGTCGACGTTCGGGATGTTCGCCGAGATCTCCACGATGATCCCGAAGCCGTCGTCGTTCTTGCCGATGCCGACCTTGGCGGTGACCGTCGAGCCGGAGATGTCGGCGCCCTCCTGCCGGGCAACGACACCGAGCGCCCCCTGGAAGCACGCGCTGTAGCCGGCGGCGAACAGCTGCTCCGGGTTCGTGCCGGCGCCGTTGCCGCCCATCTCCTTGGGCGGGTTCACGACGACGTCGAGCTTGCCGTCGTCGGTGGCGACCCGGCCGTCGCGGCCGTTCTCGGCGGTGGCGACGGCGGTGTACAGGACGTCGGACTGCGTGATGGCCATGCGGTTTCCTCCTCCTCGGTCCGCCGTGACTCGCGCCCACGATCGACGACGGATTTCGGAAAGAAGTTACCGCATGCCGAAAATCCCGTGAAGGCTAGAGCTTGACGACCATCTTGCCGATGTTGTCGCCGCGCAGCACCCCGAGGAACGCCTCCAGGTTGTTCTCGATGCCCTCGACCACGGTCTCCCGGTACTTCAGCGCGCCCGAGGCGACCCACGGCCCGACCTCCTGGACGAACTGCGGCTGCAGGTCGTAGTGGTCGCCGACGAGGAAGCCCTCGATCCGGCCGCGGGTCTGGATCAGCCGGGCGAGGTTCCTGGGGCCGGGGGCGGGCTCGGTGTTGTTGTAGACCGAGATCATGCCGCAGACCGCGATCCGGCCGCCCTGGTTGAGGGAACCGATGGCGGCCTCCAGGTGGTCGCCGCCGACGTTGTCGAAGTAGACGTCGACGCCGTCGGGCGCGGCCTCGCGCAGCTGCTCGGCGACGGGGCCGTTCTTGTAGTTGAAGGCGGCGTCGAAGCCGTACTCGTCCACCAGCAGCTTGACCTTCTCGTCGGAACCGGCCGAGCCGATGACCCGGGAGGCGCCCTTGAGCTTGGCGATCTGGCCCACCTGGCTGCCCACGGCGCCGGCCGCGCCCGACACGAACACCACGTCACCCTCCTTGAAGGAGGCGGTGCGCAGCAGGCCGGCGTAGGCGGTCAGGCCGGTCATGCCGAGGACGCCGAGGTACGCCGACAGGGGTACGGCCTCCGGGTCGACCGTCACGGCCGGGATGGCCGTCGGGCCCACCTTGACGGCGTTCTTCGCGTCCACCGCGGCGTACTCGCGCCAGCCGAGGAAGTGCAGGACGTGGTCGCCGACCGCGATGCCCTCGGCGTTCGACTCGATCACCTCGCCGACCGCGCCGCCCTGCATGACCTTGTCCAGCTCGAAGGGGGCGGCGTACGACTTCGCTGCGCTCATCCGGCCGCGCATGTACGGGTCGACGGAGAGGTACTTGTTCCGCACCAGCACCTGGCCCTCGCCCGGGGTCGGGACCGGCGTCTCCACCAGGGCGAAGTCCTCGGGCTTCGGCCAGCCGACGGGACGGCTGAGCAGGTGCCACTCGCGGTTGATCATGACAGAGCCTTTCCGGGTTGCTTCAGTTACTTCAGTACCTGAAACAACCATGCGCCTGAATATTTCATGATGTCAAGTAACCGGGTATCCTATGGGCATGTCCACCCCATCGAAGCCCCACCGCCCCGACGCCCTCACCATGGAGGTCGTCGAGCTGATCGGTGACGTCGTGGCCCGCTTCTACGCGGACTACGAGGAGGCGGCGGGCGAGCACGCGCTGACCGGCCCGCAGGCCCGGCTCCTCAGCCTGCTCTCGCTGGAGCCGCTGCCCATGCGCAAGCTGGCGCAGAAGCTGAAGTGCGAGCCGTCCAACGTGACCGGGATCGTGGACCGCCTGGAATCCCGCGGCCTGGTGGAGCGCCGCCCGGACCCGGCCGACCGCCGGGTGAAGGTGGCCGCCGCCACCGACGAGGGCCGCCAGGTGGCCCGGGAGCTGCGCGAGGGCCTCCACTTCGCCCGCGAACCGCTCGCCGGGCTGTCGGAGGACGAGAGGCGCTCGCTGCGGGACCTGCTGCACCGCATGCTGACCGACTGACCGACCGACTGACCGGCTGACCGGCTGACCGGCCGGTCGACTCGCTGACCGGCCGGTCGGGCGTTCGAGCGACTGCCCGCCGGTCCGCGCGGGCCCAGCCAGTAAAGTCCTGGCCATGCGTGATCTCGGGGTGGGTTTCGGTTATCTGCTGAAGGGCCAGCGGTGGGTGGCCCGGCACGGGCGCCAGTACAGGTTCGGGCTCCTGCCCGGCCTGATCACGCTGGTGCTGTACGCGGCGGCGCTGGTCGCGCTCGCCGTGTGGGGCGCGGACGCCGTCGGCTGGGCCACCCCGTTCGCCGACGACTGGCCGAGCCCCTGGCAGGGCCTGTTCCGCGGCTTTCTGACCGCCGTCCTCTTCGCCCTGGGCCTGCTGCTCGCCGTGCTGACGTTCACGGCCGTCACCCTGCTGGTCGGCCAGCCCTTCTACGAGAGTCTCTCGGAGCGGGTCGACGCCGACGTCTCGTCCGACGGCGCAGCCGCCCGGTCGGACCTCCCGCTCTGGCGCGAGCTGTGGATCTCGGCCCGGGACAGCCTGCGCGTGCTGGTGCGGGCCGGGGTGTGGGGCGTGCTGCTCTTCGCCCTGGGGTTCGTGCCCTTCGTCGGGCAGACCGTCGTACCCGTGATCGGCTTCTTCGTCACCGGCTTCTTCCTCACCGAGGAACTCGCCGCGGTGGCCATGCAGCGCCGGGGTGTGGACCTGCGGGCCCGGCTCGCCCTGCTCCGCTCGCGCAAGACCCTGGTGTGGGGCTTCGGCACGCCCCTGGGCCTGGCCTTCCTGGTGCCGTTCGTCGCGGTGTTCCTGATGCCGGGCGCGGTCGCGGGCGCCACGCTCCTCGCCCGCGACCTGCTGGGCGAGGAGAGTGCCACCGAGACCGGCGCCCCCGGCGGCCGGCCCGACCCGGAGGACGTCAGCCGGTGACCCGGGCGGCCGCGCCGAGCGCGACCGTCACGATCGACCGCACCTGAGCGACGATGTCCAGCCGGTTCCGCACGAACTCCGGGTCGGTGACCGTCCCGGTCGCCGGATCGGTGTTGCCGGCGCCGAACTGGAGGACGGGCGTGTGCACATGCCCGCCGGGCAGCGTGCCGTGCAGCCCGAGCCGGTCCCGCAGCAGGGTGGCGCGGTAGGCGATCTCGTTGGAGAGGTAGTCGCCGCCGCCCCCGGCACGGGCCGTCGAACCGGTGGTCGGGCCGTCCGGCCGTACGACCGGGCCGCCGCCGCCCGCCGGGATCTCGGTCACCTCCGTGTGGTCGTAGACGGGGAAGCGTCCCGTCCGCGCGGCCACGACGGCGGCGTACGGCAGGGTGGTGCCCGTCCACTGGGGCTGCGTGGCCGGGTCGGCGACGGGGACCGTCTCCGTGCGCGAGACGTCGTCGTTGTCCGGGAAGCCGCCGCGCCAGGCGCCGTTGGTGCGCTCGATGTCGAACCGGCCGGCCCGGCCCTGGCTCACGGTCGTGAACAGGTCGACCCGCGGCAGGTACGGTCGCAGCGTGCGCTCCACCGTGCCCTCGGCGAAGTCCCGCCAGCGCACCGGGAACACGGCGGTCTCGACGCGCGCCGGGCCCGCCGCCGTCCGGATCACCGTGCCGTCGAGCGCGAGCGCGGACGCCCCGGAGGGGTTGGAGATGCGGATGTCGCGGTCGAGGGTGAAGGGATCGAAGCCGGTGAGCAGGACGCGCCGCAGCGGCCCCCTGCCCGGGTAGCGGATGTCGGTCTGCCCGCGCGAGGTCCGCTCCAGCGCGTCGAGCAGCGCACCGCGCCGCGCGTCCGGCAGGGGGAACCCGGGCTGCCAGGTGCGCACTTCGCGCGTCATGCCCAGCCGCGCCCAGTACAGCGGCCGGTCGTCGTCCCGGCTCAGGTCGCCGCCGGCCGGCCCCCGTCCCTGCGCCCGCCGCACGGCCCGCCGCCACAGCGCGGAGCCCTGCCGTACGACGGCCTCGCGGGCCTGCGCGTAGGAGTGCGCGCCCGCGAGCGCGCGGCCGAACTCCGGTGCCACGGTGTCGAAGCCGGAGCGCCGCAGGATCTCCTGCGGCACGGACCGCTCCAGCCGCTGCTCCTCGGTGGTCGGCGCGGAGGCCGCGGCGGAGGCGGTGGTGGCGGGCGCGCAGAGGGCGGTCAGGGCGGTCAGCAGGGCCAGGCCGGGTACACCGAGCCGAACACGTCGGGATGTCAAGGGGGTTCGGGTCCTTCCGTCGCTGTGGGGCGCGTGGTGCGGGGGACGGCGGAAGTATCGCGTGACGGACGCGGTCAGCGCCATGGGGCGTGGGCGCATCGCTTGGCGGACGCGGTCAGCGCCATGGTGCGTGGGCGCATCGCTTGGCGGACGCGCTC
>NZ_WWJT01000681.1 GCF_009865385.1 Streptomyces sp. SID486 | reverse complement strand
CCCGCTCAGACCCCGGCCCAGCCCCCGGCTCAGGCGCCCGCTCAGACCCCTACTCAGACCCCGGCCCAGGCGCCAGCCTCCGGCCGGCCGGCCTGGTGGCAGGAGGGCGGTGACGACGGGCTCTTCCCCACGACGGACACCGTGCTGGTCGACGGGGTGCCCGTGGGCGGCGGCAGCCGGGTGCGGCTGCGCCCGCGCGTCCGGGGCGCCGACGCCCAGGACATGTTCCTGGCCGGGCGGTCCGCGCGGGTCTCCGCGCTCTTCCACGACGTGGACGGCAGTGTCCACCTGGCCGTCACCGTGGACGACGACCCCGCCGCCGAACTGCACGGCTGGTACGGCCGGTTCCACTACTTCCGCCCCGACGAGGTCGAACCGCTCGCCGTGGCGGACGCACCGGACCCGGGCGGCCCGGCCCGGCCGCGGTCCCCCCGGCCCGCGCGTCCGGCCGACCGTCCCGAGAAGGGACGGTCCGATGCCCACGCCTGAGGGGACCGCCGGCCACCGGCGGCCGGCCCCCGTCCCCGGCGAACCCCCCGCACCGACCCTCGCGGCCCCGTCGGCCGCGGCCTGAACGGTTTTCGAGACCCGGCTGCAACGGAGGCCAGAGATGACCACGCAGAGCGGTACCACCGAAGTCGGCGGCGAGCCCTCCAGGGCCGAGGCCCGGCAGGGGTTCGACGAGATCACCATCCTCTGGATCTCGGAGGGCATGAGCTGCGACGGCGACACGGTGTCGCTGACCGCCGCTGACCAGCCGTCCATCGAGGACGTGGTGCTCGGGCTCATCCCGGGACTGCCGAAGGTGAACCTCGTCAACAAGGTGCTCTCGCCGAGCCTGGGCGGCGAGGACTTCCTCGCTCCCTACCGGGCGGCGGCACGCGGGGAGCTGGAGCCGTTCATCCTCGTCATCGAGGGCTCGATCCCGAACCAGAACATCATCGAGGGCGACGGCTACTGGACGTCGTTCGGCAACGACCCGGAGACGGGCGAACCCCAGACACTGAACGAGTGGATCGACCAGCTGGCGCCCAGGGCATGGGCGGTGGTCGCGGCCGGTACCTGTGCGACGTTCGGCGGTATCCACGCCATGGCGGGCAACCCGACCGGTTGCATGGGTCTCGCGGACTACCTGGGCTGGGAGTTCAAGGCGCGCTCGGGTCTGCCGGTGGTCAACGTGCCCGGCTGTCCGATCCAGCCGGAGAACTTCATGGAGACCCTGGTCTGGGTGCTCCAGCACGCCGCCGGTGCCGCTCCCCCGCCGCCGCTGGACCACATGCTGCGTCCGCAGTGGCTGTTCGGCAAGACCGTGCACGAGGGCTGCGACCGGGGCTCCTACTACGAGCAGGGTGACTTCGCGAGGGACTACAACTCCCCCAAGTGCCAGGTGAAGGTCGGCTGCTGGGGTCCGGTCGTCAACTGCAACGTGCCCAAGCGCGGCTGGATGGCCGGCATCGGCGGCTGCCCGAACGTCGGCGGCATCTGCATCGGCTGCACGATGCCGAGCTTCCCCGACGCCTTCATGCCGTTCATGGACGAGCCCCCCGGCGGCACGCTGTCGACGATGGTGATCAGGCCGTACGGGGCGGTCATCCGCCGGCTGCGCGGCCTGACCAACGACATGGTGAACCACGAGCCCAAGTGGCGCCACAACAAGCGCAAGCTGACCAGCGGTTACGACCCGCACTGGCGCGCGTGACGCCCCCGGCGCCCGCGCCCGTCCCGCATCCCGCCATCCATCAGCCGAACCCGAACAGCGAGGGGCAGCACCGCAGATGACCACCACCGAGTCCCGGTCCGCAGGACGCAAACCCGCCCAGCTCGTGGACATGTCGTGGGATCCGATCACCCGGATCATCGGCAACCTGGGGATCTACACGAAGATCGACTTCGCCAACCAGGAAGTCGTGGAGTGCCACAGCACCTCGTCGCTGTTCCGCGGCTACTCGGTGTTCATGAAGGGCAAGGACCCACGGGACGCCGGGTTCATCACCTCGCGGATCTGCGGCATCTGCGGCGACAACCACACCACCTGCTCCAACTACGCCCAGCAGATGGCCTACGGCGTCAAGCCGCCGAAGCTCGCCGAGCACATCACCAACCTGGGCGAGGCGGCGGAGTACATCTTCGACCACACCATCTTCCAGGACAACCTGGTCTTCGTGGACTTCTGCGAGGCGATGGTCAAGGCCACCAACCCCGGTGTCCTGGCCCGCGCCGAGCGCACCGACGCGCCCCGCGGCGACATCCACGGCTACCGGACCATCGCCGACGTCATGAAGGCCTTCAACCCCTTCGAGGGCGAGGTCTACAAGGAGGCGCTGAAGGTCAGCAGGATCACCCGGGAGATGTTCTGCCTCATGGAGGGGCGGCACGTGCACCCCTCCACGCTGTACCCGGGCGGGGTCGGCACGATGCCGCAGCCGAGCGTCTTCACCGACTACCTCAGCCGTCTGATGCGGGTCATCGACTTCATCAAGAAGGCGGTGGCGATGAACGACGACGTCTTCGACTTCTTCTACGAGGCCCTGCCGGGTTACGAGGAGGTCGGCCGACGCCGCATCCTGCTGGGCTGCTGGGGCGCCTTCCAGAACCCGGACGTCGTCGACTACCGGTACGCGACGATGAACGAGTGGGGCAAGGCGATGTACGTCACCCCGGGCATCATCGTGGACGGCAAGCTGGTCACCAACAACCTCGTCGACATCAACCTCGGCCTGCGCATCATGCTGGGCAGCTCGTTCTACGAGGACTGGGTGAACGAGGACCCCTTCGTCACCCACGACCCGCTCGGCAACCCGGTCGACATGCGCCACCCGTGGAACCAGACCACCGTGCCGGTGCCGCAGAAGCGGGACTTCGAGGGCAACTACAGCTGGGTGATGAGCCCCCGCTGGTACCACCCGGACACCGGTGACCACCTCGCCCTGGACACCGGCGGCGGTCCCCTCGCCCGGCTCTGGTCGACCGCCCTGAGCGGCCTGGTCGACACGCCGTACGTGAAGACGACCGGCGGCGGCATCCGCATCACCCTGCCCAAGGGGGAGAAGCTGCCGGAGACCACCCTGGAGTGGCGCATCCCCAAGTGGAGCAACACCCTGGAGCGGGACCGCGCCCGGCCGTACTTCATCGCCTACGCCGCCGCCATGGCCCTGCAGTTCCTGGAGGAGGCCATGGGCATGCTCAGGAGCGGCGACACCAAGGTGTACGAGAACTTCGAGGTGCCGGACGAGGCGATCGGCTGCGGCTTCCACGAGGCCGTACGCGGTGTCCTCTCGCACCACCTGGTGATCCGGGACAAGAAGATCGCCAACTACCACCCGTACCCGCCCACCCCGTGGAACGCCAGCCCCCGCGACATCTACGGCACCCCGGGCCCGTACGAGGACGCCGTCCAGGGCCAGCCGATCTTCGAGGAGAACGGGCCAGACGACTTCAAGGGCGTCGACATCATGCGCACGGTCCGCAGCTTCGACCCCTGTCTGCCGTGCGGCGTCCACATGTACATGGGCAAGGGCAAGACGCTGACCACCGTGCACTCGCCGACGTACGGAGCCGACCATGGCTGACACCGCGGCACGGCTGGCGGACCAGGCGGTGGAGGCGCGGCTCGCCCGCCTCGACGAGGTGCTGGCGGGTCTGGAGTCCGCGCCCGGACCGGCCCTGGAGGCGGTACGGCTGCTGACCGAGGTCTACGGCGAGGCGCTCGCCCGGGTGCTGGACCACGCGGCGCAGCCGCTGCGGGAGATCCTGGCGGAGGACGAGCTGCTCGGTCACCTGCTGGTGCTGCACGACATCCACCCCGAGCCGCCCGAGCGGCGGGCCGAACGCGCGGTCGCGAAGCTGCGGCCCGCGGTGCGCGAGCGCGGCGGCGACCTGGTGTGGGCCGGCGTCGAGGGGCAGGTGGCCCGCGTCCGGCTGGACAGCGGGGGCGGCTGCGGTTCGGGATGCGGCGGCGGGTCGGCGGGCGTCGTCGACGCCGTGCGGGCCGCCGTCCTCGCCGTGGCCCCGGAACTGGAGTCGGTCGAGGCGGTCGCCGAGGAGCGCAGGGCGGCCCCGGCGTTCGTACCGCTGAGCACGATCAGGCGCCGGGCCCTGCCCGAGGAGGCGCGGTGAGCGTGGACGGCGCGCTCGCCCGGGTGATCCGCTCCACCGCCGACCGTGCCGAGCGGGCTGGGACCGAGCGCTGCGAGCTGTGTGCCGCCCACGTGAGCGAGGAGCATCCCCACCTGTACGACACCGGTGCCGCCGAGGTGCGGTGCGTGTGCCGGCCCTGCTCGGTGCTGTTCGCCGACGACGGGGCGGGCGAGGGCCGCTACCGGCTCGTGCCCCGGCGCCGGCTGCGCCTGCCCCCGGTCGACACCGGGGTGCTGGGTGTGCCGGTGGGGCTGGTGTTCTTCGTGCCGCGCGCCGACGGCACGGTCACCGCGCAGGGACCGAGTCCGGCCGGGGCGATGCGCTGGGAGGTGGACGCGGCGGCCTGGCGGCGGCTGGCCGCCGCGGTGCCGCAGCTGGCCGCCATGACACCGGATGTGGAGGCGCTGCTGGTGAACACCGTGCGCGGGCTGGACGAACACTGGATCGTGCCGGTCGACGACTGCTTCCGGATGACCGCCCTGGTGCGCCGCGAGTGGCAGGGGCTCTCCGGTGGCGGCCGGGTCTGGCCGGCCGTAGAACAGTTCTTCAGGGAGCTGACCGAGCGGTCGTGAGGACCGAAAGGAGATCGGACATGGGAAGCATCCGGGTGGGCCGGCCCCAGGCCAGGCCCGACACCCCCTCCCACGTGCGCGGACTGCACCAGGGCAACAAGGGTCCCTACAAGCACCAGACCGGACATCACCAGGACGGCACCTCCGACGCGCGCCGCTCCACCGGTATCCACTGGAAACGGCATGACGCCCTGGTGAAGGACATGCCGAACATCTCACCGGGATGAGAGAGCGGGAAGTGACGCCATGAAGGCCATGAACGCGGTGAACACGGTCGGTCGAAGAAGAAGGACCGCGCGGCGGGGTATGTCGGGACGGCGGCTGCTGGCGGCGCAGGGCGCGCTGGCGGGCAGCGTGGTCGCGGCCCTGATCGTCAAGGAACTCCCGGGCATGGTCCGTGAGTTGCGGATCTACCGGATGACCGGGGGGCTGCGCGCCCACCACCGGTACCCCTGAGGCCGGCGTGCACGAGCTGTCGATCGCGACCGCGATCGTGGAGCAGGCCGGGGAGATCGCCCGCGCGGACGGCGCCGACGGTGTCGCGTCGGTGACCGTCCGCGTCGGAGAGCTCGCGGGTGTGGTGCCCGACGCGCTGCACTTCGCCTTCGAGGTGGCCCGCGACGGTACGGCCCTCGCGGCCGCCCGGCTCGTGGTGGAGCAGGTGCCCGCGCACGCCTGGTGCGGACAGTGCGCCGAGGAGTTCGCGGTCGGCATGCCGCCGTTCTTCTGGTGTCCGCGCTGCGACCGGCCGTCCCGGGAGCTGCGCAGGGGACGCGAGCTGGAGATCACCGGCGTCGAGACCTGAGCCGGACGACGTGATCGGCCCCGCCTGCGCGGCGGGGCCGATCACGTCGTCCGGGGAGGGGTCAGCAGATGCGCGGCAGCTGCTCGCCCAGCGGCAGGTCGAGCACCCGGGTGCCGCCGAGTCCGGTGGCGACGACCACCATGCCCGGGTGGTCGGCCACGCACTCGCCGATCAGGGCGGCTCCGGCGCCCTGCGGGTGGGCGTGCATCGCCGCCAGCACGGCGTCGGCGTGCCCGGCGGGCACGAAGGCGACGAGCCGGCCCTCGTTGGCGACGTACAGCGGGTCCAGGCCGAGGAAGCCGCAGGCGTTCGCGACCTCGTCGGGGACCGGGACGGCCCGCTCGCGCAGCCGGACACCGGTACCGGAGGCTCGGGCGATCTCGTTGAGGGACGCGCCGAGGCCGCCGCGGGTGGGGTCGCGCAGGACGTGGATGTCCTTGGTGACCGCCAGCATGGTGGCCACGAGGTCCGCCAGGGGTGCGGTGTCGGAGGCGATCTCCACTCCGAACTCCAGGCCCTCGCGCACGCTCATGACCGCCACCCCGTGCAGGCCGATGGGCCCGCTGACGATGACGGCGTCGCCCGGCCGGGCCCGCTGCGGGCGGATGTCGACACCGTCGGGCACGAGACCGACGCCCGCGGTGGTGATGTAGACGCCGTCGCCGTGCCCGGACTCCACGACCTTGGTGTCGCCGGTGGCGACGGTGACGCCCGCCGCCTCGGCCGCCGCGCCGACGGCCCACGCGACGCGTTCCACGACGGCCAGTTCCACGCCCTCCTCGAGGATGAAGGCGGTGGAGAGGTACGCGGGCCGGGCGCCGCTCATCGCCAGGTCGTTGACGGTGCCGTTGACGGCCAGGTCACCGACGCTGCCGCCGGGGAAGAACAGCGGCCGTACGACGTAGGAGTCGGTGGAGAAGGCCAGCCGGGTGCCGCCCAGGCCGAGGACGGCGGAGTCGGTGAGGGCGGCGAGCGTGGGGTTGCCGTAGGCGGGGGCGAAGACCTGCTCGATCAGTTCGGCGGACAGGGCGCCGCCGCCGCCGTGGCCCATGACGACGACCGGCTGGTCGCGCAGGGGGGCGGGACAGGTCCAGTTCGCGGGGTCGGCGACCGGTCCGGTCGCCTCCACCGCTTCGGTGGCGAGATCAGCCAACGGGGTTCATCTCCTCGCGGGGGACACGGGATCCCTGCCGGGCCGGGCCGTCGGTCATGCGGCGGTAGAGGTAGTAGGCGGCGCAGGCGCCCTCGTTGGAGACCATGGTGGCGCCGAGCGGGGTGCGCGGGGTGCAGGCCGTGCCGAACGCCTCGCACTCGGTGGGCTTGATCAGCCCTTGCAGGACCTCGCCGGCCCGGCACACGGCGGGCTCCTCGGTGCGGATGCCGGTGACGTCGAAGCGGTGCTCGGCGTCGTAGGCGCGGAAGGCGTCGGTCAGCCGCCAGCCGCTGGCCGGGATGGGGCCGATGCCGCGCCAGTTGCGGTCGGCGACCTCGAACACCTCCTCCAGCATGCGCAGGGCCGCCGGGTTGCCCCGGTCGCGCACGGCCCTGGGGTAGGCGTTCTCCACCCGGTGTTCGCCGCGTTCCAGCTGGTGGACGGCGCGGCGGATGCCCTCCAGGATGTCGAGCGGCTCGAAACCCGTCACCACGATCGGCACGCGGTGCTTCGCGGCCAGGTCCGGGTACTCGGCGGTGCCCATCACGCTGCACACGTGGCCGGCGGCGAGGAAGCCCTGCACCCGGCAGCGGGGGGCCGACATGATGGCCTCGATCGCCGGGGGGACGCGCACGTGGGACACCAGCAGGCTGAAGTTGTCCAGGCCGAGGCGGCGGGCCTGGTGCACGGCCATGGCGTTGGCGGGCGCGGTGGTCTCGAAGCCGATCGCGAAGAACACGACCTGGCGGCCGGGGTTCCGGCGGGCCAGGTCGAGCGCGTCGAGCGGTGAGTACACCACGCGGACGTCACCGCCCTCGCCCTTGACCCGGAACAGGTCGCGGTCGGTGCCCGGTACGCGCAGCATGTCGCCGAAGGAGCAGAAGATCACGTCGGGGCGGGCGGCGATCTCCAGGGCCTTGTCGATGACCTCCAGCGGCGTCACGCACACCGGGCAGCCGGGGCCGTGGATCAGCTCCACCTGTTCCGGGAGCAGCTGGTCGATGCCGTGGCGGATGATGGAGTGCGTCTGGCCGCCGCAGACCTCCATCAGCGCCCAGGGCCGGGTGGCGGTGGCCCGGATCTCGTCCAGCAGCCGGCGGGCCAGTGCGGGGTCGTTGAACTCGTCGATGTACTTCACCGGACGTCACTTCCGTTCTCCTGCCGGGCGGCCTGTTCCCAGGCGTCGCCGAACTCCTCTTCGAGCAACCCCAGTTGCTCGAACAGCTCCAGGGACGCCCGGGCCGACTCCTCGTCGAGGCGCTGCAGCGCGAACCCGACGTGGACGATGACGTACTCCCCCACCTGGACGTCGGGCAGGTACTCCAGGCACGCCTGTTTCTGCACTCCGCCGAAGTCGATCAGCCCGGTGAGGGGGTCGGCGCGCTGGTCGATGGACACGACCTTGCCGGGCACTGCCAGACACATGGGTCACTCCGTCTCGTGGTGGTGGGCTGTTCCGGCGACCATCAGCTGGCCGAGTGCCAGTCCCCCGTCGTTCGGGGGGACCTCGCCGTGCCGCAGGACCGTGAAGCCGTCCCCGGCGAGCCGGACGGCGCACTCCTGCTCCAGCAGGGCGTTGGCGAAGACGCCGCCGGTGAGGGCGACGGTGGCCAGGCCGGTCGCGGTGCGGGCGCGGTGGCAGATCTCCGTGACGGCCCGCGCCACTCCCCGGTGGAAGCGGGCCGCGAGCAGCGGGACGGGGGTGCCGCGGGCCTGGTCGTGCAGAAGGGCCGTGAGCATCGGCGCGGGGTCACAGCCGAGGCTGTCCCCGCCGCCGAGGCCGAAGGGGTACGCCACGGTGTCGGAGCCGTCGGCCTCCAGCGCGGCCGCCTCCAGTTCCGCCGCGGCCTGCGCCTCGTAGCCCGCCCGGTGGCACACGCCCACGAGCGAGGACACCGCGTCGAAGAGCCGGCCCATGCTGGAGGTGGGCACACACGCCACCTGGCGTTCCAGTTGCCGGCGCAGGACCGCGCGTTCGGTGTCCGAGCAGGCGGTGACGCTCGGCAGCAGCGGCGTCCAGGGCAGTCCCGCCGCCCACAGCCGGGCCAGGGCCAGCCGGCACGGGTTGGCCACGCCGGCGTCGCCGCCCGGCAGCGGGGCGGGGACCAGGTGGGCGAAGCGCCGGTACCGGCCGTAGTCGGCGAGCAGGACCTCCCCGCCCCACACCGTGCCGTCGTCGCCGTGACCGGTGCCGTCGAAGGCCACGCCGATCACGGGTGTGGTGCCGTCGAGTCCGTGCTCGGCCATCGCGGAGGCGATGTGGGCGTGGTGGTGCTGGACGAGCACCGGTGCGCGCAGCCCCAGTCCGATGGCGCGGGCGCGGGCGCGCCGCACCGAGTGGTAGCCGGGGTGCCGGTCGGCCGCCACCCGGCGCGGGGTGACGCCGGTGAGGCGGGCCAGGTGCCGTTCGGCGCGTTCCGCGGCCTCCAGGGTGGCCAGCTCGCCCATGTCGCCGACGTGCGGGCCGAGCCAGGCGTGCTCGCCCTCGCCGAGGCAGGGCACGTTCTTGAGGTCTCCGCCGACGGCGAGCGTGGGGTGCACCGGGCGCGGCAGGCGCAGTGGGCGGGGGACGTATCCGCGGGAGCGGCGCAGCACCTGTTCGGTGCCGTCGGCGCGGACCCGGAGCAGCGAGTCGTCGCAGAAGGCGGCGATGGGCCGGTCGTGGCCGAGCCAGGCGTCGGCGAGTCCGGCCAGCCGGGTCAGTGCCTCGGCGTCGTCGGTGACGATGGGCTCGCCGGAGCGGTTGCCGCTGGTCATGACCAGCGCCCGGGGGCCGGGGGGATCACCGGGCAGTCCGAACAGCAGGGTGTGGACCGGGGTGTAGGGCAGCAGCAGGCCGATGTACGGGCTGCCCGGACAGACCTGGTCGGCGAGGCGGAGGCCGTCCGGGGTGGTGCGGCGGCGCAGCAGGACGATGGGGCGGCGGGCGGCGGTGAGGGCGGCGCGTTCCGCGTCGGAGAGGGGGGCGATCCGCTCCGCTGTGGCCAGGTCGGCGCACATCACCGCGAACGCCTTCTCCCCCCGCTCCTTGCGGTCGCGCAGGGTGGTGACCGCGCGGGGGTCGGTGGCGTCGCAGGCCAGGTGGTAGCCGCCGACGCCCTTGACGGCGACGATCCGCCCGGCGGCGAGCAGCGCCCGTGCCGTCGCGAGCGCCTCCGCGTCCCGGGCCGGGCGGATCCCGAGGTCCTCGGCCGGGGTGAGGGCGAGGCGGGGCCCGCAGTCGGGGCAGGCGACGGGCTGGGCGTGGAAGCGCCGGTCGGCCGGGTCGCCGTACTCGTGGGCGCAGGCGGGGCACATCGGGAATCCGGCCATGGTGGTGGCCGCCCGGTCGTAGGGCATGCCGGTGGCGATGGTGAAGCGGGGGCCGCAGTGGGTGCAGGTGGCGAAGGGGTGGCGGTGGCGGCGGTCGCCGGGGGCGGCCAGTTCGCGCAGGCAGTCGGCGCAGGTCGCGGTGTCGGGCGGCAGCTGGGTGCGTCCGGGGGCCCGCTCGGTGGAGCGGATGGTGAACGGGCCGTTCTCGCCGGTGGCGGGCAGGTGGACGCCGTCGACCGAGGTGACGGTGGCCAGCGGCGGCGGCTGAGCGGCCAGTACCGCGCAGAAGCGGTCCACCTCGTCCGCCGGGCCCTCGATCTCGATGAGCACGCCGTCGCCGGTGTTGCCGACGAATCCGCTCAGGCCGGTCGCGGTGGCGAGGCGGTGCACGTGCGGGCGGAAGCCGACGCCCTGGACGGTGCCGCGCACGGTGAGCCGACGGCGGACCCGTCCGGCGGCGGGGGCGGTCATGCTACGGGTGCGCTCGGGGCGTGGTGGTGGCCGTGCGGGTGCGGGGCGAGGGGCGGCCGGTGCGCCGGGGCGCCGTCGCGGGCGGCGAGGGCGCGCTCCAGCAGGGTGCCGACGCCGGCGCCGGTGCGGGCGCAGGAACGTACGATCTCCACGCCCGGGTTGACCCGGTGCACGTTCTCGTGGAAGAGGCTCTCGTCGAAGCCGGCCGGTCCGGCGAGGTCGGTCTTGGTGATGACGACCAGATGGGCGGAGCCGAACGCGGTGGGGTATTTCAGCGGCTTGTCCTCGCCCTCGGTGACGGCCATCAGCACGATCCGCAGGGTCTCCCCGAGGTCGTAGGAGGCCGGGCAGACCAGGTTGCCGACGTTCTCCACGAAGAGGACGGAGGTCTGCGGCGGCAGCCAGTCCTCGAGGCCGGCGCCGACCTGGCGGGCCTCCAGGTGGCACAGGCCGTCGGTGAGCAGCTGCCGGACGGGGGCGCCGGAGCGGGCCAGCCGGGTGGCGTCGTTCTCGGTGGCCAGGTCGGCGGTGAGGGCGGCCACCGGGACGCCCTGCTCCACCGCCCGGGCCAGGACCCGGCCGAGCAGCTCCGTCTTGCCGCTGCCGGGACTGGACAGCAGGTTGACCACGGTCACCCCCTGCCGGGCGAGCTCGCCGCGCAGGGTCGCGGCCAGGTCGTCGTTCTTCGCCAGGACGGCCTGTCTGACGTCGGACCCGCACATGGGCGCTGCTCCTCGGATAGGTGACGGAGCCCGGGCCGCCTTCCGTGCGGCCCGGGGTCTCACCGATCTTCGGCGCCGCCGGGCGCGGCACCGGGCAGCGCAGCCGTGTGCGGGGGCCCGGATTCCACCGGGCGGCCCAACGGGGGCAGCGGCGCGGCGGGGTCGTCGAGCAGCGCGGGCAGGAGCGTGTGCAGCGCGTCCACGGCCCGGCCGACGGCTTCACGCACCGTCGTGCTGAGTCCCGGCAGGAGGTCGTCGTCGCTCGGCAGGACGGCGGGTTCGCAGGCCAGGACGAGGACCCGGGGCAGTGGCTCGTCGCCCAGGTGGGTGGCCAGGGCCAGCACCTTCGCCGGGTCCATGCCGTGGGCCTCGGGCGGGACGGTGCCGTCGGGGGGCTCGGCCTCGATCAGGGAGAGGGTGCCGGGGCGGTGGCCGCGCGGGGCCGCGTCGACCAGGACGGCGGTGGCGTAGCCGGACAGCAGGTCGTAGGCGAGGTCCATGCCGCGGATGCCGTAGTCGCGGACGTGTACCCCGGGCGGCAGGGGGCGGTCTTCGAGGGCGCGGATCACCTCGGGGCCGAAGGCGTCGTCGGCGAGGAAGATGTTCCCGACGCCGGCCACCAGCAGTCGCGGCGTCACCGGAGGTCTCTGCCGGCCGGGGCGAGGGGCCGGGGTGAGGCGCCCGGTGTCTTGCGCACGAAGGCGGCGCGCAGGGCGTGGTAGGGGGCCTCCGGGTCGAAGAAGACGGCGTGCATGCGGGCCAGTTCGTCCTCCCGGTAGCGGGCGAGGGGCCGCTCGTGTTCGTCGGCCGTGCGGGCCGCGGCCTTCTCGGCGAGGAGGCGGTCCAGGCCGGCGGTGGCGGCGAGGTCGGTGGCCAGCCGGCCGACCTCGGCCGCGAAGTCCTGGGGTGCGGCGGGCACCAGCCGGTCCACGAGTCCGATCCGGTGGGCGGTCGCCGAGCTGACCGGCAGTGCCTCGGCCGTCAGCCGGCCGGCCCGCTCCGCGCCGACGCGGCGCGGCAGGGTGTAGGTCCAGAACTCCGAGCCGTACAGGCCCATCCGGCGGTAGTGCGGGTTGAGGACGACGCCGGTGCGGCACCACACCTGGTCGGCGGCGAGGGCGAGCATGGCGCCGCCGGCCGCGGCGTTGCCGGCGAGCGCGGCCACCACCAGCCGGTCGGTGGTGCGCAGCACGGCCTCGACCAGGTCGTCCATCGCGGCGAGATTGGTCCAGGACTCCTGGGCCGGGTCGGGGGCCGCCTCGATGACGTTGAGGTGGATGCCGTTGGAGAAGAAGTCGCGCGGCCCGCCGAGGACGAGGACGCGGGTGGGCCGGCTGAGCGCCTCCCGGTAGGCGGCGAGCAGCCGGCGGCACTGGCCGGTGCTCATCGCGCCGCCCGGGAAGGAGAAGGCGAGGAAGCCGACGTCGCCCTGCTGCCGGTAGCGGATGTCGGTCCAGGTGCGCCGGCCGGGCGGCAGTTCCAGCGGGGCGGGGTCCTCGGGGAGCGCGGGACCGGGTCGCCAGGAGGAGAGTACGCACGCGGCCGGCCGGCGGAAGGGTGCCGGGTCGCCGGAGTTCTTACGGGGGCGCAGTTCCGGGATCCAGACGGCGCCGTCGCGGGTGGCGCGGCAGACGGCGCCCGCGCGCTGGGCCAGCAGGGCGCCGGGGCGGCCGCGCAGCCGGTCCTCGGGGTGGCCGCCGTGCAGGAACACCTCGCGGCCGAGGAGTTCGTCCAGGACGCCGGGCTGGGAGTCGGCGCCGCGCAGTGCGCGCAGGACCGTCTCGGTGTCGTCCCGTTCCCAGTCGATCCGCCGCCGTTCCTGCCGGAAGACGTCGCGCCGGACGACGGTGACCGACTCGTCGGTCTGCGGCAGCGGCTTGTGGGCGCCTTCGGCGTAGCGCCGTACGGCCGTCAGGACGGCGGTGACGGCGGCGTCGGACGCCTCGTTGCGGTACAGGTCGCTCTTGCCGACGGGCGGGACGGTGAACGGCTCGGCCGCCCAGATGGCGCCCGCGTCCATGACCGCCTCGGCCTGGAGCACGGTCACGCCCCAGCGCTCCGCCCGGCCGGAGAGGGCCCAGTCGAGCGAGGAGGGGCCGCGGTCGCCCGGCGGGCCGGGGTGGACGATCAGGCAGGTGTGCTCCCGCCATACGTCCTCGGGCAGCGCGGTCCTGAGCATCGGCGCGACGATCAGGTCCGGGCGCAGCTCGCGCACGGCCGTCCGGACCGGGTCGGGGCCGTGCGCGGCCAGGACGACGTCCACCTGGTGCCCGTGGTCCGACAGTTCGGCGTACAGGCGCTGGGAGAGACTGTTGAACGCGCTCGCGACGAGCAAAATGTTCATGACACGGCATGCTCGTCCCTGTGCGGGGCGCAGTGAAGAACCGCGTCGGCGTTTCGCCCGCCTCGGTCAGGTCTCTTCCTCCATCCGGATCGCATTGCGCAGGTCCTCGAACGCCTGGCCCCGCTCCTCCCGGTGCGCCTCCAGCAGGGCCGCCGCGATCGCGTCGAGCTTGCGCTGGACGGCGTGCTCGGCGCGCATCTCGGCGTTCTTCAGGAGGGCCAGCAGCAGGAGCGTGACCGCCGTCATGGACTCGCCCGCGAGCAGCAGCAGTTCGAGTGGCAGGTGGGCGGCGTGGGCGGCGACGAAGAAGCCGATGAGCAGCAGACAGAAGAGGAAGAACGCCGGGGAGCTGGTGAAGTTCGAGGCGTACTCGGCGAACTGTTCGAACCGGCCGCGGCGGGAGCCGCCACGCTGCACGGGATTCTTGAAGGTCATGACCGAGCCTTTCCCCACGGCGGGCACCGGGAGCCCGGCCTGAGGGGTGGGGTCCCCCGGGGGACGGTGGAGCCCGGCCAGAGGGGTGGGGTCCCCCGGCGGACGGTGGAGCCGCCTGAGGGGTGGGGTCCCCGAGCGGACGGCCGGACGGGGCTGGGCCGCCCGGCGCCCGGCGGGATGGCGCTGGTGGGGCGGTCCGGGCGCGGCGCGCGGGATCAGGCCGCGAGGGGCCGGCCGGGGGTGAGGCGGTCGAGGAGCTGCCCGCGGTGCAGCTCGGTCACGGGGGCCAGCAGGTCGGGGTGGCGGAGCAGGGCCGCTGCGCGGCGGTCGCCGTCGCCGGGGGCGAGCAGCCGGCGGAACTCGGCCGCCGTCTGGCTGCCGGGGTCCGTGTCGGCGAGCGCGGCGACCGCCAGAGCGGCCAGACGGGCGTCGGTGAGCAGCGCGGCGGCCCAGCTGGCCACGACCTCGTCCACCCAGGTGCGCCACGCCCACTCCTCGGCCGGGTGGTCGCCGTCCGGCTCCGTGCCGGTGATCCAGTCGAGGCGGCCCGCGCCGCCGGGGCCCGCCAGGGTGACCAGGCCCGCGTCGATGTCGGTGGGGTACCGGAGCCGGGCGGCGGCGGTCACCGCCTGCCGGGCCTGCGCCTCGCACAGCGCGGCGGCCAGCGCGCCGCCGGCGGGCGGGTAGGCGCCCGTCAGCCAGCGTGCCGTCGCGGCGATCAGGGGGGACAGGTCAGAGAGCACAGCCGGGCCGTCCGAGGGGCGATGGAGTACAGGGGGCTCCGTGCCACGGTAGCCGGACGCCCGGCACGGCCGGGAGGGGGTGCGAACCAGGTCATATGTGACCTGACCCACCTCCGGTGACGGACGGGGTACGCGGATGACCGGTCGCGTGTCGGGGTGCGCGGCTCAAAGGGGGTGGCTCAGGACCTGCGGTGCAAGGGGGCGCGGCTCCGGGCGCGCCCCCGACTGGATGCGGCTCCAGGGGCGCGCCCCCGAGTCGGTGCGGCTCAAGGGG
>NZ_WWJT01000680.1 GCF_009865385.1 Streptomyces sp. SID486 | reverse complement strand
GGCTGGACACCTATGGGTCGCTCCCGCCCGCACCGGGCGGCAGCGGCTTCGCAAGCCCCGAGGTCGACGGAGTCGCCCGATGAACACCATGCTGTGGGCGGTGCTGCCCTACGCGGTCCTGATCGTGCTGGTCGGCGGGACGATCTGGCGCTACCACTACGACAAGTTCGGCTGGACCACCCGCTCGTCGCAGTTGTACGAGTCGCGCCTGCTGCGCATCGGCAGCCCGC
>NZ_WWJT01000679.1 GCF_009865385.1 Streptomyces sp. SID486 | reverse complement strand
GGCCGGCCCCGCGGGCCGGGCCCGGCCGGACAGCCACTCCTGCACCGGCCGCACCCTGCGCCGTACGGGCGCGGGCAGCAGCCGTACGGCGAGCAGCGCGGCCCGGGCGGGGTCGTGCCGCAACTCGCCCCAGGCCACGGATGCGGCCAGACTGACAGCGCGGGGAAGACGACGGGACATGCCGCCACGGTAGGCCGACCGGGCACGCGACGCCTCGGCCGCCGCCGGGCGCCGGTGCCGCGAAGGCACGGCGTCACCCCTCGTCCCCCGTGTGCTGCCCCTTGTTCGACCGCCGACGGAAGGCGAGGACATGAACGGCCGAGTACTCCATGTGGTCGGCACCCGGCCCAACTTCGTGAAGGCGGCACCGGTCGTCGCCGCGCTCGGTGTGGCCGGCTGCGACCAGGTCCTGGTCCACACCGGCCAGCACTACGACGCCCGGATGTCGGACGTGTTCTTCCGCCAGCTGGGCCTGCCCCGGCCGGACACCGACCTCGGCGTCGGCTCCGGCAGCCACGCCCGGCAGACCGCCGACCTGCTGGTCGCGCTGGAGGCGGAACTGACCGCCCGCGCCCCGTCCCTCGTCGTGGTCTACGGCGACGTCAACTCCACCCTGGCCGCCGCCCTGGTCGCCGCCAAGCTCGGTGTCCCGGTCGCCCACGTGGAGGCCGGGCTGCGCAGCTTCGACATGGCGATGCCGGAGGAGGTCAACCGGCGCCTGGTCGACCAGCTGGCCGGGCTGCTGTTCGCCACCAGCCCCGAGGCCGTCGGCCACCTCGCCCGCGAGGGCGCCGACCCCGCCCGGGTGCACTTCGTCGGCAACCCGATGATCGACACCCTCCTCACCCACCTGGACCTCTTCGACCCGGCCGCCGCCCGCACCGAGTACGGGCTGCCCGACCGCTACGGCGTCGTCACCCTGCACCGTCCCGCCAACGTCGACGACCCCGCGGCCGCCCGCGCCGCCGCCCGCGCGCTCACCGAGGCGGCCCGCCACCTGGACCTCGCCGTGCCGCTGCACCCGCGCGGCCGGGAGGCGCTGCGCGCGGCCGGCCTGGACGGCGCACCCGGCGTGCACCTCCTCGAACCGCTCGGCTACGTCGAGTTCATGAGCCTGGTGCGCGGTGCCGCCGCCGTGATCACCGACTCCGGCGGGGTGCAGGAGGAGACCACCGTGCTCGGTGTGCCGTGTCTGACGCTGCGCACCACCACCGAACGCCCCGTCACCGTCACCCACGGCACCAACCGCCTCGTCACCCACGACGAACTGGTCCCCGCCCTGTCCAAGGCACTCGACGGCGGGGCGGCCATGCCCACCGAGGGGCCGCCGCTGTGGGACGGCAAGGCCGGCACCCGGATCGCCCGCGTGGTCACCCAGTGGCTGGACCACCATGGCTGACGGCATCCTCGCCCGGGACACCGCCCGGCCCGGCGCCCCCGACGGTGACGAGGCCCCCGGCCCCGGCGACGACACCCCCGACTACTGGGACGTCCGCCACCGCGACCAGGACGAGCTGGCCTCCGGCGGCCACATCGGCCTCGACCGGGCGGGCAACGAACTCTTCTACGCGCTGCGGCTCGGCAACCTGCTCGGCGCCGTCGGCGACCTCAGCAGCGCGACGGCCCCGCTGTTCGTGCTCGACGCGGGCTGCGGCAAGGGCTACTTCGCGCGCGCCCTGGCCCGCTGCGGCCACCGTGTGGACGCCTTCGACGCCAGCGAGGAGGCCCTCGACCGGGCCCGCGCCGCCGGCGGCGGCCCCCGCTACACCAGGGCCCGGCTGGAGGAGTGGCGCAGCCCGTGGCCCTACGACATCGTGCTCTGCGTCGACGTGCTCTTCCACCTGCTGGACGACACGGAGTGGGCGGCCGCCCTGCGCAACCTGGCCTCACTGGTCCGCCTCACCGGCCGCCTGATCGTCACCGACGAGGACACGGCCGTGCCGCGGGCCCGCGGCGACTACATCCTGCACCGGCCGACGGCCGCCTACCGCTCCGTACTCGAACCCCTCGGCCTGCGGCACACCGAGTTCCGGCCGTACGGCTTCCGGGAGATCGAGGTCGGCTTCCACGTCTTCACGAGGATCCGCTGATGCGTCTGACCGATCTGCTCCACCCCCACCTGGACGGCGTCACCACGGTCGTGGACGCGGCCGGCCGCGGCCTGCGCCTCGCCCCCTACGTCCACCTCCCCGACGGCGTCGAACTCGTCACCGACGACGGCGAACGTCCCATCGAGGACCACGAGTTGGTGATCCTCTCGTACGGCCCCGACCCGGCCCTGCACGGCACCGAGGACGACTGCCTCGCGACGCTGGCCCGCCTGCGTCCCGGAGGCCGCGGCCTGCTGCTGTTCGGCCACCCCGGACAGGAACCTCCCTACCACCGGCTCCTGGACGGCCTGGTGGCCCAGCGCTGTCAGGTGCTGCGCGCCACCCCCCTCGACTATGTGCACCTGCGGGCGGGCGCCGTGTTCACCCGCCTCACCGCCGACGAACTCCTGCCCCCGCACGACTGGTTCGGACGCCCCGTGCCCTCGGACGGCTTCGCCACCACCCTGCGGATGGCCGACGAGTACGTCCTCGCCGGCCTGGCGTCCCGCGCCCTGCGCGCCCGCCACCTGGATCTGGAGCGCCGCGCCGAGGAGGCCGAACGCGCCCGGGACACCGGCCGCGACGACGGCCTCGCCGACCGGCTGGCCGCCGCCGTACGGGAGAAGGAGCAGCTCGCCTCCGCCCTGCGCGGGGCCCGCGCCCGGGTCGACGTGCTCCAGGCGCGGGTGGCCATGCTGGAGGGCTCCACCTCGCTCCGCGTCGGCAAGGCGCTGGTCTCGGCGGCCCGTTCACCCAGACGCGGGATGGCCGGGCTGCCCCGGGAACTGTACGGGCTGTGGCGGGGTCGCACCGCGAAGAGCGTCGCGAAGCGGTCCGCGCCCGCGGCCCGGGCCGTCGCGCCCGTGGCCGCCGACGACCGCCTCCACCTCGTGCACCGCGCGTTCTCCTCCGCCCCCCGGGACCGGCTCGTGATCGTCGGTGTGCTCACCGACCGCACCGCCGAGGACTTCGCCGCCGACGCCGTCGTGAACCGGCCGCTCCCGCACGACGGCGCGCTGCTCGTGCGGCGCACCGACCCCGACGCGGTCGTGGTGCAGCTGAGCGCGTGCACCGGGGCCGGCCCCTGGTCGCTCACCGGCACCGGCCTCGCCCCGGACCTGGACCGGAGGCTGGCCGAACTCCTCACGGAGGCGCGCGCGTCGGGCCGGGCGGCCGTCCTGTGGCGGGACGCCCCCGCGTCCGCCGCGCCCGGACTCGCCCGGCTGGCGTGGGACGCCGTCCTGGACGCCGACACCGGCGTCCGGCTGTCCCGGCTGGACCCGGCGGCCGACGGCACCGAGCGGCTGCGGGAGGCGTTCCAGTGGGACAGCACCCGGGTGCGGCTGGCCGAGCTGGCCCGGCTGGTGGGCGCCCCGGACCCGCTGGACGAACGCCGGGTCGCCGTGCTGGCCGCCCCCCGCGACCCGCACGGCGTGGCCCGGCTGGTGGCACAGGTGCTGGGCCAGCAGCACCGCCCCGCCGAGGTGGTCGTCCCCGACCCGGCGGGACTGGAGGAACTCGACGCCGCCGGTGTCGCCGTCCGCACCGGGCTGCCCACCGCGGCCTGGATCGCCGACTGGAGCGACCTCACCGAGGACCGCCCCGACACCCTGCTGCTGGACCTCATGTGCGCCCAGGAGTTCTCCGGCGCCGACGCCCTCGGCCACGCCGCCGACGGCGAGGACCACACCTTCGTGCCGGCACTGCGACGGCCGCTGCTGGTCCGCCGGTCCCTGCACCTCGCGGGCGCGCCACCCGAGAGCTGGTGCGGCCTGGGACACCGACTGTTCGCCGTGCGCGGGAAGGAGCCGTCATGAGCCGCGTGGTACGGGCACTGGTCTACGGCGACGTGGACCTCAACCTCATCGACGGCTCCGCCGTCTGGGCCCAGTCGACCGTGCAGGCTCTGGCCCTGGCCGGGTGCGAGACCCGGCTGGTGCTCAAGGCGCCCGTGGAGACCGGGCGGCTGACCGATCCGCTGGCCGGACTGCCCGGGGTGACCCTCGTGCGGCCCGCCGAGGAGCGGCTGGTCCCCGGGCAGGCCGGCCGGCCCCTGTCCCCGGTGCAGGCGTCGCACCTGCTCACCCGGCTCGACCAGGACGATCCCTGCGACCTGCTCGTCCTGCGCGGACGCAGACTCGTCGGCCAGGTCGTCGCCGACGGTCACTTCGACGGACGGATCTGGGCCTACCTCACCGACATCCCGCAGTCCGCCGCCGCGATGACCGAACGGGCCCGCGCGGAACTCGCCCGCATCGCCACCGCCTCCAGGCGACTGCTGTGCCAGACCGAGGAGCTGCGCTGCTTCCTGGAGACGTGGGTGCCCGCGGCCTGCGGCCGGAGCGTGCTCTGCCCGCCGGCCGTGCCCGAACCCGGCTTCCCGCTGCCGGACCACGACCGGCCGCACGAGCCCCTCCGGCTCGTCTACACCGGCAAGTTCGCGCCGCTGTGGAACACGCTGCCCATGACCCGGCTGCCGTCGCTGCTGGCCGAGCGCGGCGTCCCCGTCGAACTGCACACCGTCGGCGACAAGATCCACGACGATCCCGCCCACCCGGAGTTCCGGGACGCGATGTTCCGCGCCCTGCACGGCGGCACCCCCGGCGTCCACCACCATGGCGGACAGCCCCGCGAAGAGGCCATGCGCATCGCCGCCGACTGCGACCTCGGCCTCGGCTGGCGCGACCCCCAGCTCGACGCCAGCCTCGAACTCTCGACGAAGGTCCTCGAGTTCGGCGCCCTGGGGTTGCCCGTCGTGCTCAACCGGACGCCGGCGCACGAGGCACTGCTGGGCGCCGACTACCCCCTCTTCGTCCCCGGCCGGGCCGGACCGGAGGACGCCGCCGAGGCCGTGGCGTACGCCGCCCGGGAGCCGGAGGCCCGCGGGCTCGCCGCGGCCCGCTGCCGGGAGGCCGCCCACCGGTACACCCTCCGGGCCGCCGCCACCCGCTGGCGTGCCCACCTCGGCCAGGTGTTCCCGCCCGCACCCGCCGGTGTCGCCCACCGCACCCGCCCGCTGCGGGTCGGCGTCGCGGGGCACGACCTGAAGTTCCTCACCCGGCTCCTCGACCACTTCCGCGCCCTGCCCGGGCTGGAGGTGCGTGTCGACGCCTGGTCCGCGCTGGCCCGGCACGACCCGGCCGCCGGCCGGGACCTCGCCGACTGGGCGGACGTGGTGGTCGTCGAGTGGTGCGGCCCGGCGGCCGTCTGGTACAGCAAGCACAAGCGGCGCGGCAGCCGGCTCGTGATCCGGCTGCACCGGTTCGAGCTGGACGCCGAGTGGCCGCGCCAGGTCGACATCGACGCCGTCGACCGGGTGATCTGCGTCAGCCCCTACTACGCCCGGCGCACCCTGGAGCACACCGGCTGGCCGCCGGAGAAGGTCGTGGTCGTCCCGAACTGGGTGGACGCCGAGCAGCTGGACCGGCCCAAGGCCCCGGGCGCCCGGCACCGCCTCGGCATGATCGGCATCGCGCCCAGCCGCAAACGCCTCGACCTCGGCCTGGACGTTCTCGAAGCCCTGCGCGCCCGGGACCGGCGCTGGCACCTCTCGGTCAAGTCCAAGCCGCCCTGGGAGTACTGGTGGATCTGGAACAAGCCGGAGGAGCGCGCGCACTACGAGGCGATCCTGCGCCGGATCCAGACCTCGCCGCTGCTCGAAGGAGCCGTCGTCTTCGACGACTTCGGCGCGGACGTGGCGAACTGGCTGCGCCGGGTCGGGCACGTGCTGTCCACCAGCGACGACGAGAGCTTCCACCTGGCCCCGGCCGAGGGCATGGCCTCCGGCGCCGTACCGGCACTGCTGCCGTGGCCCGGCGCCGACGAGATCTACGACCGGCGGTGGATCCACGCCGGGCCGCCGGCGATGGCCGAGGCGATCGCCGGTCTAGGCGAGAGCCAGGACACCTGGCACGCGGCCGCGGAGACGGCCCGCGCGCAGGTACGGGAGTCCTACGCCCTGGACCGGGTGGCGGCGGCCTGGACGGACCTGCTGGTGAACGGCTGAGGCGTGCGGACCGTCAGTGCGCGGTCCGCTCCGCCGTCAGGTAGGCGATCACCATGTCGCCGAGCATGGTGCGGTGGCGATCCCGCTGCGCCGGATGCACCAGGTCCCGGCCGAACAGGACGCCGAAGGTGTGCCGGTTGGCCACCCGGAAGAAGCAGAACGAGCTGATCATCGCGTGCAGGTCCACCGCGTCGACACCCGCCGTGAACAGCCCTGACTCCTGTCCGGCGGCGAGGATGCGGCGGATCACGTCCAGTGCCGGGGAACCGATCCGGCCGAGCTTCTCGGACGCCGCGATGTGCACGGCACCGTGGATGTTCTCGATGCTGACCAGGCGGATGAAGTCCGGGTGCCGCTCGTGGTGGTCGAAGGTCAGCTCGGCCAGCCGCCGGATCGCCGCCACCGGGTCCAGGTGCTCGACGTCCAGCTGCTGCTCGGCCTCCCGGATCACGCCGTACGCCCGCTCCAGCACCGCCGTGAACAACTGCTCCTTGCCGCCGAAGTAGTAGTAGATCATCCGTTTCGTGGTGCGGGTGCGGGCGGCGATCTCGTCGACCCTGGCACCGTCGAAGCCGGCCCGGGCGAACTCCTGGGTTGCCACGTCGAGGATCTCGGCGCGGGTCCGGGCGGCGTCGCGCGTCCGCTCACCGGGTCGGGCCGGTTCTTCGACGCTGGTCATCGGTGTCCTTCGGGCCGTGGGGCGCCTCGGCGGCGCGCTCGTTCGCGTGCCGGTGATTGTAGAAGCAGGCTCCCGGCGGCGGTCCCTGCCGGGCGCTGGTCCCCGTGGGCACCGGCCGCCCGGCACACGGCCCGCGGTCTCACTGGCGGCTGACCGTGCGGGTGACGCCGGCGATCACCGTCGTGGCGAGGATCCAGCCGGTGAGGACGAGGACGTAGGCGAGCAGCTGGTACCAGCCGTGCGGGGCGAACGCGGAGTCCTGCCCGAAGGAGATCACCGGAAGCAGCAGGTCGAGCGTGTAGAACACCGGGCTGAACGGCGGCGCCTCACCCGCCTTCAGCGGTTGCGGATGGTGTGCCGCGTAGGTGACGGAACCGACGGCGAGCAGCGACAGCAGCCAGCCGGCGGCGCGCAGCGGACGGAAGCCGTAGCCGACGGTGACGTCCTGCACCAGGCCCCACAGCCGGCCGTACCAGGGCAGGGTGTGCCGGTGCCGGCGCTGCTTGGCGAGCTGCACGAGCCGGGCCGCGTGGTCGTCACCGATACGGCGGTACGCGGCGGTCAACTGCTCGTAGGCGTACGGCACATGGCCGTTCCGCTCCCGTTCCAGCATGGGCAGCCGGCGCTCGGCAGGCTCGTGCGGCACGAGCGAGGTGTACGTCAGCTCGCCGATCAGCACCTCGTCGGGCACCGACTCCGGTTCCAGGAAGAGCACTTCGAGCCGGGCGCGGCGCAGGTTGAGGGCGCCCTCCATGGGCGGTCCCTTGCGCAGCCACAGCTCGCCGATGGTCGTACTGGGGGCCCACAGCGCCGAACCGCCCGGACTCGACAGGAACGTGTACGACAGGTCGAGCCGCCCCGCGACCCGGGAGCCGCGCAGGCCCAGCCAGCCGCGTACCTCGGCGCGCCGGACCAGCATGTCACCCTCGACGGTGAACGTCTCCGCGTCCAGCGCGGCGCCTCCGGGGCAGCTGAGCCGCGCCTCGTTCAGGTTGACCGACCCGGCGACGGCGGCGCCGTTGAGCCGTATCTGCCCGTGTGTGCGCAGCCCCGGCGCCCACAGATCGCCGCCGACGGCGCTCTGGTTGAGCTGGAGCACCGGTTCCTCGGCGTCCGGTGCGGACACCCGCGCGCTCTCCAGGTACAGACTGCCGCCGATCCGGGCCCCGCCCAGCCGCAGGACACCGTGGCACCGCGTGCGGGTCAGCCGCACGACACCGTCGGCCTGGAGGGCGTGGCCGACGAATCCGGGCAGGAAGGACTCGCTCAGGTTGAGTTCGCGCAGCCGTGCGGCGTGGAACCGCGGGGCCTCCTCGAAGTGACAGTGCCGCAGCCGGACCGGGTGGTCGACCGTCGCGTACTGCAGGTCGAGCCGGCCCGTGACGCGGGCTCCGGCCAGACTGAGGGACGCCGTCTCGCCGTCCTGCCGCGGGCCGGCCAGCAGCAGCGCCCGCAACACCCGCGCCCGCACGGTCCGTTCGGGTCCCCAGTGGCCGCCCGCTTCGGGGTCGTCCTCGGCCGACTCCCGGAAGTCCACGGCCTCACCCCGCGGAAACGCCCGCCACACCCGCTCCTCGGCCGCCGTCAGTTCGTCGATCTCCACCAGCGGGACTCTGGCCGCGGTGCGAGCCGCTGTCAATCGGGTGCCCACCCCCTCGGACGCGGGACGGCCGGCGGGGCCGACGGCACGGGTGCCCCCTTACCGCCGCCGGCCGTACGACGGCACGGGTGCCCCCTTACCGCCGCCGGCCGTACGACGGCACGGGTGCCCCCTTACCGCCGGCGGCCGTACGACGGCACGGTGCCCCCGCACCGCCGGCGGCGGTACGGGGGCACGGCAGGTCGCGGACGGCCCCGGCGCTACGGGCGGACGTTCCACTCCGCGATCACCGGGCGGCCGTGTTCCGTCGACAGCCGGCTGACCGTGCCCGTGGCCAGCTGGAAGAGCCGGCCCTCGGCGGGCGGCAGACCGAGGCGGCGGGCGGTGAGGACACGCAGGAAGTGGGCGTGGGCGACGAGGACCACGTCGCCGGCGTCCTCGTCGAGCGCCGCGGCGACCCCGGCGAGGACGCGGTCGGCGCGGGCGCCGACGCGCTCCGGTGACTCGCCCGGATGCCCCTGCGGGCCGGGCGGCACGCCGTCGGTCCACAGGTCCCAGCCGGGCCGGGTGCGGTGGATCTCGGCGGTGGTGATGCCCTCGTAGCCGCCGTAGTCCCATTCGTGCAGGTCCGGCTCGGGTACGGCCGCGGGTATCCCGGCCAGTTCGGCGGTGCGCAGCGCGCGGCTCAGCGGGCTGGCCAGCGCGCGGGCGTAGGTCCGGCCGGTGAGGAGCGGGGCGAGGGACTTGGCCTGTTCCTCGCCGTGCTCGGTCAGGGGCAGGTCGGTCCAGCTGGTGTGCTGTCCCGACCGGCTCCACTCCGTCTCACCGTGGCGGACCAGCAGCAGGTCCCCCACGGCGGATCAGTCCTTCTTCTCGACAGCGTGGCCACCGAACTGGTTGCGCAGCGCGGCGATCATCTTCATCTGGGGCGAGTCGTCCTGCCGGGAGGCGAACCGGGCGAACAGGGACGCGGTGATCGCCGGGAGCGGCACGGCGTTGTCGATGGCGGCCTCGACGGTCCAGCGGCCCTCGCCGGAGTCGTCCGCGTAGCCGCGCAGCTTCTCCAGGTGCTGGTCGTCGTCCAGGGCGTTGACCGCGAGGTCGAGCAGCCAGGAGCGGATGACGGTGCCCTCCTGCCAGGAGCGGAACACCTCGCGGACGTTGTCCACCGACTTGACCTTCTCCAGCAGCTCCCAGCCCTCGGCGTACGCCTGCATCATGGCGTACTCGATGCCGTTGTGGACCATCTTCGAGAAGTGCCCGGCGCCGACGCGGCCCGCGTGGACGTAGCCGTAGGGGCCCTCCGGCTTGAGCGCGTCGAAGATCGGCTTGACCCGGCTCACGTGCTCCTTGTCGCCGCCGACCATGAGGGCGTAGCCGTTCTGCAGGCCCCACACACCGCCGGAGACTCCGGCGTCGACGAAGCCGATGCCCTTGACGCCCAGCTCGGCGGCGTGCTTCTCGTCGTCCGTCCAGCGGGAGTTGCCGCCGTCGATCACCGTGTCACCCTCGGACAGCAGGTCCTTGAGTTCGTCGATGACGCCCTGGGTGGCGGTGCCGGCCGGGACCATCACCCACACCGTGCGCGGCGCGTCCAGCTTCTCGACCAGTTCGGCGAGGCTCTTGACGTCCGTGACGTCCGGGTTGCGGTCGTAGCCGATGACGGTGTGGCCGGCGCGGCGGATCCGCTCGCGCATGTTCCCGCCCATCTTGCCGAGACCGATGAGACCGAGCTGCATGATCAGTTCTCCGATGCGTTCTTGAGAGTGCGGTAGGCGGCGACGAGGGCCGTGGTGGACGGGTCCAGACCGGGGACGTCCGCGCCCTCGGTGAGGGCGGGCTCCACCCGCTTGGCGAGGACCTTGCCCAGCTCCACGCCCCACTGGTCGAAGGAGTCGATGTTCCACACCGCGCCCTGCACGAACACCTTGTGCTCGTAGAGGGCGATCAGCTGGCCGAGCACGGACGGGGTCAGCTCGGGGGCCAGGACCGTGGTGGTGGGGTGGTCGCCGAGGAAGGTGCGGTGCGCCACCTGCTCCTCGGGCACGCCCTCCGCGCGGACCTCCTCGGCGGTCTTGCCGAAGGCGAGCGCCTGGGTCTGGGCGAAGAAGTTGGCCATCAGCAGGTCGTGCTGGTCCCGGAGTTCGCCGCTCAGTTCGGGCAGCGGGCGGGCGAAGCCGATGAAGTCCGCCGGGATCAGCTTGGTGCCCTGGTGGATCAACTGGTAGTAGGCGTGCTGGCCGTTGGTGCCGGGCGTGCCCCACACCACCGGACCGGTCTGCCACTCGACCGG
>NZ_WWJT01000678.1 GCF_009865385.1 Streptomyces sp. SID486 | reverse complement strand
TCTCCGCCGAGGCGTCCTCGCTGGCCGGCCACCAGAAGCTCGGCAACCTGATCCTGCTGTGGGACGACAACCACATCTCGATCGAGGGCGACACCGAGACGGCCGTCTCCGAGGACACCGTCGCGCGCTACGAGGCCTACGGCTGGCACGTTCAGCGCGTGGAGGCCAAGGACGACGGCGACCTGGACCCGGAGGCGATCTTCGCCGCGATCCAGGCGGCCAAGGCCGTCACCGACCGGCCGTCCTTCATCGCGATGCGCTCGATCATCGCCTGGCCCGCCCCGAACGCGCAGAACACCGAGGCCGCGCACGGCTCGGCGCTGGGCGAGGAGGAGGTCGCGGCCACCAAGCGCGTCCTCGGCTTCGACCCCGAGAAGAGCTTCCAGGTCGACGACGAGGTCATCGCGCACACCCGCAAGGCGCTGGAGCGCGGCTCCCAGGCGAAGGCCGAGTGGGAGAAGACCCTCCAGGTCTGGCGGGACGGCAACCCGGAGCGGGCGGCCGAGTTCGACCGGATCGCCAAGGGCGAGCTGCCCACGGGCTGGGAGGAGAAGCTCCCGGTCTTCGAGCCCGGCAAGGCCGTCGCGACGCGTGCCGCGTCCGGCAAGGTGCTCCAGGCGCTCGGCGCGGTCATCCCCGAGCTGTGGGGCGGCTCCGCCGACCTCGCCGGGTC
>NZ_WWJT01000677.1 GCF_009865385.1 Streptomyces sp. SID486 | reverse complement strand
GTCCGGCGTCGGAGGGAAGCGTCAGCAGGGCCGCGCCCGTCGCGGCGGCCAGGGCCAGCGTCGCCGCGACGGCCCGCAGCCGGTGCCTGCGCCGCAGCAGATCGCTGGGGCGGGCGTGCAGCAGGCAGGGGTCGGACGCCGGTGCCGGCACGGGGGCCGAGATGCCCGCCTCCTCCGGGTCGTCGCGCCCCGTCGGCCGGGCGGCGTCGGCGAGGCGCAGCGCCGCGGCCACCGTTCCCTCCGGGTCCCGCACGTCGAGCGCCCGCAGGACCTCGCTCGCGTCCGCCGGTGCCAGCCCGTCCAGCGCGAGCAGCGCGAAGGCGGCCCGGACCGGCCCTTCGCTGCGGGCGAGGGCGTGGTCCAGCACGAGTTCCTCGGCCCCGGCCGGCTGCGGGAAGACCCGCAGTCCCCACACGGCGGGCAGCACGCGGCCGGGCCGGCGCCACTGGATCCGCGCCGGTGCCGAGGACGTGCCGTCCCGGGACAGCGCCGCGCGCAGCACCCGCAGCCGGAGCAGGCCGTACGTGCTCGCGCCGGCCCCCTCGGCGCCGTCCCCGCGGGGTCCCGGCACGAGGACGCCGCGCCGGGGCAGGGCCGCCTGGACGACGCCGTGCGCGGCCAGCACCCGTCGGTGCTGGCCGAGTGTCCGGGGAAGGGTGACGTGGGCGAGCCGCACCAGCCGGACGTAGTGCTCCAGCAGGGCGGCCTCCGTGCGCTCGGCGTCGAGCACACGCGAGTGGTGGTCGGGCGGCGTCGTCCGACGCTTCGACAGGATCATGTGGCTCTTACGGGTGACGGGACAAGAAGCTGGTCGTTCCGTAGGTCAAACGAGCGATCACGGTGCCCGTCACCGCCGGTTCGTCAGATTCCGCCCGTACATTCCCGCCAGTGCTGGCGGGCGACGCCGGCCGGCCGCGCGGCCCGCGCGTACACGGTGCTCCGCGCCGCCGCCGGAGCGGGGCACGGCCGGGCCTTCCGCGATGCCGCGCGCACACC
>NZ_WWJT01000676.1 GCF_009865385.1 Streptomyces sp. SID486 | reverse complement strand
TGCCGGCGACCTCGATCGCGTGGGGCCCCTGGGCCGAAGACGGCATGGCGGCCGACAGCGCCCTGGTCAGCGGCCGTATGGAGCGGTTCGGTCTGCCGCCCATGGATCCCGCGCTGGCCGTCACGGCGTTGGAGCGGGCGATCAGTGGTTCCGACACCTGCCCGGTGATCACGGACGTCGACTGGTCGCGGTTCGGCAAGGAACTGAGCGGTTCCCGGAACAGCGCGCTCTTCGGTGAGATCGCCGAAGTGCAGGAGCTGTACCGGACCGTGGACCACGCTTCCACCGACGGCCCCGCCGAGCCGACGTCGGCCCTCGCCGAGACCTTGGCCGCTCTTCCGGTGGCCGAACGGGAGCCCATGCTCCTCGACATGATCCGGAAGCACACGGCCACCGTGCTCGGCTACGGCACTCCGACGGGGATCGACACCGAGCGAGGCTTCTTCGAGATGGGCCTGGACTCGCTCACGGCAGTGGAACTGCGCAACCGCCTGAACACGGCGAGCGGTCTGCGGCTGCCGTCCACCACGCTGTTCGACTACGCGTCCCCCGCCGCGCTGGCGCGCCACCTGCTGGCAGAGCTGGCTCCCGACGCGAGTGCGCCGGAGAACGCGCTGCCCGAGGAGATCGACCGCCTCGAATCCGTGCTCTCCGCACTCCCGGAGGACGACATGGCGCGAGCCAGGGCCGTGGTCCGACTCCAGTCCATGTTGGCGAAGTTGAGCCACGCCGGTACCGGCACGGCCGTCCAGGGGGCGACGGGCGGCGACGCCTTGGACGGCGATCTCGACGGGGTGTCGGTCGACGAACTCTTCGACGTCATCGACCGAGAACTCGGGGATGCCTGAGAATGATCATGAACCGTATGGTGTCCACGAGGGGGCGGCGCTAAGTGTCGAACGAAGAGAAGCTTGTCGAGTACCTGAAGCGGGTCATGGCCGACCTGCGTCAGACACAGCGCCGCCTTCGTGATGTCGAGGACAAAGCCCAGGAGCCGATCGCGATCGTCGGGATGAGCTGCCGCTTCCCCGGCGGTGTG
>NZ_WWJT01000675.1 GCF_009865385.1 Streptomyces sp. SID486 | reverse complement strand
GGCCGGGGCGAGGCCGGCGTAGGAGGCCAGGTGGGCCGCGCTCGGGAACGAGCTGCCGTCGCCGATGGTGGCCAGGAGGACTGCGGCGGTCCTGACGCCGATGCCGGGCATCGAGGTCAGGACCTGGGAAAGAGGGTGGGCCTCCAGCAGGGCTTCGATCTGGGCTTCCAGTGCCCGGCGTTGGTCGTGGACGGCGGCGAGCGACTTGGCCAGCGACGGCACGATCACGTCCAGGGTGCCTGTGCCTGGGACGACGACGGTCTGTTCGTCGAGGGCGTCGAAGATGTCGTCGACGAGCCGCTGGGCCATGCGGGGCGCTTTGGGCCGGATGACCTCGACGAGTTTGCGGCGGCCGGCCTTGCGCAGGGCGGCGGGGGATCCGTAGCGCTCCAGGAGCCAGGTGATGGCGGGGTGGTCCAGACGGGGGCCCAGGACGCGTTCCAGCGAGGGGTGGAACTGGGTGAGCAGGCCGCGGATGCGGTTCGAGGTGCGGTTGGCCTCTCCGGCCAGGTCCTGGTCGAAGCCGACCAGCATGGTCAGCTCGGCGGTGATCTCGTCAGCCAGTTCCAGCGAGCGCAGGGTGTGGGGCATGGTGCGGGCGGCGTCCGCGATAACAGCTGCGTCGCGGGCGTCGGTCTTGGCCTCGCCCGGGTAGAGGTCGGCGATCCGGCGCATCGCAAGGCCGGGCAGGTAGGCGACCTGGCAGCCCGTGTCGCGGGCGACGGTCAGCGGCAGGGCGCCGATGGAGGCGGGCTGGTCCACGACCACCAGGACGGTGCCGAACTTGGCCTTGAGCTTGTCGAAGACGGCCCGCAACTGGGGTTCGCCGTTCGGCAGGGTTTTGTCGAAGACCTTCTTCCCGGCCGGGGTGAGTCCGTGGCCGTGGTGGTTGCTCTTGCCGACGTCCAGGCCGAGGAAGACGCCCACCGCGTCTATGTCGATCACCGTGCCCCCACATGCGTCGATGCCGTGCCGGCCTCGAAGGCGGGGCCGTTCGCGCGCATCCACGTTATCCAGACCTGCCGCCCGCAAATGGCCCGGCATTGCGCCGGGCCGGGCAGTGGCCAGACCTCTGATCAGCGTCTCCGACGGCACCCCTCGGGCCCGGCGACACCACCCCCCAGGTCATCCACTCGACAGGGGGCAACAGTCATACCGGGCCCGGAGGCCAGCGGCCCTCTTGCAGGACCGCGAAGAAGATAACGGGGCAAAAGGGGACTGGCGATCGGGACAAAGCGGGTGATCCTGCTCTCGGCCGATCCCGTGGTGGACTGAGCTCCAGAATCCACCTCGCCTGCGACGGACGCGGTCGCCCACTCGGAGTCGTTCTCACTGGCGGCAACACCAACGACTGCACTCGGTTCGAGCAGGTCATGACCGAGATCCACGTCCCTCGCACCGGTCCCGGCCGTCCCCGCACCACACCGGACCACGTGATCGCCGACAAGGGGTACAGCTCTCGCAAGATCCGCACCTACCTGCGCAGACGCGGCATCCGCCACACGATCCCCGAACGCAGGGACCAAGCCGCCGGCCAGCTTCGATAGGGCCGTCTACCGCCTCCGCAACGTCGTCGAACGCTGCTTCAACCGCCTCAAGCAATGGCGCGGCCTGGCCACCCACTACGACAAGACCCGCGAGTCCTTCCAGGCCGCCGTCACCATCGCATCAATCCTGCTCTGGATCTGAACTATGAAGACGATCTCTAGTCCCGGATCCCCAGGTCTTCCCTCATCAGGGTCCGCATCGCTACCAGCCGCGGCTCCGCCTGCTTTATCTCGACGAGTAGGTGCTCTGCACTCTCGCCGTCACGCGCGAGGCTGCGGTCAATACGCTTGGCCGCCGCGTCGACTTCAGCGAGCACCTTGTTGAGTTCTCGCGAGGCCTCCATGATCCGCAAGGGGACGATCATTTGGGCTGCCGCGTAGCGGTCGCGGTACTCCCTGCGGGAATCCTCAAGACGGGTGCGGTCCTCCTCGGCATAGACGCCGTCACGGATGCGGTGCAGGGCGTCCTTGAGGAGCGTGTGGAATTGCTCGGAGGCACGGTTCATGGCCGTGTATGCCTCTCGCCGCTCCTCAAAGGACCTTCTCCGGTCGGCCATTTCGGCCTCGGCGGCGCGTTCGCGGGCGTTGAAGCGTTGCGGGAGAACCGAGCCGAGAAGCGCTCCACCGAGGCCCGCCGCCGCAGTGATCGCGGTCGCTATCGCGTCTGACATGCCCGGACCCTATCGGCATCCGCACTGACGCGGCTCCGCTGCCTTCGCTGCTGCTGAACTGGATCGTCGGTCCGGCGCTCATGTTCGCGTCGGCGTTGCTGTTCCTGCCGGGCCTGCCCGAGTACCGCACGGGCCTGATCATGGTGGGGTTGGCGCGCTGTATAGCCATGGTGATCATCTGGAACGACCTGGCCTGTGGCGACCGCGAGGCCGCCGCCGTCCTGGTCGCGCTGAACTCGGTGTTTCAGGTGATCGCGTTCTCGGCCCTCGGCGGGTTCTATCTGTCCGTCCTGCCCGGGTGGCTCGGCCTCGAGCAGACCGGCCTGAACGTGTCCGTGTGGGTGATCGCCCGGAGCGTGCTGATCTCCTCATCCAGACTCGACGCCGCCCAGAGAGGCGGAACCTAGGGCGTGCCCGGCGAGGGGATATCTTCGCGTCTTGGCTCCGGCGGACATTACGGTTTGTGGGTTACCCAGAGCAGTTCCGCCGGCCACCGGTGTGCCCAGTCGGGTGGGTCGGTTTCGTTGTAGCCGTTGCGTGTTCCGCGTTCAGGCCGTGGCTCGATGAGGTCGTCGATGATGAGACCCGCGCCGCGCAGGACCCTCACCCAGTCGCCGTAGGTGAGCTGATAGCTGGTCGCGTCGTCGTCTTCGGCGATGGTGTTCAGCCCGAAGTAGTCCTGTTGTAGCGTCGTCGTCACGCGGCTGGCGGCTTCGTCGTAGCAAGCTTCGAACCATGGGCTGGCGACATTGAAGACCAGGTGCCCACCTCGGCTCAAGACGCGTGCGGCCTGAGGAACGGCCAGGTGCGGAGACGCCCAGCTGAGCCCACCGAAGTCGCAGAAAACCAGGTCGAAGCTGTCGGCGGCGAAGGGGAGTTGTTCGGCGGCGCCTTGCACCAGTGGGTAACGCGTGGCTCCCATCGTGCGGACGGCCGCTGCGAGTTGGACTTCCGACAGGTCGAGCCCGACCACGGTGGCGCCCTCGGCGGCGAGCGCCCTGGACCACTGGCCGGCGCCGCAGCCGAGTTCGAGGACGCGCTTGCCGGTGACGTCGCCCATACATGCCCCACAGCCGGGGTGCGGCGCCTATTTGCGGGTCGTGCCGGTGCTGGTAGGCGCTGCTGATCTGATTCCAGAGCCGCCGGTTGGCGGGGATACTGTCCACGTGCCGACTCCAGCACTGCCTGTGGGAGAGGTCAACACGATATGGGTACCGGCCGGCTCCGGCTCGGCCCATGATCCGCCGAACGAGTCCTCCCCGAGTAGTTCCGATGTCACGCGTGATCGATGGGAGGCGCCGGATCTACGCGCTGGGTAGAGCGCATGGCCTACGTGGAGAGCAGGACGGAGCGCGTCAGACCGCGGCAGTTCTACGAGGCTGCCGGTGTGGAGCACTGGCGCGTGGGGGTGCCTCTATGTCTTTCGTCAAGCGAGGCGTGGGGTTCTGGGTTCGTAGAAGGTGCCGTCGCGGAGCATGGCGAACAGGACGCTGATGCGGTGGCGGGCGAGGCGGAGGAGGGCTTGGGTGTGGGTTTTGCCTCGGGCTCGGCAGCGGTCGTAGTAGCCGCGGGAGGCGGGATCGTGGAGGGCGGCGAACGCGGAGAGGAACATCGCGCGTTTGAGCTGGCGGTTCCCGCCTCTGGGGGCGTGTTCGCCGTGGATCGAGGTTCCCGACGATTTGGTGGCCGGGGCGAGGCCGGCGTAGGAGGCCAGGTGGGCCGCGCTCGGGAACGAGCTGCCGTCGCCGATGGTGGCCAGGAGGACTGCGGCGGTCCTGACGCCGATGCCGGGCATCGAGGTCAGGACCTGGGAAAGAGGGTGGGCCTCCAGCAGGGCTTCGATCTGGGCTTCCAGTGCCCGGCGTTGGTCGTGGACGGCGGCGAGCGACTTGGCCAGCGACGGCACGATCACGTCCAGGGTGCCTGTGCCTGGGACGACGACGGTCTGTTCGTCGAGGGCGTCGAAGATGTCGTCGACGAGCCGCTGGGCCATGCGGGGCGCTTTGGGCCGGATGACCTCGACGAGTTTGCGGCGGCCGGCCTTGCGCAGGGCGGCGGGGGATCCGTAGCGCTCCAGGAGCCAGGTGATGGCGGGGTGGTCCAGACGGGGGCCCAGGACGCGTTCCAGCGAGGGGTGGAACTGGGTGAGCAGGCCGCGGATGCGGTTCGAGGTGCGGTTGGCCTCTCCGGCCAGGTCCTGGTCGAAGCCGACCAGCATGGTCAGCTCGGCGGTGATCTCGTCAGCCAGTTCCAGCGAGCGCAGGGTGTGGGGCATGGTGCGGGCGGCGTCCGCGATAACAGCTGCGTCGCGGGCGTCGGTCTTGGCCTCGCCCGGGTAGAGGTCGGCGATCCGGCGCATCGCAAGGCCGGGCAGGTAGGCGACCTGGCAGCCCGTGTCGCGGGCGACGGTCAGCGGCAGGGCGCCGATGGAGGCGGGCTGGTCCACGACCACCAGGACGGTGCCGAACTTGGCCTTGAGCTTGTCGAAGACGGCCCGCAACTGGGGTTCGCCGTTCGGCAGGGTTTTGTCGAAGACCTTCTTCCCGGCCGGGGTGAGTCCGTGGCCGTGGTGGTTGCTCTTGCCGACGTCCAGGCCGAGGAAGACGCCCACCGCGTCTATGTCGATCACCGTGCCCCCACATGCGTCGATGCCGTGCCGGCCTCGAAGGCGGGGCCGTTCGCGCGCATCCACGTTATGCAGACCTGCCGCCCGCAAGTGGCCCGGCATTGCGCCGGGCCGGGCAGTGGCCAGACCTCTGATCAGCGTCTCCGACGGCACCCCTCGGGCCCGGCGACACCACCCCCCAGGTCATCCACTCGACAGGGGGCAACAGTCATACCGGGCCCGGAGGCCAGCGGCCCTCTTGCAGGACCGCGAAGAAGATAACGGGGC
>NZ_WWJT01000674.1 GCF_009865385.1 Streptomyces sp. SID486 | reverse complement strand
CGGCCTCGCCACCCTCCTCGGCCACGACGACTCGGCCGTGCTCGCCGCCGGGCTCGACCCCGACCGGCCGCACGCCGACGCCGGCCCGGTCCGGCTCGGTGTCGTGGACCCGACCGCCAGACGGCTGGCCCTGGCCCGCCGCGCGGTCGCCAAGGGACACGCCTGGCAGGGCCGCAGCGACGTGTGGTTCCGGCCGGCTCCGCTGCTCGGCCGCGCCGGCGGCAGGCTGGCGTTCCTCTTCCCCGGCCTGGAGGCCGACTTCACCGCCCGTACCGACGACATCGCCGACCACTTCGGCCTGACCCCGGCCGCGGGCACCGGCCCGGACGTCCGGATCGGCGACGTCGGCCGGCACGGCTTCGGTGTCGTCGGCGTGGGCCGCCTGCTGGACCAGGCCCTGCGCCGCATGGGCGTCGTCCCCGACGCGGTGGCCGGTCACAGCGTCGGCGAGTGGACGGCCATGGCCGCCGCCGGGCTGTACTCGGCCGCCGAGGTCGACGCGTTCATGGCCGGGTTCGACCCGGACTCGGTCACCGTCCCGGGCCTCGTCTTCGCCGCCGTCGGCACCTCCGCCGCCCGGGTGCGTGCCACGCTCGCCGACGCCTGGGCGGAATCGGGAGTCGTGCTCTCCCACGACAACGCGCCCCGCCAGTCCATGGTCTGCGGACCCGCGACGGCGGTGGAGGAGTTCGCCCGGACCCTCCGGGCCGACGGCGTGCTCTGCCAGGTGCTGCCCTTCAGGTCCGGGTTCCACACCCCGATGCTGGAACCCTTCCTCGCCCCCATCAGGAAGGCCGCCGACCGCTTCCGGCTGCACCCGCCGACCGTGCCGGTCTGGTCGGGCACGACCGCCGCGCCCTTCCCCCCGGACGAGCCGGCGATCCGTGAACTGTTCGTACGGCACCTGCTGGAGCCGGTCCGCTTCCGCGAGCTGACCGAGGCGCTGTACGCCGCCGGCCACCGCGTCTTCGTCCAGACCGGCCCCGGCCGGCTGACCTCGCTCGTCGGCGACACCCTCGGCGACCGCGACCACCTGGCCGTCGCCGCCACCTCGCCCCACCACGGCGGTATGGCCCAACTCAGGCGCGTGGCGACGGCGTTGTGGACGGCGGGGGCGGCCATGGCACCGACCCGGCCCACGGCGCGCAACACGGCCACCGCACTCACGGCGCCCATCGCACCGTCCCGGGCCGCGGCCGCTCGCCCGGCCGGCACCCGTCCGCCCGTCCGCCTCGACCTCGGCAGCGCCCTGGTGTCCCTGGACGGCCCGTCCCGCGATGCGCTGCGCGCGCAACTGAGGGGCACGGGGGCGGGCCCACGACCCAGCGGTCCGTCCGCGGGGGCCGGGACGCCGCTCCTGCCCACGGCGGAAGTCCCCCCGGCACCGGAGGCACTCACCACCCGCCCCGCCACCGCCACCGCCCGCTCCGGCACCGAAGCCGCTCGACTCGGCACCGCCACCACTCGCCGCAGCACCGACGCCACTCGCTTCAAGGCAGCCGCCACCCGCTCCGATACCCACGCCACCCGCCCCGGCGCCGAAGCCACCCGCCCCGACACCGCCGCCGCGCTCGACGACCTGGCCCGGCACCATCCGGCCGCCGCCGAACTGGCCGCCCTGCTACGGGACACCGCGCTCACGACGGCGGAGGTGCTGGCCGCGAACCACCGCCGCCCCCACCTCCGCGGCACCCCCGGCTCCCTTTCCCCAACCCCCGCCACCCCGCTCGCCAC
>NZ_WWJT01000673.1 GCF_009865385.1 Streptomyces sp. SID486 | reverse complement strand
ACCGGACTGCTGCCGGACTGCTGACCGGACTTTGGAATTCTGTATCGGTGAATCGGTGAGGTGAAGCGCTGATGAGCACCACCCGGCCTTACTCGCCGGGCGACCGCGGCCCGGAGCCCAGCGGCGCTTCCGGGGCGCCCGAGGAGGCCGCGCCGGCTGTCGGCGCGGCCACGGAGGCAGCCGCGCCGTCCGTGCCGCCCGGGCCGACCGGCGGCACACCGCAGGCCCGCGGGCGGCAGGTGCGCCGACTCCGCCTGGAGGGCGAGAGCGGTGTCGTCCCGCTCGCCCGTGATTTCACCAGGCAGGCGCTGTACGCCTGGGGTTGGCTGCCGGCCGACACCGCCGACCGGCGGGCGGCCGCCGAGGATGTGCTGCTGGTCGTCTCCGAGCTGGTCACCAACGCCTGCCTGCACGCCGAGGGGCCCGACGAACTCCTGCTCGCCTGCGACAACAAGGTGATCCGGATCGAGGTGTCCGACCAGGGCACCGGGCAGCCCGCACCGCGCACCCCGCACCGCGCCGGACGCCCCGGTGGCCACGGCATGTTCATCGTGCAGCGGCTGTGCCTGGACTGGGGCGTGGTCCGCGCACCCGACGCTCCGGGCAAGACGGTGTGGGCGGAACTGGGCGCACCCGCCTGACCGTCCCGGCGGGCACCCCGGTACCCGCCCTCACTCCGACATCCCGTCGCACACGCCGGATCGCCACAACTCCGGCGTGTGACGCGTCTTCCTTCCTCACGGCCCCGGGCGTACCTTGACGGCCGAATCTGATACGTCGTCAGGAATGGACGGGGTGGACCGACCGTGCCGTACCCGAAACGAACCGCCGCGCTCGCGTCCGCCGCGGCCCTGGCCGGCTCGGCGGTGCTGTCGGCCGCCCCGGCGGCCCACGCGGACGTCGTCGACGTCAACTACCGCTGCCAGACGCCGATCGGCGTCAAGAGCGCCGTCTCGCCCATCGACATCAAGGGCGTCGAGAGCGGCGGCGGATACCGGATCACCATGTCGTGGCAGAAGGGCGTCTCCTCCAGCCCGGTCGAACTGGGCAAGGGGGCGATGAGTCCGAGCGCGACCATCAAGCTGGGCGGCGCCGACAGCGGCACGCTCGCGGTCAGCGGCCCGGCCAACTCGGCGGCGATCCCCGCCGACACCCCCATCAAGATCAGCGACCTGAGCGGCACCTACACACCGAAGAGGACCGGCAAGGTCACGTTCACGGCGGGCACGCTCACCATCAAGGCGCTCGGCACGACCACGAACTGCACGCCGACCAACAACCCCGGAGCGTCCCTGACCCTCGACGTGACGGCTCCCGGCGGCACTTCCTCGGGCGGGTCCTCGTCCGGCGGCGCTTCCTCGGGTGGTTCGTCGTCCGGCGGTTCCTCCTCGTCCGGCGGTACCTCGTCGTCGGCCTCGGGCGGTTCGGCCACCGGCGGTCAGCTTCCGCAGACCGGCCCGGAGGACTCCGCGGTCGCCCTCGGCACACTCGGCGGCACGGTCCTCCTGGCCGGCGCGGCGGGTGCCCTGTGGCTGACCCGCCGCAACCAGCCCGCCCGCCGCTGACCGGCCGAGGCCGGAGCCGGACCGCCCGCCGACGCCCCGTCCCGGCCCGGCCCGTCCGACCGTCCCGGCCCGTCCGCCCGTCCCCGTCCGGTCCCGACAGGACCACCCCCGACCGACCGGACCCGGCAGGTCGCGGAAGGACGAACCCGCCAAGGACGAACCCGCCGCCGACCGGACCCGGCCGGCCCCCGCTCCGGCCCGGCCCCGCCGGACCGACCGTCACCGGCCGGGCCCCGCCGG
>NZ_WWJT01000672.1 GCF_009865385.1 Streptomyces sp. SID486 | reverse complement strand
GCCCGCCGGCGTGCGCGGACGCCGTTGCCCGCGCACCCTTGGGCCCGCAGGCCCGCACGCAGGGCCCTCCCCGCGCGCAGGGGGACGCGGCGCACGCAGGGGGACGCGGCGCACGCATTGGGGGCCTTCCGGGATCCGGGGGATCGAACGGTTGCCGTCTCTTCCCCGGGACGGCCCGTGCCTGCCAGACTCCCGTGCGTGCCCGACTTCGACGTGCTCGTCATCGGATCCGGACCCGGCGGCCAGAAGGCCGCCATCGCCGCGGCCAAGCTCGGCCGCCGGGTCGCCCTCGTCGACCGCCCCGACATGCTCGGTGGGGTCTCCCTGCACACCGGCACCATCCCCTCCAAGACCCTGCGCGAGGCGGTGCTGTACCTGACCGGCCTCACCCAGCGCGACCTGTACGGCCAGAGCTACCGGCTCAAGGAGGACATCACCGTCGCCGACCTGACCGCACGTACCCGGCACGTGGTCGGCCGCGAGACGGACGTCGTCCGCAGCCAGCTGGCCCGTAACCAGGTGACCCTGTACTCCGGCACGGCCCGCTTCACCGACCCGCACACGGTGGCGGTGTCCGACCCGTCCGGGCGGGAACGGACGGTCGGGGCGGAGCACATCGTCATCGCCACCGGCACCCGGCCGGCCCGCCCGGACAGCGTCGAGTTCGACGGGCGGACCATCATGGACTCCGACAACGTGCTGTCGCTGGAGCGGGTGCCGCGGTCCATGGTGATCGTCGGCGCAGGGGTGATCGGCATGGAGTACGCCTCGATGTTCGCCGCGCTGGGCAGCAAGGTGACCGTGGTCGAGAAGCGCCCCGGCATGCTGGACCTGTGCGACGTGGAGATCGTCGAGTCGCTCAAGTACCACCTGCGCGACCTGGCGGTGACCTTCCGTTTCGGGGAGACCGTCGCCGCCGTGGAGCGCCACCCGCGCGGCACGCTCACGGTGCTGGAGAGCGGCAAGAAGATACCGGCGGACACGGTGATGTACTCGGCGGGCCGGCAGGGGCTGACCGACGACCTCGATCTCGGGCGGGCCGGCCTGGCGGCGGACCCGCGTGGGCGGATCGAGGTCGACGAGCACTACCGCACCGGAGTCCCGCACATCTACGCCGTCGGTGACGTCATCGGCTTCCCGGCGCTCGCGGCGACCTCGATGGAACAGGGCCGGTCCGCCGCCTACCACGCGTGCGGCGAACCGGTCGGGCGGATGCACCGGCTCCAGCCGATCGGCATCTACACGATCCCGGAGATCAGCTTCGTCGGCCGGACCGAGGACCAGCTCACCGAGGACCGGGTGCCGTTCGAAGTGGGCATGGCCCGGTACCGGGAGCTGGCCCGGGGGCAGATCATCGGGGACTCCCACGGGATGCTCAAGCTGCTGGTGTCACCGGAGGCCCGCACCCTGCTCGGGGTGCACTGCTTCGGCTCGGGGGCGACCGAGCTGATCCACATCGGGCAGTCCGTGATGGGGTGCGGGGGCACCGTCGACTATCTGGTAAACGCGGTGTTCAACTACCCGACGCTGGCGGAGTCGTACAAGGTCGCCGCGCTCGACGCGACGAACCGGCTCCGCCAGGTGGACCGGCTGGACTAGCACCGCCGACGGGACTCCGGGCGGCCCCCGGCCCGAGCCGGCGCGGCCAGGGCCCTCCCGGCGGACACCGGAGCGGGGCCTGAGGGCCGTCGCGGCTCGCCACCGGAGCATGGGCTCAGGGGCCGCTCACCTCCCACGCCGGACCGAAGCTCAGGGGCCGCTCACCTCTCACGCCGGACCGAAGCTCAGGGGCCGCTCCGCTCTTACGCCGGCCCGAAGCTCAGGGGCCGCTCCGCTCTTACGCCGGCCCGGAGCTCAGGGCCCTTCCTCCACCACGTGCATCGCCGCCTCCTCGGCTCCCGCCGCTCCCCCGTCCACGCCCACGTCCCGCGCGACCTCCTCCTTGACCGTGTCGGTGTGGGCGCCCTCGTCCGGGGCGACCAGACGGCCGGCGCGGGGTCCGCCCGCCTCGGGGTCGACGGGCTCGCCCTCGCCTCCGGGCAGGTCCCCGACCTCGTCGCCGGCCGGCCCGGTCACGTCCGGGACCTCCTGGCCGAGCCGTTCGTCCAGGGACTCCCCGGCACGCTGCTCACCGGCGGTGGTGCCGTACTTGGTGACGCCCAGCGGGCGTTCGGGCGGGGAGTAGCCCTCGTCGAGCATGTCGTCGTACGTCCGCTCTCCCACCGCGTCCTGCAGGTCCAGGGGACCGGCGTCCTCCTGCTCCTCGTTGGTTCCGGTGGGCTGGTAGGCGTCGTCCGCCATGGGGGTCTGCTCGGACTGCTGGTCGCTCATGGTCGCCTCCTTCGGGGCTCGCGGGCGGTCCCGGTCCGCGTTTCCCGTGGCCGGATCATTAATCCCGCCGGTGCCCGGGCAGAAGCGGCCGCGCCGTCGGCGAACGGCCGGGGAGCGCGCACGGCCGACGGGCGGCAGGCGCTGTCCGCGCCGTGGGCCCTGCCCCGCTCCTGCCGCGTCACGGAGCCACGGACGCGGTGCCGGGCCGGGCGCGTGCCCGGTCCTGGCGGGGAGGGATCGGAGCGGAGACAGGGGCGGCCGTCACGGGAGGCATCTTCTCGGTGGCGCGTACGGCCGCGCCTTACAGCCTTGTGCCGGGGCACGCGTATCTGCAACCCATGTGCAGTAAAGACTCCGGCTGCCGTCCCCCACGAGGAGGGAAAGCCGGCCGTGTCCCGGCCGGGTGATCACCCGGCCGGGAGGCTCTCCCGCATCGCCCGCCCGGTGTCGGCCGCGTCGTAGTCCTCGGGGACGCCCGGGACCAGGATGATGTCGCCCTCGATGTGGCGCGAACGCAGCGGCGCGAGCTCCTGGTAGGCGGGCGAGTCCCACCAGGTCCGTGCCGCGTCCATGGACGGGAAGGAGATCACCACGACGTGCCCGGGCCAGGCGCCCTCCTTGACCTCGTGCTGCGCGGCGTGCACGAGGAAGCGCCCGCCGTACGGCTCGAAGGTGTCCGTGATGCGCTCGATGTACTCGGCGATCTCCGGGTGCGGAGCGGACTCCTGCAGATGCGCTATGACGTAGGCGGGCATGACGTCCTCTTCCGTCGGCCGGACTGGTGTACGCCGACGATCATGGCACGGGGGTGACGCGGAATCGATGACTTCACGGGTAAAGCACCGCTCGCTCCGAGGAGTCCGGTGACGGCGCACCCGTAGCGCCGGGAACCCGCCGCCGGCACAGCGCCTCACACCGCCGACTCCCGGTCCGCACAGGGCCCTTACGTCACGAACTCCCCGTCGGCACGGGACGCCGCGCCGCTGACTCCCCGCCGGACGAGGGGTCGTCGCGCCGCTGACTCCGCGCCGGCAAAGGGGCGTTGCGTGGCGAACGCGCCGTCGTCGCAGGGCCTTACGTCACGAACCCCCCTGTCGTCACAGGGCTTTGCGCCGGACCAGCACCGCGAGGACCAGGAGGCCGGGCAGCAGCGGCAGCCAGACGGTGAGGAGCCGGTAGCCGAGGACCGCCGACGCGGCGCCGGCGCCGGGGGTTCCGGCGGCGGTGAGGGCGAAGGCGAGCGCGGCGTCCAGCGAGCCCAGGCCGCCCGGCGTGGGCAGCAGGGCGGCGGCGCTGCTGGCCGCGAGGTACAGCAGGGCCACCTGGAGCGGGGCGAGCGGCAGCCCGACGGCGCGGGTGACGGCGATGAGGACCAGCGCGTGCAGCGCGGCGAAGGCCACCGAGCCGCCCCACAGGGCCGCCGCCCGGGCGGGACGGGCGTGCAGGGCGCGGATGTCGGCCAGGACCGCGGCGAGCGCCCGCCGGCACCGCGTCCACCAGGGGGTGGCCAGCAGGACGGCCG
>NZ_WWJT01000671.1 GCF_009865385.1 Streptomyces sp. SID486 | reverse complement strand
GGCCGTCTCCGGGTCGGGCGCGGCCGTCTGCGGTCCGGGCGTGGCCGTCTCCAGGTCGGGCGTGGCCGTCTGCGGTCCGGGCGCTGTGCCGGCGGTGCGGCCGTCCGGAGCCGGAGCGGCCCCGGGGACGCGGCCGTCCGCGGGCGCCGGGATTCCGCCGGAGCCGTCGTCCGCGGTCGCGGTGGTGGGCCGGGGGGTCCGGGTGGCCAGGCGTTCGCGCAGGTCGGCGGCGCGGCGGCGGGCGTCCCGGACCGTGAGCGGGAGGGGGGACCAGCCGGCCAGCCGGCCCAGGGCCACCACCGGCGGGTACACCGGGGAGACGGCCATCACCTCGGACGGGGTGCCGGTGACCGGGGCGGCGCCGGGGGCGGGCAGCAGGACGACACGGTCGGCGTACTGGATCACCCGCTCCAGGCGGTGCTCGGCCATCAGGACCGTCGTGCCCAGGTCGTGCACCAGCCGTTGCAGGACGGCGAGCACCTCCTCCGCGGCGGCCGGGTCCAGCGCCGAGGTCGGCTCGTCCAGGACCAGCACCCGCGGGTGCGGGGTGAGGACCGAGCCGATCGCGACCCGCTGGCGCTGCCCGCCGGAGAGGGTGGCGATCGGGCGGTCGCGCAGTCCGGCGAGGCCCAGCAGGTCGAGGGTCTCCTCGACCCGGCGCCGCATCACCGCGGGGGCGAGCCCCAGTGACTCCATGCCGTAGGCGAGTTCGTCCTCCACGGTGTCCGTCACGAAGTGCGCGAGCGGATCCTGGCCCACCGTGCCGACCACGTCGGCCAGTTCCCGCGGCTGGTGGGTACGGGTGTCCCGGCCGGCCACCGTCACCCGTCCGCGCAGGGTGCCGCCGGTGAAGTGCGGGACCAGCCCACTGACCGCGCCCAGCACGGTCGACTTGCCGACCCCGGACGGACCGGCCAGCAGCACCAGTTCCCCCTCGAACACCGCGAAGTCGACGCCTGCGACGGTGGGTCGGTCGGCGCCCTCGTACGTCACGCTGACATCATCGAAGCGGATCACGGGTGTTCCCTGGAGACGGTGACGGACTTCGGGACGGCGAACGCGGGCAGCAGGGCCAGCAGGACGGCCGCGGCGGGCCACAGCGGGAGCGTCGGGGCGACGAGGGGGACGACGCCGGGATGCAGCGCCTGCGGGTCCCGGGCGGAGGCGAGCGCGAGCAGCGCGGCCACGGCGATTCCGGAGCCCGTGACCAGCCAGGCGCGCGCGTCCCACGGATCCGGGCGGTACCGGGTCCGGGGTGAACGCCGGCCGCCCAGCCGCAGTCCCGCGAGCGCGGCGGCGACCCCGGCGAGCAGCAGGGGGACGCCGTACACCCCGCCTTCCGCCGTCAGCAGCCCGTACGTTCCCGCGCACACGCCGAGCAGACCGCCGAGGGTGAGCGCGGCCGTCGTACGCCGGACGGGGGCGGGGACCTCGGCGGTACGGCCGTAGCCGCGGGCCTCCATCGCGGCGGCCAGCGCCACCGAGCGCTCCAGCGCGCCCTCCAGGACCGGCAGTCCGACCTGGAGCAGGCCCCGCAGGCCCCGGTCCGGCCGGCCGCGCAGCCGGCGGGCGGCGCGCAGCCGCTGGACGTCGGCGATCAGGTGGGGCGCGAAGGTGAGGGCGACGACCACGGCCACGCCCGTCTCGTAGAGCGCGCCGGGCAGGGACTTGAGCAGACGGGTCGGGCCGGCCAGGGCGTTCGCCGCGCCGACACAGATGAGGAGCGTGGCGAGCTTCAGGCCGTCGTAGGCGGCGAAGAGCACCGCCTCGGCGGTCACCCTGCCGCCCAGCCGGATGCCCTGCGCCCAGTGCGGCAGGGGGACCTCGGGGAGGGTGAGGAGGGTGTGCGTGCCGGGGATGGGGGAGCCGAGGGCCACCGCGAACAGGACGCGGATGAGGATGACGGCGAGCGCGAGCCGGGCGAACGCGGTGTAGGAGCGGGCCCAGGGGGTGGGGGAGCGGTGGGTCGCCACGACGTAGGCGGAGGCCGCGGTGAGGAGGGCCAGGAGGAGCGGGTTGGTGGTGCGGGTGGCGGCGGTGCCGAGCGAGAGGGCCCACAGCCACCAGGCACCCGGGTGCACCATGCCCCGGCCCCGGACGGGACGGGAGCCGCCCCGCTCGACGGCCGGCCGGCCACCGGCCCGCTTGACGCCCCCGACACCCACACGCCCGCCCCGCCGCCCGCCCGACGACCGGAGCCCGTCCGCGTCCGCGGGCACGGTGGACGCCCGGTGTTCGCCTGACGGCCGGAGTCCGCCCGACGGCCGGAGCCCGTCCGCGTCCGTAGGCACGGTGGACGCCCGACGTTCGTCGGACGGCCGGAGTCCGCCCGACGGCCGGAGCCCGTCCGCGTCCGCGGGCATGGCGGACGGCCGACGTTCACCCGAAGGCCGGAGTCCGCCCGACGGTCGGCGCTCGTCCGACGGCCGGAGCCCGTCCGCGTCCGCGGGCATGGCGGACGGCCGACGTTCACCCGAAGGCCGGAGTCCGCCCGACGGTCGGCGCTCGTCCGACGGCCGGAGCCCGTCCGCGTCCGCGGGCACGGTGGACGCCCGGTGTTCGCCTGACGGCTTGTGCTCGGCCGACGGCTTGTGCGCGTCCGGCGGCACGTGCGCGTCCGGCGGCACGTGCGCGTCCGGCGGTATGTGGCCGTGCGGCGGCTCGTGTTCGTCCGGCCGGCTCGCCTCAGCTGGACGCATCGCGACGCCGCCTGGCCTGCCATGCCGCGGCGCCCGCCAGCAGGGCGACCAGGCCCGCGCCGACCGGCAGGCCCAGGGAGGGGCCGCTGTCGTCCGGCTCCGGCGCGCTCTCCTTCTTCGCGGCGCTGCCGGCGGATCCCGAGACCTGCTCGCCGCACCCCTTCGCCGGGTACCCGGCGATCGCGCACAGCAGGGCGTTGGTGTCGTAACGGAGCGGCTTGGCCACGGCGGCCAGCGCGTCCGCGCTCGTCGCGTCGGACGGCACCCGCGCGCACGCCGTACGCCGGCCCGGGGGTGTCTCACCGGACGGCGCGTCCTCGCCGGTGCCGAAGTCGAGGACCAGGGCCACCCGCTTCGTCCCGGGCTTCGCGGGCGTGCCCGCACAGACGGTGGCGAAGTCCGCCGTACCGCGCGGCCGGCTGGCGTCCGCCGAGTCCTCGCTCACCGCGAACCGGAAGCCCTGGACCGTGCCGTCGTCGGGGCGCGCCGACGACGGGCCCTGCGTGGCGTAGGTCCAGTGGCCGCCGGCGCGCTCCCAGAAGGACCAGTAGCGGTAGCCGGCGGCGCCGGCCGGCCCGGCGGAGCCGAGGAGCAGCAGTGCGGCGAGGAGTGCCGGCACGGCACGGCGGACGGAGGTCACGGCTGTCGCTTCTTCCGGCCGCTGAGCAGGAAGCCGATGCCGATACCGGCGACGAGACAGGCGCCGACGGTCCACCAGACGCCGCTGCCGGAGTCCTTCTTCTCCGACGCTTCGTGCTTGCCGGAGTCCATGCTCGGTGCCGGGCCCTGCGCGTTGAGGGAGCTGATCAGGCTGGTGCCGGCGAAGTCGCCCGGCTCCTCCCCGAGGGCGTGCGCGGCGAAGATGAGCTGGGCGTACGCGGCCGGGCCGCTCTGCGTGGCCCACTGGCCGGCGTTCTTCTCCAGCCAGGCGTACGCCTTCCTGGCGGCCGTGGTCCGGCCGTCCGCGGCGAGCGCGACGACGGTGTCCGCGGTGTTGCCGAAGTCGGGCTGGGCCTTGGCCCCGGGCATGGTGGACATCAGGTGGCCGGTCTTCGCGACGGCCGCCGCGAGGTAGGCGCCGGCGTCGTCGGCCAGCTGCTGCCGGGTGGGCCGGCCGGCCGCCGCGCAGGCTTCCTTCGCCGGGGCCTTGCCGGCGGTGGCCGCGAAGCCCTTGCCGAGCGCGCCCAGCAGGCCGGCCGCGGTCGCGTCCGCGTTGGCGAGCAGCCGGCCCTTCTTGTCCGCCTGGAAGGCGAGGGCGCCGCCGCCGTCCTGGTCGCAGGGGACGGCCCAGTCGGGCAGCGCGTCGTACGGGGACCTGCCCGCCTTGCGGACGTCCGCCGGGTCCGTCCCGGCGGCGGTCAGCGCCCCGACGACGACGGAGGTGGAGTTGGCGTCGCTGGGGTCGCCCGCGTAGTAGCTCCAGCCACCGTCCTTGTTCTGCACGGACTTCAGCCAGTTCACCGCCTTGGTCACCGCGGCGCCGTGCCCGCCGGTCGCGGCCAGGGCCTGCGCGGCGGCGGCCGTGCTGTTGGTGTCGGGCTTGACCTTGGCGTCGCAGGGCTCGGCGGGGGCGGCGCGGAAGGCGGCGAAGGAGCCGTCGGCGCACTGCTGTCCGGTGAGCCAGTCCACGGCGGCGGGGGCCGGCCGGTAGCCGAGCGTCCGCTGGGCGAGCAGGGTCAGCGACTGCCGCCACACGCCGTCGTACGTCGGGTCCCCCTTGCCGTACAGCCCGGACGGAACCGTCACCGCGGCGGACGGGGACGGGCCGGCGGCGGTGGCGGGCGCGGCGGCGGCCAGCACACCTACGGCGGCGAGGGCCGCGGCACTGCGGCGGACGTTCATGGTGGGCGACTGCCTCTCCTGTGGGGAGCCGGGCAGCGCACGGGTGACCCCGGGCGGCTCGGCTCCGTGAACCTCGACGATGCGGGCGCGGCGGACCGCCGGCGCACGCGAGCCGGTCAACGTCCCGTCCGAGGCGGTCCGGCGCACCGTCCGGGAGGCCGGGCCCGCCGCACGGACCGGGGCATCCCCTGCCCGGTCGAAGCCGAGGACCTGGGGAAGGGTCAGCGCCGGAATCGCACCGGCTTCCCCCCGTACGGGTGTGATGACGACTCGGGCCACTTTACCGGCCGCCGCGCGCGGGCCGAGGGGTGGCCGTGGGCACACGGCCGCGGTGACCGGGGTCACCGCCCACGGGCGGGTTCTCGGGCCGCGCAAGTCCCGGCCGTCGGTGCCACCGGCGCCGGGGTTCTCGGGCCGCGTACGTCCCGGCCGTCGGTGCCACCGGCGCCGGGGTTCTCGGGCCGCGTACGTCCCGGCCGTCGCCGCCACCGTCGCCGGGGTGCTCGGGCCGCGTACGTCCCGGCCGTCGGCGGGGTGACCTGGTCAGGGAGCTGGTGTGGCGTCGGTTCAGGACGCTCGCACTGGTCGTGGGCGGGGGGCACCGCCCCGCGGGCGGGTTCTCAGGCCGCGTACGTCCCGGCCGTCGGCGCCACCGTCGCCGTGAGGTGGCGGGCCATGCGGCGCAGGGTCTCCTCGCACTCCGCCGCGTCCTCGCCCGTCGCCACCCAGTGGGCGAGGCGGTCGGCGGGGTCCGCGTGCGCGGCCGCCGTCACCGGGTCGCCGGTCCGCCGGGTGAGGACCATGCGCTCGGCGGCCGGCTCGTCCGCGGCGGCGGGATCCAGCCGCAGGTGGGTCAGGCGGCCGGTGGCGGCCGGGTAGGCGAACTGGACGGCGGCGGCCCGCTGGCGGGTCGGGGTCACGTCCGGGTGCCGGCCCGTGGCCAGCGCGGCGGCGGCCCCGGCCAGGTCCACCCCGGTGGCCCGTTCCACCAGCAGCGGGATCAGGTCGCCGGGCAGGTGCGGGGTCACGCCCAGGACGCGGGGGCCGCGGGCGGTCAGCCGCAGGGTGAGGTGCGCGACCGTGTGGGAGAGGCCGAGGGCGCGTACGGCCCGCTCGACGCACTGGCGCAGGAACCGGTTGTGCAGCAGCCCGTCGTGGGCGTGGACGCAGTGCCGCAGCGGGCGCCGGGCGGGCGGCGGACCGGGGGTCGTACGGGTGAGCGCGACGATGCGGACCTCGTCGTCCAGCACGACGGCCTCGGCGGACACCAGCGGCCCGTCCGTGGCCTCTGGGCCGTCCTCGGGTCCGGCCGTCGGCACCCCGTGCCGCGCCAGCAGCGCCCGTGCCGCGGCGGGGTCGGCGCAGGCCGCCGCCGTCTCGTACGGCAGGCCCGGCACCCCCAGCCGGGCGGCGGCCCGCGCGGCGCTGACCAGATGTTCCCCGGACCACGTCAGCACCCCGCCGACCGGGGCCCCGGCCATGTACCGCAGCACCGCCTCGGCCGTCCCGGTCCCCCCGGCCGGGTCGGCCGCCAGCCGGCCGGCCAGGTACGGGCGCGTCCAGGCGGGCGGATCCGGGTCGACGAGCAGCACCGGGCACACCGCGGCGATCCGGGCCAGCGGGAACTCGCCGCAGACGTCGTGACCGCCGGCCCCGAGAAGGACGACAGGCTGTGCCATGGATGCCTCGGCCTTCCACGGGGGGAAGGCGGACGAGAAAACGCCCCCGGTGCCGCTCCCCCATAGGCGGCACCCGGGGCGGGTATCGGATCTTGCTCTCCGTGCAGTGATCCTCACCCACCGCGCCCTCAACTGTCAACGATAGCTGCGTAATTAGGCAGGGAGTGTTGTCACGCTGGTCGGCGGAGGAGCGAGCGGGTAGCCTCGCGCCAAGCCACCGAACGCATGACACGCCCAGGGGGGACCTCGGTGAGTGACGCCCACGCCGCGTTGACCGAGGTCCTCGGCCGGCTCGGCGAGCTGACCGGCCGGCCCGGCCGGCTGCCGGAGGCTCTCGACGTGGCCGGGCTGTCGTACCGCACCGGCATCCCCGTGGGCACCGTCGTCGAACTGCTCTGCGGGGGCCGGGCCGCGGAGACCTGCCTGGCTCAACGCGTGCGCCAGCGACTGGACTTCATCCGGGAGACCCGGCGCCGCCCCGACGGAAAGCGGTACTCGCTGGACGAGCTGGCCAGGATCGCCGGGACCAGCCGGCAGTGGCTGAGCGTGTGGCGCAAGAGCGGGATGCCGAGCCTGGAACACGCGGACCGGCTGCGCCGGTTCTTCGGCCTGCCCGCGGGCTTCTTCACGGCGGACGAGCCGGAGGCGCTGCACGAGGCGCTGCAACCGGTGCTGCAGGACCTGGAGGCGCAGGCGGACCCGCTGCTGCGGCTGCGCGAGTGCGGGCTGGTACGACTCGCCGCCCGGGCCCCGCAGATGAACGCCCGGCAGCTGGCCACCCTGGCCGACCTGGCCGAGATGATCATCACCTCGGAGCGGGCGGGGGACGCCGGCCGTGCCTGACCACTCCGCCGGGCCGGGACACCCGCGGCCGGCACCGTCCGGGAGGCACGGCAAGTCCGCCAAGCGCTTCCTCGACCGGCTCGTGCGCGACACCGTCCGCACCCTGACCCCGCCGACCTCCCCGCAGGTGTTCCTGCACGCGCTGTGCGCCACCCTCGGTCCGCAGGTGGACCGCCCGGTGCGGCTGAAGTTCGTCGCCTTCCCGCCGGGCCTGGGCCTCTCCGGGCTCACCCTCGCCCGGGACGAGGAGTACATCGTCGTGGTCGAGGAACGGGCGCCGGACCCCCACAAGTTCGTCATCACCGGGCACGAGATCGGCCACATCCACTACGGCACGCTGGACGTGCACCACCCGGCCGGTCTGCCCGCCGCCGCCCGCCGGCTGCTCGCCCGCCCCGAGGAGGACATCCCCTGGGAGCGGGTGGTCACCCTGGCCGCCCGCTCGTCCGCCGACGCGGCGGCCGCGGCCGAGTGGGCGGCCGAGGAGTGCGGGCTGCGCCTGGCGGCCAAGTTCTCCAAGGTCGTCGGCCCGGGCGCGGCCGGCCGGATGACCCAGGACACCCTCATCGACCGGCTCTCCTCCTCCCTGGGCAACATCGGCGGGCCCTGATGCGCTGGGACGTCTGCGGCTCCCTCGCCACCTACGCCGTCCCGGCCGCCCTGCTCGCCGTGGCCTTCGTGATCAAACTGCCGCTGCTGCGGCGTGCCTGGCAGGACCCGATCCTGCGGGCCACCGCCCTGCTGCTCGGTATCGGCGCGGTCGTCTTCGCCTCGCTGCCGCCCGCCAGCCTGCACCGCATCAACCTGCTCGTCGGCATCCCCAACTTCGCCAGCCTGTGGGTGTACTCACTGCTGGCCGTCTACTGCGGGGCGTGCCTGTGGCTCATCATCACCTGGCGCGAACCGCCCTCCGCCGTCCGCCGCAGGCGCACCCGCCTGGTCTGGATGGCGTACACCGTCATCGTCGTCGGCCTGTGGACGACGTTCCTGCTCGGCGACCACCGGGCGGAGCGGCTGCGGGACTTCGACACCTACTACGCCGATACGCCCTGGATGCGCGAGTTCGTGCTGCTCTACCTGCTCGCCCACCTGGTGTCCGCGCTGGTGGCGGCCGGCATGCTGTGGGCCTGGTACCGGGAGCTGGAGGACACCTGGCTGCGCCGGGCGGTGATCTCCCTCCAGGAGGCGTACGCCCTCGGGCTCGTCTTCGACATCGCCAAGCTCGCGGCGATCGTGGCCCGGTGGAGCGGCCGGGACTGGGACTGGCTGTCGACGTACGTCGCGCCGCCGTTCGCGGTCGTCGAGGCGGTCCTGGTGGCCGTGGCCTTCATCGCCGGCCAGGCCGGTCCGCTGCTCGCGGAGCGCCGGCGGCTGGTGCGCACCCACCGGCGGCTGAAACCGCTGTGGCAGACCATGCTGACGGTCACCGCGCCGGCGGCGCCCGCGACCGGCCGGGTCAGCGGTGCCGCCCTGCGCCTGGAGCTGCGCCGTGCCGCCATCAACGACGGCCTGCTCAAGCTGGCCCCGCACCTGTGCGCGGCCCGGCGGGAGCGGATGCGGCGGGCGACGGCGGCGGCGGGCTACCCGGAGTCCGTGGCACGGGGCATCGCGGCGGCGGTGGACATCCGCGTCGCGGCCGAGCTGCTGCACGCGCCGCCCGACGGCCCCGCCCGTGCGCCGGCCGCCGACGACCCCCCGGAGTCCGGGTCCGCCTGTGTCCTCGACAGCGAACTGGACGTCGTGGCGCACGCGTTCAAGTTCCACGCGCCGGCCATCGAGCGGTTCCGCCGGCAGGCGGTCGCCATGGAGTTCCCGGCCGCGTCCGCCTGACCCGCCCACCCGGCCGGCCCCGCCCCGCCGGCCACGCCCCGCCGACCAGGGCCCCGTCGGTCCCGCCCCGCCGGTCCCACCCGGCCGGCCACGCCCCGCCGACCAGGCCCCCGCCGGCCACGCCCCCGCAGGCCCCGCCCCCGCCCTGCCCTCACACCGCGATGTAGGCCACCGGCCCGCTGCCCGGCACCGGCTCGGCGCGGCCCTGCTTCACCAGCCGCCGCAGGTGCGACTCGGCCTCCGAGACCGCGATGGTCCTCGATCCGTAGGGGATGTCGGCCCAGGGGCGGTTCCACTCCATGCGCTCGGCGAGCTGCCAGGGGGTGAGGGGCTCGGCGAGAAGGCCGAGGAGGCCGGAGAGGCGGTTCGCGTGATGCTCCAGCAGCACCCGCACCCGGCCCGGGGCGTCGGTGAAGGCGTGCTGGTGGGCCGGGAGGACCTCGGCGGGGGAGAGGAGCCCGATCCGCTCCAGGGAGTCGAGGTAGTCGCCGAGCGGATCGGTCACGGTCGCGTCGTCCGGGTCCTCGTACAGGCCGATGTGCGGGGTGATCCCGGGCAGCAGGTGATCCCCGCTGAACAGCCGCCCGTGACCGGGCAACCGGGCCGGATGCTCCTCCTCCAGGTGCAGGCAGACATGGCCGGGCGTGTGCCCCGGGGTCCAGACCGCGCGCAGCCGGCGGCCCGGCAGGTCGAGCAGTTCGCCCGGGACGATGTCCCGGTCCGGCAGGGCGGGCGAGAGTCCGGGCACCGTCCGGCCGCGCGGCGCCCGGAGCGGGGCGACGTGCTCCCGCGGCGCACCGGCCGCCGTCAGCTTGTCGGCCATGTACGAGAACCAGCGCTCCGGCCGGCTCTCCCGGGCCCGGCGCACGATCGCCGCGTCGGCCGCGTGCAGCGCCACCCAGGCGCCGGAGGCGTCGCGCACCCGCGCCGACAGGCCGTGGTGGTCGGGGTGGTGGTGGGTGACCACCACGCCGTACACCTCTCCCACGGTCGTACCGCACGCGACCAGCCCGGCGGCGAGGGTGTCCCAGGAGGCGGGGTCGTCCCAGCCGGTGTCGATCAGCACCGGGCCCCGGTCGGTGTCCACCACGTACACCAGCGTGTGTCCGAGGGGGTTGTCCGGGATGGGCACCCGCACGGACCGTACGCCCCCGCCGTGATCGAACGCCGTCACCATCGGGCCTCCCCCTCCGCCGCACGGCGGCCATGGCCCACTATAACCAGAACTGACGATCCGTCAGCATGCCATGGTGCGCGGCGCTCCCACCGTCGCCCGTCCCGCCGGTCCGGGCCGCCCGGAACCGGCCATTGCCCCCTATAACTAGAACTGGTATCAGTTCTGAAACAGCGTCAGGACGTTGCGGTGCGGCGGGAGGCAGTCGGCCATGACCGAGCTCGTGGAACACGGACAGCTGTTCATCGGCGGGGAGTTGACGGACCCGCTGGGCCGGGACGTCATCGAGGTGATCTCGCCGCACACCGAGGAGGTCATCGGCCGGGTGCCGCACGCCTGCCGGGAGGACGTGGACCGGGCGGTCGCCGTCGCGCGCCGCGCCTTCGACGAGGGACCCTGGCCGCGCGCCACCCTGGCGGAACGGATCGAGGTCGTCACCCGCATCAAGGACGCCGTCGCCGCCCGGCACGAGGAGATCGCCCGGGTGATCTCATCCGAGAACGGCTCCCCGTACTCCTGGAGCGTCCTCGCCCAGGCGCTCGGCGCGATGATGGTGTGGGACGCGGCGATCCGGGTCGCCCGGGACTTCACCGCCGAGGAGCGGCGGGACGGCGCCCTCGGCCCGATCCTGGTCCGCCGCGAACCGGTCGGCGTCGTCGCCGCCGTCGTCCCCTGGAACGTCCCGCAGTTCGTCGCGGCCGCCAAGCTCGCCCCGGCTCTGCTGACCGGCTGCACGGTCGTCCTCAAGCCGTCACCGGAGGCGCCGCTGGACGCCTACCTGCTCGGCGAGATCGCGCGCGAGGCGGGGCTGCCCGAGGGGGTCCTGTCCATCCTCCCCGCCGACCGGGAGGTCAGCGAGTACCTGGTCGGCCACCCCGGCATCGACAAGGTCTCCTTCACCGGCTCGGTCGCGGCGGGCAAGCGGGTGATGGAGGTCGCCGCCCGCAACCTCACCCGGGTCACCCTCGAACTGGGCGGCAAGTCGGCGGCGCTGGTGCTGCCGGACGCGGACCTGGCGGCGGCGGTCGCCGGCATCGTCCCGGCGGCCTGGATGAACAACGGCCAGGCGTGCGTGGCCCAGACCCGCATCCTCGTCCCGCGCGCCCGCTACGACGAGTTCGCCGACGCCTTCGCCCAGGCGGCGGCCGCGCTCACCGTCGGCGACCCGCTCGACCCGGCCACCCAGGTCGGCCCGCTGGTCGCCCGCCGCCAGCAGCAGCGCAGCCTCGACTACATCCGGGTCGGCCAGGAGGAGGGTGCCAAGATCCTCACCGGTGGGGGCCGCCCGGCGGGCCTGGAGCGCGGCTGGTACGTCGAACCGACCCTCTTCGGCGACGTGGACAACTCCATGCGCATCGCCCGCGAGGAGATCTTCGGCCCGGTGATCTGCCTCCTGCCCTACGGCGACGAGCGGGAGGCCGTGCGGATGGCCGACGACTCCGACTACGGCCTGTCCGGCAGCGTGTGGACGGCCGACGTGGAGCACGGCACCGACATCGCCCGGCAGATCCGCACCGGCACGTACTCCGTCAACACCTTCAGCCTGGACATGCTCGGCCCCTTCGGCGGCTACAAGAACTCCGGTCTGGGGCGGGAGTTCGGGCCGGAGGGCTACGGCGAGTACCTGGAGCACAAGATGATCCACCTGCCGGCGGGGGCATGACGATGGGTGACCGCTGGCACGTGGAGGTCGACCGCTCCGTCTGCATCGGCTCGGCCCAGTGCCGCCACCACGCCCCCGACGGCTTCCGCCTCGACTCGGCCCGCCAGTCCCACCCGTCCGAACCGGAGACGGACGCGAGCGAAGGCATCCTGGCGGCGGCGGAGAGCTGCCCGGTGGAGGCCATCACGATCACTCTCCTCGGCAGCGGGGAGGCGGTGTTCCCGCCGGAGGACTAGCGAGCGCTCCGGCGTCGCGTGGTCGCACCCCGCCGCCCGCCCCCCTGCACCGGCACGGGTACTGCTCACGCACCGGCACGGGACGGCTCACGCACCGGCACGGGACGGCTCACGCGAGGCCGTCGGCGGCTGACCGCCGGGCCCGCTCCCGCGCGGTACGCCGCAGCCGGGGGCCCCGGGAGCGGCCGCGCGCGGCAGGAAAGCGGCGCCGCTCGTCGTCGGAAATTGGTATGAAATGGGGGGTTCCGTCGGACATTACCGCTCTATGCTGGAAGCAGCCTACGAGACGAGTGAGGGAGTCCAACCGGAGTAGCCGACTCAGGCGAGACGCGCGAGCATCCGCCCGGGCCGACGGCGACGGTGGGGCTGAGAGGCCGGAAGGCAGCAGTCAGGCCGGACGGCGACCCCCATGACCTGATCCGGACCATGCCGGCGAAGGGAACCCGTCTCGTAGGTCTTTCGCGTCCCCCCCGGGGCGCGTGCCCCGCGCCCGCGGCCCCGCGTCGGCGGCCCCGCGCGGCCGACCCGTA
>NZ_WWJT01000670.1 GCF_009865385.1 Streptomyces sp. SID486 | reverse complement strand
CGCGCACCAGGGCGGGGGCGTCCGCGGTGACCGTCACCCGGACCGGCAGCAGCAGGGCCCGGTCGGCGGCCGGGTCGCCGCCGGCTCCGAGTGCGCGGTCGAACAGGGCCAGCGCACGGTCGGCGGGCAGCGGCAGGATTCCGTCCCGGGCCAGCCGCCGCAGCTCCGTCTCGCCGAGCCCCGCCGCCATGCCCTCCCCCGTGTCCCACAGCCCCCAGCCGAGCGAGAGGGCCGGCAGTCCCTCGGCGCGGCGCCGTGCGGCCAGGGCGTCCAGGAAGGCGTTCCCCGCCGCGTAGTTGGCCTGTCCCGCCGCGCCCAGGGTGCCCGCGGCGGAGGAGAACAGGACGAACGCGGCGAGGCCGAGGCCGCGCGTCAGCTCGTGCAGGTGCCAGGCGGCGTCGGTCTTGGGGCGCATCACCGTCTCGAGCCGCTCGGGTGTGAGGTCGGCGAGCAGCCCGTCGTCCAGGACGCCCGCGGCGTGCACCACGGCGGTCAGCGGACGGTCGGCCGGCACGGACGCCAGCAGGGCGGCCAGCGCGGCCCGGTCGGTGACGTCGCACGCCGCGACGGTCACGGTGGCGCCCAGTGCGGCCAGGTCCTCGAGGACGCCGGGGGGGACGGTGCCGCCGCGGCCGGCCAGCAGCAGGTGGCGTACGCCGTGCCTGCTGACCAGGTGCCGGGCCAGCAGGCGGCCGAGGCTGCCGGTGCCGCCGGTGAGCAGGACGGTACCCGCCGGATCGAGGACGGGCGCCGGGGCCGGTCCGCGCTCACCGGTCCTGGCCAGTTCCGGCACGTACACCGTGCCCGCCCGCAGGGCGAGTTCGGGGGCGCCGGTGGCGAGGGCGGCCGGGAGGGCGGCGGCCGAGGCCGGGTCGTCGTCGGTGTCCACGAGGACGAACCGGCCGGGGTGTTCGACGGCCGCCGCCCGGACCATGCCCCAGACCACGGCCTGCGCGGGGTCGGGTGCCGCGTCGGCGTGGACGGCGACGGCGGACCGGGTCAGGACCGCCAGCGGTGCCCCGTCCGGTGCGTCGGCGAGGTGCTGCCGCAGGGCGGCGAGGGCCTCCAGGGCGGTCTGCCGGGCACGCTCGGGCAGTCCCGCACCGAGGTCGGGGGCGGTCACGGTCAGGACGCGGGGTGCGGGCGCGCCGCCGTCGGTGCCGTGCGGCCGCGCGGTCCAGCGCACGTGGAACAGGTCGCCGGGCTCGGGGGCCGCCGTGTCCAGCTGCTCGGCGGTCACCTGGCGGATGCGCAGTGACGCCACCTCGGCCACGGGTGCGCCCGTGCCGTCGTAGAGGCGCAGGGTCATCCGGTCGGTGCCGTGCGGGGTCAGGCGCAGCCGCACCGACGTGGCGCCGGTCGCGTGGAGGGTGACGCCCTCCCAGGAGAACGGCAGGGTCAGCACGGTCGGGTCCTGCCCGTCGAGCAGGTCGATGGCGTGCAGGGTGGAGTCGAGCAGTGCCGGGTGCAGCGCGAAGCCGCCGGCCTCCTCGGCGTCCGGCAGGGCGAGTTCGGCGCAGACCTCCTCGCCGAGCCGCCACGCGGCGCGCAGGCAGCGGAACGACGGGCCGTAGCCGTAGCCCTGTGCGGCGAGGTGGTCGTAGACGCCGGTGACGTCCAGGGGTACGGCGCCGGCGGGCGGCCAGTCGGTCGCCGGCGCCGGTTCGGGTGCGGCGGCCGGAGCGAGGACGCCGGTGGCGTGCCGGGTCCACTCGCCGTCCGCGCCCTCCGGGCGGGCGTGCACGGTGAGGCGCCGGCGTCCTTCGGTGTCCGGGGCGGCGGCGGCCACCTGGAGGTGGACGGCGCCTCGCGCGGGCAGGACCAGGGGGCGTTCCAGGGTGAGTTCCTCCAGGCGCGGGCAGTGCGTGCGGTCGCCGGCCTGGACGGCCAGTTCGACGAAGGCACTGCCCGGGACGAGGACGACGCCCGCCACGGCGTGGTCCGCGAGCCAAGGGTGGGTGGCCAGGGACAGCCGGCCGGTCAGGGCCACGGTGTCGTCGCCGGCCAGCTCCAGGGCGGCGCCCAGCAGCGGGTGACCGGCCGGTGCCTGGCCGAGGCCGCCCGCGTCGGCGGCCGTGCCGGGCTCGTCGTCCAGCCACAGCCGCCGGCGCTGGAAGGCGTAGGTCGGCAGGTCGGTGCGGCGGGCGCCGGTCCCGGCGAACACCCGCTGCCAGTCGACGGGCACCCCGCGCACCTGGGCGGTGCCGAGCAGGAGCGCGAAGGTCTGCTCCTCGTCGCGGTCGCGGCGCAGCGCCGGGACGAACGCCGACCGTTCGGCGTCGGTGACGGCGTGCGCGCCCATGGCCGTGAGGACGGCGTCGGGGCCGAGTTCGAGGAAGGTGCGCACCCCGTCGGCCTCCAGCGTGCGCACGCAGTCGCCGAAGCGGACCGCCTCGCGGACGTGCCGGACCCAGTACGCGGGGTCGCACAGCTCGTCCTCGCCGGCCCGCGCCCCGGTCACGTCGGAGACGAGGGGCACGGCGGGCGGCGCGTAGCGCAGTTCACGGGCGGCCTTCTCGAACTCGGCCAGCATGGGTTCCATCAGCGGGGAGTGGAAGGCGTAGCTGACCTTGAGCCGCTTGGTACGGCGGCCGGAGAAGGCCGCGGCCACGGCGTCCACGGCGGCCTCGGTACCGGAGACGACGACGGCGCGGGGCCCGTTGACGGCGGCGACGGACACCTCGGGCCCGAGGTGTGGCAGCACCTCGTCCTCGGTGGCGTCGACGGCGAGCATCGCGCCCCCTGCGGGCAGCGCCTGCATCAGCCGGCCGCGGGCGGCGACCAG
>NZ_WWJT01000669.1 GCF_009865385.1 Streptomyces sp. SID486 | reverse complement strand
ACCCGCCCACGCGGTACCGGAACCCGCCCACGCGGTACCGGAACCGGCTTACGCCGTACCGGTGTCCGGCACCGCCGTACCGGCGCCGGGCGCGAGCGTCGCGGCGGGGCGGGGTACGGCGACACCCGCGCTGGTCGACGGCATCCGGGAGCGGGCGCCGGCGGCCCGCACCGCCGCGGACGCGGCGCGCGCCTACCTCGCCGCACACGCGGACCGCTACCGCATCGCCGACCCGGGCCGGGACCTGAGGCCCGCCGGCACGCTCACCTCCGGAGGCCGGCGGACCGTACGGCTTCAGCAGACCCACCACGGCGTGCCCGTCCTGGGCGGCCAGTACGTGGTCCGCATGGAGGAGAAGGACGGCCGCAGGACCGTCACCGGCACCTCGGGCCGGTACTTCACCGGACTGCGCACCGGCACGACCGCCGAGGTGGACGACACCCTGGCCGTCGAACGGGCGGTGGACGCCGTCCGGCAGGACCTCGACGCCCGGGCGTTCGGCGCCGGAACGGACGACGAAGACGGGGCGTTCGGCACCGGCACTGGCGGCGAAGACGGGGCGTTCGGCGCAGGCGCGGACGGCGACGACGGGGCCGGGCAACTCACCGGCACCTCCCATGGCCTGGTCGTCGTGCCCGGCGGCACCGGCGTCCTCACCCGCCATGTGACCGTCCGCGGAAGCCGCCCGGCGCACGGCGAACCGGTGCTGCGGGAGGTCTACATCGATGCCCGGGCCGGCTACCCCGTCCTCGCGTACAGCGCCGTCCGCACGTTCGGCACACCCGGCACACCCGGCACACCCGGCGTACCCGGCACACACGGCAGAGCGGGCACCCGTGCCGACCGGGGGAGCGCCGCACGCACCCCGGCAGCGGACCCGGCACCCGGTACCACCGGCTCCGGCGTCCGGCTGGACGGCACCACCGTCCCGCTCGGCATCACCCGCGACGACGCCGCCGGCACCTACGTGCTGCGCGACCGCACCCGCATCCAGAGCGACCCCGACAACGTCCTGGCCACCTGGGACGCGAGCGGCCGGTGGGTGAGCGACCTGTCCGGCACCTGGCCCGACGGCCTGCGGGAAGTCGCCTCGGCGACCCCGCGGTTCGGCACCGGGGCCACCGAGTCCGGCGCGGTCGACGCCCACTGGGCCGCCGGACAGGTCTACGACTACTACCGCGCCGAGTTCGGCCGGGACAGCCTCGACGGACACGGGATGACCGTCGACTCCCTGGTGGGGGCGACCGACTACGGACAGCCGTACGTCAACGCCTTCTGGGACGGCCGGAAGATGGTCTACGGCACGGGCGACGCCGAGTACCGGCCGCTGTCCGCCGCGCTCGACGTGGTCGGCCACGAGATGACCCACGCCGTCGTCGAGCACTCCGCCGGCCTGGTGTACGCGGGCCAGTCCGGCGCCATGAACGAGGCCCTCGCCGACTACTTCGGCAACGCCATCGAATCGGACGCCCTCCACCTGCCCATGGACGACCCGGACTCCGGGCTCGTCGGCCAGTCACTGTGCCGCACCAGGGACCCGCGCGCCTGCGCGGTCCGCGACCTGAACGACGGCCGCACCACCGCCGGTTCCTTCCTCGGCGTCGGGTTCGGCACCGACAACGGCGGTGTGCACCTGAACTCGACCATCTTCGCCGGCGCGCTCTGGGACATCCGCGAGGAACTCGGCCCCCGTCTCGCCGACGCGATCGTCTACAAGGCGCTCACCGAATACCTCACCCCGCTCGACGGGTTCACCGAGGGCCGGGACGCGGTCATCGCCGCCGCGAAGCAACTGGAGGCCGGCGGCAAGCAGATCGCGGCCGTCCGCAAGGCGTTCACCGCGCACGGCATCGTCCCGCACTGGGAGAAGTCCCTCGGCATCGACTCCGACGTCCTGCTCTCCCGCGTCAACACCTACGACTCCCACCTCGGCGCCGGCGGCGGCTGGTGGGTCGCCTCGAACTCCGACGAGTCGGGCTCGGAGCCGTACTCGGTGTGGGCGGGCCGGACCGACGGCAAGGGGCAGCACAAGCGGATGAGCCCCGACGACGGCCGCTACCACGTGAATCCGGCCACCGACGGAAGGACGGTGGTGTGGCAGGCCGTCGGCCCCGCCGGGGTGGACATCCTGGCCCGGCCCCTGGCCGGGGGACCGGTGCGCACGCTGTGGCACGGCCGCAGCGCCGGCACGGCGCTCGGCGTGGACGGCGACGTGGTGGCCTTCGCCTACTACAACTACGGCGGCCGGCCCGGCGTGGGCTACCTGAGTCTGAAGGACCCGGCGAACGTGGTCACCGTCGGCGGCGGCACCTACCACCGGTCGACGTTTCCCTCGGTGAGCCACGGCAAGGTCGTCTACCAGGACCGGCAGCGCGTCAGCGCGGTGTACGAGGCGACCACGCGGATGGTCGACGTCGCCACCGGCGAGGAGACGGTGATCCAGCGGGCCGACGCGGACACCGGCCTCGGCCCGACGGCCGTCACCGCCGACCACGTCTACTGGCTGCTCGACGCCGTCGGCCAGAACGGCGCCACCACCCTGCGCCGCGCCGGGCTCGACGGCTCGGACGTCACCGACCTGACCGCGGAGTCCGGTCCTGGCGCCCTGGACATCTCGGACGTCACGGCCTCCGCACACGCCGTGACGGTGGTCGCGCGGACGCCGTCGGACGGCATCGGCAACGCCGCGCTGGCCAAGCTGTGGCAGTTCACGCCGGACCGCGCGGGTGACGGCACGCACCGCGCCCGGGTCTCCTGCAACCGGGGC
>NZ_WWJT01000668.1 GCF_009865385.1 Streptomyces sp. SID486 | reverse complement strand
TCCCGCGGCCTCCGCCGCCACCGCTCCGGCCTCCGGCGTCCCCTCCGCCGCCACTGCCGATGCGGCCGGGGCGCGCGGACACGGCCTGCCCGCCATCCGTGCCCGCCTGCGTCAGCTGGGCGGCACGCTCACCGTCGAGTCGGCGCCGGGCGAGGGCACGGCCCTGTCGGCGGCCATCCCGCTGGAGCCCAGATGACCCGGACCCCCGGAACGGCCGCGCGGACACCGGTGCGGATCCTCGTCTGCGACGACCACGCCGTCGTACGGGCCGGACTCCTGGCGCTCCTGCACAGCGCTCCGGACATCGAGGTCGTCGGCGAGGCCGGCACCGGCGAGGAGGCCCTCGCCCTGGCCCGTAAGACCGCCCCGGACGTCGTCCTGATGGACCTCCAGCTGGGCGACGGCATCGACGGCGTCGAGACCACCCGCCGGCTGCGCGCCGCGTCACCCGCGCCGCACGTCCTGGTGCTGACCACGTACGACACCGACGCCGACGTCACCCGTGCCGTCGAGGCGGGCGCCACCGGCTATCTGCTGAAGGCCGAGCGCGCCGAGGACCTCTTCACCGCGATCCACGCCGCCGCCCAGGGCCGTCCGGCGCTCTCACCCCCCGTCGCCGACCGCGTCATGTCCCGGCTGCGGAACCCGCGCCCCGCCCTCACCCCCCGCGAGCGGGACATCCTCGCCCACCTCTCCCGCGGCCTGGCCAACCACGCCATCGCCCGCGCCCTGTACATCAGCGAGGCGACGGTCAAGACGCACCTGCGCCGCATCTACGACAAGCTCGGCGTCGACACCCGGGCGGGCGCGGTGGCGGTGGCCAAGGAGCAGCGACTGCTCCCCTGAGCCGCACCACCACGCGGGCCGGGGACGCGCTCAGCGGCTGCGCAACGCCTCGAACGCCTCCCGCCCCGCGTCCGCGATGGCGAGGTCGATGTCCGGTGCCAGCCCGGCGCGCCGGTCCGACCGGGTCAGCGCGGCCATCGCCACGCGGTCCCCGCGGTCCGCCTCGACCACGCCGATCTCGTGCCGCAGGTGCAGGAACGTCCCGGTCTTCCCGCTCCACCGCAGGGTGTCCGTGCGCAGCTCGCCCGCCAGCCGTTGGGTGAAGACCTGGTGACCCATCATCCGGCGCAGCTCCGCGGTCGCCGGGGGAACGGCGATCTCGTCGCACCACACGCGTTCCAGCAGAGCCACGAGCGCCGCGGCCGAGCCGGTGTTGCCGCGCGCCGGGTCCAGGGTCTCGATGGTGTGCCGGCCGGCCCGCTCGTCCCGGACGGCCAGCTCCAGCGCGAGGGAGAAGTCGTTGCCGGCGGCACCGGCCGCGCACTCGTACAGATGGTTCATCCGGTGCCGCACCCGGACCCCGTCGCACCCCCACGCGCGCAGCCGCGCATCCACCTCCCGCACCGGGACCAGACCGAACAGGGCGTCGGCGGCCGCGTTGTCGCTCACCGACAGCATCAGCAGGACCAGATCACCGACGGCCACCGTCGCCGGATGCCGGAACGCGGCGAGCCCGGTGGGGCCGACGCTGCTGGTGCCCGGGTCCACCGTCACCGGGTGCGCCGCGTCGAGTTCCCCGCTCGCGATCCGGTCCAGCACGACCAGGGCCAGCGGCACCTTCGCCACCGACGCGAGCGGCGTCGGCACGTCGACGTCGAAGCCCAGCTGCTCCCCGGTGTCGAGATTGCGGGCCAGGAAGGAGCCGCGGACACCGAGGGCCGCCCAGTCCGCGGCCACGGACTCGGCGACGTCCAGAAGGCCACCGTGGCCGCCGGTGCAGACCGGCCGGTGCTCCACCGCGCTCATCCGCGCGCCGCCAGCCGCGCGGTCGCGTCCTCGGCCGCCGCCCCAGGTCCCGGCCCGCCGCGGCCCGGGGGGACGGCGCCCACGGCCGCCGCGAGCGGCGCGGCCAGCCAGTCCGGCACACCTTCGGTGCCGTGGCCGCCAGGGGCGGCGCACACGTCGTACCCGCGGTGCAGTGCCCGGTCGGCCAAGGGCGTCCAGTGGGCCCCGTGCCGCCGGGCGAACGGTTCGGCGCACAGCAGCGACGCCCGCCCGGCCAGCGTCTCGGCGAGCGCGGTGGCCGCCGGTCCGGCCGGGCGGACGCGCCCCTCGGGCAGCCCGGCGCGAGCGGCGGCACGTGCCAGCCGGTCCTGGAAGCAGTCCACCTGGTCCTCCGCCAGGAGCAGCAGCACGGGCGGGGCGGTGCGCTCGCCGGTGCGGCGGCGGGGGCGGAGTTCCTCGAGATGGACCGCGCGCCGCACGGGCCCGCCCTCCGGCCCGTCCGGCTCCGGCGCGGACGCCAGCCCCAGCGGCGCCACGTACCCGGCCTGTTCGGGAGCGGTCCGCACCAGCGCGTAGCCGAGCGATCCGTCGGCCAGCCCCGACCGGCGCTCACCGGGCGGCAGTTCGCGCATGCCCAGCGTGATCCCGTGCTCGGTGCCGGCGCGGATGGCCCGGGCCAGCCCGGCCGGGGCGCAGTCCGCGGGCACGCCGACGGCGCGCATCCGTGACCGCCCGGCCGAGCGGGCGGCCTGCCGCAGCCGCTGGGCGCGGTCGAGCACGTCCCGTGCGTACGGGAGCAGCAGCACCCCCAGCTCGGTGGGCGCGATCCGGCGCCGGGAACGGTCGAACAGCGCGCCGCCGAAGTGCTCCTCCAGCGTCCTGACACGGCGGCTCAGCAACGGCTGGGCGATACCGAGCCGGTCGGCCGCCCGGGAGAAGCTCACCTCGTCGGCCGTCGCCACGTACGCCTCCAGGTGTGCCAGCAGATCCATCCCGCACTCATATCAATAAGGCATGAGATCTTCAAAGTTTCCTCTTGGACATGAGTGGGCTCCGCCTGTTTCGCTGGGCCGGTCGACGACCGACGCAGAACGACGGACGCTCCAGGAGGACTTCGCCCATGACCAGCCCCGACCGCCCCGCCCCGCTGCCCCGCCGCGGCCTGATCAGGGCCGGCCTCGCGTTCACCGGCGCCGCCGTGACGACGACGGCCCTCACCGCGGGCGCCGCCTCCGCGGCCCCGGCCACCGGGTCGCGCACCACGCGCCCCGGATCGGCCGGATCGGCCGGATCGGCAGGACCGGCAGGATCGGCAACACTGGCCGGACTGGCCGGACTGGCCGAGCTGGAGCAGCGCTACGGTGCCCGGCTCGGTGTGTACGCGCGCAACGTCCGCACCGGGCGCACCCTGGCCCACCGGGCGGGGGAGCGGTTCGCGATGTGCTCGACGTTCAAGGCGTTCGCCGCGGCGGCGGTCCTGCGCGACCGGGCCGGCTGCGCGCCGCTGAACCGGGTGGTCCACTACCCGCCCCTCGACCTGCTGCCCAACTCGCCGCGCACCACGGAGCACCAGGCCACCGGGATGACCGTGGCCGACCTGTGCGCGGCGGCGATCCAGTACAGCGACAACGCGGCGGGCAACCTGCTGCTCCGTGAGATCGGCGGCCCGGCCGGGCTTACCCGCTTCTACCGGTCGCTCGGGGACCGGACGAGCCGGCTCGACCGGTGGGAGCCGGAACTGAACACCGCGATCCCCGGCGACCCGCGCGACACCACGACCCCGGAGGCGGTCGCCGCGAGCCTGGAGCACGTCACCCTGGGCCGGGCCCTGGCCCCCGCCGGCCGGGAGCGGCTGGTCGGCTGGCTGAAGGGCAACACGACCAGCGCCGCACGGTTCCGGGCCGGCCTGCCGGGGGAGTGGACGGTGGCGGACAAGACCGGCACGGGCTCGTACGCGACGGCGAACGACATCGGCGTGGCCTGGACGACCCGGGGGACGCCGGTGGTGCTGGTCGTGCTGTCCGCCAGGCCCACGCCGGACGCGGCGGTGGACGAGAAGCTCGTCGAAGAGGCGGCGCGCGTCATGGCCCGCACGGTCGCCCCCGGCGAGTAGCGGCCGGACGGCCCCCGACGCGGCGGTCTCAGCCGACGTGGCTGTCCGGTGTCACCCGGTGGGTCTCCAGGTCCGGCGCGGCCAGCAGGCCGGCGATCAGCTCCGGTGATCCGCCGACGTAGGTGCTGACGAGATCCACGTCCCCGCCCAGGCACCAGGCGCGGTCCTGCGGCCACCACAGGTCGGGCAGGTCGGCGAACTCGTCCAGGGTCGCCGGGGAGACGGCGTCGGCGAGCCGGCCGGCCAGCAGGACCTCGTCCCGGCCGGGCGTCCCGAACGTGGGGAACCGGCCCCAGTCCCAGCGTCCGTACCCGTGCCACAGGCCGAACCAGCACTGCTCCGGGGTCCGGGTGTGCCGGGCCAGCACGGGCAGCAGCGACCTGGCGACGTCCGGCGGGGTCGGTCCCTCGTGGGGGTGCTCGTCCCACACGCCCGGCAGACCGGGACCGCAGCGGTCGGCGTGGTCCTGGTCCACCCCGATCACCTCGTGCCAGCGGACGCCCGGCGTCACCCGCGTACCGTGCGCGGCGGCCACGGTCGACCAGCGCACCGGCCGGTCGTCGAGCCGGGCCGGGTGCAGGATCCGCGCGTAGGCGGCGAAGCCCGGCGCGGCGACGCCCGCCACCGTGCCGAAGACGGCCCGCTCCGGCCCCTGCCCGCTCAGCCAGTGGGCGGGGGAGAGGTCGCCGGACTGCGCCCGCAGGCGGCCGTACCACTGCGGAGCGGGCTCCTGGCGCACCAGGGGGATGTCGTCGTCCATCCCTCCAGTCTCCCCGGTGGGCGGTCCCGGCCGGCCGGGGGGCGGCACACGCGGCCGTAGGGGCCGCCTACCGCCCCGGCCCCGCCGGTCCCCGGTGCGTGACCCGGCCGCCGGTCACCGTCAACACCACGGGCGCGTCGGTGAGTTCGTCACCGGGGGCGTGCACGGGGTCCACGGACAGCGCGGTCAGGTCGGCACGGCGGCCGGGTGCGATCCGGCCGGTCACGGCGGCTTCGCCGGCGGCGGCCGCCGCATGGCTGGTGCAGCCCTCCAGCGCCTGCAACGGCGTGAGGCCCGGCCGGTGCGCCGCGGCGCCCTTGGGGCTGCGGGCCGTCGCCAGCACGGCCCGCACGTCGTAGTGGGCGATGGGCCAGTCCGAGCCGAGGGCGACCGTGGCCCCGGCCTCCCGCAGGTCCCGCAGCCGCCAGGCGCGTGCGGCCCGGTCACCGCCCAGCCGCCGCGACCACTCGTCGGTGCCGTCGCCGCGGGTGTAGCCGGTGTGCGGCGGCTGCAGCGAGGCCGCGACGCCCAGCTGCGCGAAACGGGGCAGGAGTTCGTCGGGTGCCGTCTCGATGTGCTCGATCCGGTGGGCGCCGTGCCCGCTCGGTCCCAGCGAGGCGACGGTGTCCAGGACGTGCCGGACGGCGGCGTCCCCGATGGCGTGCGTGGCGGTGCGGACGCCGGACGCGTGCAGGGTGCGGACAGCCTCGGCGTAGGCGTGCGGGTCCGGCCAGAACGCGTCGGTGCCCTGCCCGTGGCAGTCGGGATGCTCCAGCCAGGCCGTACCTCCCTCCACGGTGCCGTCCATGAAGAACTTGACCCCGCCCACGACCCAGTGCCGGCCGCCCCTGCCCTGCGCCTCGGTCAGCTCCCGCAGGGCGTCGGCGTCCGCTCCCGGCATGCACCAGGGCGCGAACCGCAGCCGCACCGGCAGTACCGCCTCCCGCGCCACCGCCGCCACCAGGTCCAGGTCCCCGCCGTCCATCACATGGGCGCCGGTCAGCCCGGTCGCGGCCATGGCCGACAGCAACTCCAGGAGCCGGGACCGCCGTTCCTCGTGGGAGGGCCGCGGTACGACCGGTGTCACCAGGTCCATCGCTGCGTGCTCGACCAGGTGCCCGGTGGGCCGGCCCGAGGCGTCGCACACCACCTGGGCGCGCTGGTCGAAGGCGCGTGGCCCGGTCACCCCGGCGGCGGCCAGCGCCGCGCCGTTGGCGAGGGCGGAGTGGCCGTCGTACAGGCGCAGGAAGGCCGGGGTGTCCCCGAGGGCCTCGGCCACCAGCCCGTGGTGGACGGGGTGGCCCTCGAACGCGTTGTGGTCCAGCCCGTAGCCCACCACCCAGCCGGCCACCCGCTCGGCGCGGGCGAGCGCGGCACGCAGCCCGGCCAGGTCGGTCACGGCGGACAGGTCGGTGCCGGTGGCCATGTCGAGGCCCCACACCGGATGGCTGTGGGCGTCGACCAGCCCCGGTACGAGGTGGGCGCCGTGCAGGTCGAGGACCTCGGTGCCGGGGCCGCGCCAGTCGCGTACGTCGGCCGTCGTCCCGACCGCGCCGATCGTCCCGTCGTGCACGGCGACGGCCGTGGCCGTGGGACGTTCGGGGTCGAGGGTGCGGACCTGGGCGCCGGTGAGGATCAGATCGGCAGCGGGCATGCCATGAACTCCTGTGGGTGAGAGGGTCATCCGGTGGGGTCGGTGCCGAACCCGGCGTAGACGTCCGGGCGGCTGCGGCGCAGCCACCACGCCAGCGGCAGGCCGAGCAGGAAGACGGCGGGTGCCACCACGACGAGCAGGACGTTCACGGCCGTGGGGGCGGCCGTGAACAGGTCGATGTGGGTCACCACCAGGGCGATGGCGGTGGCGAGCAGGACGGTGGCGAGGACCGGTGCCACCACGGTGCGCAGCCTCCCCTCCGCGTGGCGCACCCGGCGGAAGTAGCGGGCGACAGCGACGGCGGCGAGCAGCTGGAGCAGCAACAGCCCGATCATTCCCGGGGTGTTCACCCACAGCAGCAGCTGTTGGTAGGGGTCGGCGTCGGCGGCCCGGAAGGCAAGGACGACGACGGCCCCGAGGGCGGTCTGGGCGAGTCCGGCGACGTACGGGGAGCGGTGCCGGGGGTGGACGCGGCCGAGCCGGCGCGGCAGCACGCCCTCCTCGGCGAGCGCGAGCGCGTAGCGGTTGATGGCGTTGTGGAAGGCGAGCAGGGAGGCGAGGACGCTGGTCACGATGAAGACGTGCATGAGATGGGCGGCCCAGCCGCCCACGTAGGTGGTGATCGCGGTGAAGAAGAGTCCGGCCGGGTCCTGGCCGGCGGCCCGCACGACGCGGTCGTCACCGAACGCCTGGATGGCGATCCAGACGACGAACGCGTAGAACAGGCCGAGGAACCCGACGGCCGCGTAGGTGGCGCGCGGGACCGTGCGTCCGGGGTCGCGGGCCTCGCGGCGGTAGATGACGGTCGACTCGAAGCCGGTGAACGCGGCGAACGCGAAGGCGAGGACGGCCGCCGTGCCGGGCACGAACACATGGGCCGGGGCGAACGAGGCCAGGGAGAGGCCGTGCGCGCCGCCGTGCGCCAGTACTCCGCCGGCGAGCAGGACGAGTATCCCGGTCTCGGCCACCAGGAGCACTCCGAGGACCTTGGCGCCGAAGTCGATCGAGCGGTAGCCGCCGTAGCCGATGAGCACCAGACCGGCCAGCGACACGGGCAGCCACGGCACGTCGGTGCCGCACAGGGCGTGCAGGGTGTCGCGGCTGGTGGTGGCGAGGAGGCCGTACACGCCGATCTCCATGCCGTTGTACCCGACCAGGGCGAGCAGTGCGGCGCCGATGCCGACCGGGCGGCCGAGGCCGCGTGCGATGTAGGCGTAGAAGGCGCCGCCGCTGGTGACATGACGGCTCATCGTGGTGAAGCCGACGGCGAACACGGCGAGGGTCAGCCCGGCCAGGAGGTAGCCGACCGGCGCGCCGATGCCGCCGAGCAGGACGGCGAGCGGGGCGACTCCGGCCATGACGGTCAGGGGAGCGGCGGCGGAGACGACGAAGAAGGCGATGTCGGCGGTGCCGAGGGAGCCGGACCGGAGAGTGGCGCCGTCGGACGGCGCCTCCTTCTCCGGGGGTTCGGCGGTGGTCACGGACATACGGGGAGCCCTTCTGGCGGCGGAGGGAGGGGGTCCCGGTGGTGGGGCAGCCGGGTTCGCGGGCGTCGGCGGACGCGGCCGGGGTGGGCCGTCGGGGCGGGCGCGGGAGGGGCGCACGAGGGGATGGCGGCGCCCGGGGCCGGTAAACCTAAAGGCTTTCGGTTTTCGCAATGTAACCTGCCGTCGGGCATCCGGGAAGACCTCAGGGAGAACGCTGACCATGGGACGGCCGCGCACACCGCTCCTCGACCGCGAACGCATCACCACCACGGCACTCCGGCTCGTCGACGAGACCGGCGACTTCAGCGTCCCCCAGATCGCCCGCCGGCTCGGCGTGCAGACCGGCTCCGTGTACCACCACGTGGACGGCCGGGACGGCATCGTGGAGCTGCTGCGTGAACGCGTGTGCGCGGCGATCGACCCCGCGACCCTGGACCGGACCCCGTGGGACGCGGCGGTCGAGGCGTGGGCGCGGTCCTACCGGGCCGCGTTCGCCGCCCATCCCCGGGTGATCCCGCTGCTGATGACCTCGCCCGTCCGCGCGCCCCGGGTCCTGGCGCAGTACGAACGTGCGGTGGGCCTGCTGCTGGAGGCCGGGTTCGTCCCGGCCGGGATCATGCCGCTGGTCATCGCCCTGGAGAACCTGGTGCTGGGCTCCGCCCTCGACCTCGCCGCCCCCGAGACCATGTGGGAGCTGACGGACAGCACGCCGACCCCCCGGCTGGCCGAGGCCCTCGCCGCGGTGGGCGACGGCAGGGCCGACCGCGCCTTCGAAGTGGGGCTGACCGCCTTCCTGGACCATGCGCGAGCCCTGCGCGAGCACCGGGGACGGTGACCGGGCCCGGTGTGTGGGAGCCGGTGACCTGCTGCCGCCGCCGCACCGGAGCCGGTGACCGCCCCCGCCGCACGGGGGCCGGCGCGCGGTGGCGCATCCGCGCGCGGTGAGTCGAGGCCATGGCGCCTGCCCTTCGCGTGGCCGACGGCCCGTGCGGTGCCGGATCACCCGGGACGACGAGGAAGCGGAACTTCGGCTTCGGCCCGGTCGGGGGGAAAGGCCGGGCGACGAGAGGCGCCAGGGACCGGCAACAGTACGAGTTTCCCAGTACCGCCAGTAACATGATCACCTTGCTCTGGGTGTACCAGTCAGTCAACTTTGCGCCGTCCCCGGACGCGCCCAGCCCGGAGAAGTCCATGTCTTCTGTCAACGACGCGTTGGACAACGCGCGCTTCACCTACGAGCAGCACATGCGGACCTGCCGCCAGTGCCACGCCGACGGCGCGCCCTGCGCGGTGGCCAAGCATCTGCTGCGGATCTACAACCTCGCCCGCCGGGACCACATGCGCGCCACGGGGTCGAACCCCCCGACGTCCTGACCGGCACGGCAGGCTCTTCACCCACCGCGCGGAGAGAACCGGGCCGCGCGGAGAGAACCGGGCCGC
>NZ_WWJT01000667.1 GCF_009865385.1 Streptomyces sp. SID486 | reverse complement strand
CCGCGCCGGCCCCCACCCCCGCGCCCGCCCCGGGCGCCGCCGTGCCCACCCCCGCCGAGGAACGCGTCGCCGCGGTCTGGCGCGAGGTCCTCGGCCTGCCCCGGGTCGGCCGCCACGACGACTTCTTCGCCCTCGGCGGCAACTCGCTGCGCGCCGTCCGGGTCGCCGCCCGCCTGAGCACCCCGGACCGGCCGGTGACCGCCGCCCAGCTGTTCGCCACGCCCACCGTCGCCGCGCTCGCCGCCGCGCTGGAGGGCACCGCGGCCGGCCCGCAGCCCGCCCTGGCGCCCATCCCGCGCCGGGCGCGCGTACCGCACACACCCCAGACGACCCGGACGACCGCGGCCGACCGCAGCGGCACGGAGCAGGAGGACAGGCAGTGGACCTCAGCGTGATGTTCTTCGGTGCGGACAGCACCGCCACCGGGCGGGTGCGGCACGAGCGCACCTACGAGGACATCCTCACCGTCGCCCGGGCCGCCGACCGTCTCGGCTTCCACGCCCTGTGGACGCCCGAACGCCACTTCCAGCAGGTCGGGCAGGTCTTCTCCAGTCCACCGGTGCTCAGCGCGGCGCTCGCCGTGGCCACCGAGCGGATCGGCATCCGGGCCGGCAGCGTCGTCCTGCCGCTGCACCACCCGCTGAAGGTCGCCGAGGAATGGGCGGTCGTGGACAACCTCTCGCACGGCCGGGTGGGCCTGTCCGTCGCCACCGGCTGGCACTCCGCCGACTTCGCGCTGGCACCCGGCAACTACGCCGACCGCCGCGCCCGCACCCTGGACACCGTCCCCGTCCTGCGCTCGCTGTGGGCCGGGGAGAGCGCCGAGTTCCCGGACGGCACGGGCAAGCCGGTCGGTGTGCTGCCCCAGCCGCGGCCGGTGCAGGAGTCGCTGCCGCTGTGGATCACCACGTCCGGCAACCCGGAGACGTGGGAGGCGGCCGGCCGGCTGCGCTGCGGGGTCCTCGGCGCGACCGTCGGGCAGAGCCGGGACGACCTCGCCGACCGCATCGCCCGCTACCGCGCCGCCTGCGCCGCCGCCCCCGACCAGCGGGGCACCGACGCGCACGGCCGCGTCACCCTCATGGCGCACACGTACGTCGGCGCCGACGACGCCGAGGTACGGCGCCTGGCCGCCGCCCCGCTGAAGGCGTACCTCGCCTCCTACCTCCGCCAGACCGCCGCCAACCGCACCGCCGACGCCGGCACCGCCGCGCTCACCGAGGAGAAGACCGCGCTGCTCGCGGAGTTCGCGTTCGAGCGCTACCTGAGCTGGGGCAGCCTGCTCGGCTCGCCCGGCGCCTGCGCCAAGATGCTCGCCGATCTGGCGGAGCTGGGCGTGGACGAGGTCGCCTGCTTCGTCGACTTCGGCCTCGGTACCGACGACGTGCTCACGAGCCTCGACCGGCTGGCCGAACTGAAAGAGAGCCTGTGATGACCGCCCCCGTCCGTCAGGGACAGCGGCCCGCCGCCTCCCTCGCCGACCGCTTCAGCGCGCTCACCGGTGAGCAGCGCGTCAAGCTGCTGCGCAAGCTCGTGGAGAGCGGCCGCGTGCGGGACGTGCCCGCCGTCGTCCCGCCGAGGGACCCCGCCCGGCCGGTCCGGCTCAGCCCCGCACAGCAGGACCTGTGGGCGTACGAGTCGCTGTATCCCGGCACCCCCGCCCTCAACCTGTGCTGCGCCTACCACTTCGAGGACCCGGTGGAGGTCGCCCACCTGGAGGCGGCGCTCACCCTCGTCCAGAAGCACCACGACATCCTGCGCACCCGGGTCACCGGCACCCCGGACGGCGAACTCCAGGTCGACTTCCCCGACTTCGGCCCCTTCGTGCTGGAGCGCGACGACCTGCGCGGCACCGGGACCACCGTCCACCAGGCGTTCGACGCCTTCCGCCGGCGCCCCTTCGACCTCGACCGGGGCAGGCTGATGCGCGGCCGCTTCGTCCGCGTCGACGAGCGCCGGACGACGCTGATGCTGAGCGTGCACCACGCCATCGCCGACTGGTGGTCCTTCGACGTCCTGCAGAACGAGTTCGCCGAGGCGTACCTGGCCATCCGCGACGGCGCCGAGCCCCGGCTCACCCGCCCCGCCGTCCAGTACGCCGACTTCTCCGCCTGGCAGGGCGAACTGGAGGAGTCCGGCGTCTTCGGCGAGCGGCTCGCCTTCTGGCGCCGCTACCTGGCCGACCCGCCCGGCCCGCTCACCGCCCCCGGCCACGGATCCGCCGCCGACGACCCCGACCGCGACCCCGACGGCATCGTCCACATCGGCTTCGACCTCGACCCGGACGCCGCCGCCGCCGTCCGCGCCCTGGCCCGCCGCTCCGGCACCACCGTCTACGGCGTGCTGATGGCCGCGTTCGCGGTCCTCGCCCACCGGGTCACCGGCGCCGAGGACATGGTGCTGGGCACCCCCGTCGCCAACCGGGCGGCCAAGGGCCTGGACCGGGTCATCGGCTACGTCATGAACGCCGTCCCCACCCGCTGGCGGGTACGCCCCGACAGTTCCTTCGCCGACCTCCTCGCCGTGTTCGCGGCCGACTTCCCCGGCCTCGTCGCCAACGCCGACCTGCCGGTCGGCCGGATCGTGGCGGCGGCCGCACCCGAGCGCAGCATCGGCCGGTCCCCGCTGTTCCAGTGGGTCTTCATGCACCTGACCCAGCAGCCGAGCGTCTCCGCCGTACGCGAGTTCGCCGAACCGGAACGCATCCACACCGGCGGCGAGCACGACCTCGTCGGCGTGGTGAAGGACAGCGGCGACGCGATGATCGGCAGCTTCGAGATCCGCACGGACACGTTCTCGCCCGAAGCGGTGGCGCGCTGGGCCGAGTGCTACGTCGAGCTGCTGCGGCAGGTCACCGCCGACCCCGCGCTGCGGGTGGCCGACATCGACATCGTGCCGTCCGCCCTGCGCGAGCGCCTGCTCGGCCTGGCATCCGGCTCCGCCGCCGCGCAGCCGGTGTCGCTGCCCGAACTGGTGGCCCGCCGGGCCGCCCGCACCCCGGACGCGCCCGCCCTCGACACCGGCACCCACATCCTGACGTACGCGCAGCTCGCCGACCGCGTCGACCGGCTGGCCGGCACCCTGGCCCGGCTCGGGGCCGGCCCGGGCGAACTCGTGGCGCTCGTGCGCGCCCGCGGCACGGACTGGCCGGTGACCGCGCTGGCCGTCCAGCGGACGGGGGCCGCGTATCTGCCCCTGGACCCCGAGCACCCTGCGGAACGCCTGCGGCGCACGCTGGCCGACGCCGGGCCGGTGCTGGTCGTCGCGGACGACGCGCTGCCCGCGGCCGGCGGCATACCGGTGCTGGTGCCGGGCCCCGAGTCGTACGAGGGCGAGCCGCTGACCACCCCCTACCCGGACCCGGCCGCCCCCGCCTACGTCATCCACACCTCCGGCTCCACCGGCACCCCCAAGGGCGTCGTCGTCCCCCACTCCGGCCTGGCCGCGCTCGCCGAGTCCCTGGCGGACGGGCTGGACCTGGCCTCCGGCGACCGGGTGCTCCAGCTAGGCCCCCCGACCTTCGACATATCGGTCGCCGACCTGTGCATGGCCTTCGGCTCCGGCGCGACCCTGGTCCTGCCGCCGGCCGGCCTGCTCGTGGGGGACGACCTGGCACGGGTGCTGACGCGGCGCCGGGTCTCCGCGGTCATGACGACACCGTCCGTGCTGGCGACGGTCCCGGCCGGTGCCTGCCCGGACCTGAGGGTGCTGGCGGTCGGCGCGGAAGCCTGCCCGCCCGAACTGGTGGAACGCTGGGCGACGGCCGGGCGCCGCTTCCACAACGTGTACGGGCCCACCGAGGCCACGGTGGCGGTCACCCTCTCCGGGCCCCTCGCCCGCGGCCACGGCCAGACGCGCACCCCCCTGGGCCGTCCGCTCACCGGCGCCCACGTCCGCCTGCTCGACGACCGGCTCCGCCCGGTGGCCCCGGGCACCCAGGGCGAGCTGTACCTGGCCGGCCCCCTGGCCGACGGCTACCTGCACCGCCCCGCGCAGACCGCCGAACGCTTCACGGCCGACCCGTACGGCCCCCCGGGCACCCGCATGTACCGCACCGGAGACCTCGCCTGGCAGGACGACGACGGCACCCTCCACTACCTGGGCCGCACCGACGACCAGGTGAAGATCCGCGGCCTGCGCGCGGAACCCGCCGAGATCGCCACCGCCCTCGCCGAACACCCGGCCGTCGGCGGTGCGGTGGCCCTCGTCCGGGAGGGCAGGGCCGGCCGCCCGCAGCTGGTCGGATACGTCGTCCCGGCCCCCGGCCGCACCCCCGACCCGGCCACCCTGCTCACCCACGCCGCCGAACGGCTGCCCGCCGGCCTGGTCCCGGCCGACGTGGTCGTCCTCGACACGTTCCCGCTGACCTCCAACGGGAAGATCGACAAGGCCGCCCTGCCCGCCCCCGCCCCCCGCG
>NZ_WWJT01000666.1 GCF_009865385.1 Streptomyces sp. SID486 | reverse complement strand
CACGGCACACGGCACACGGCACACGGCACACCGGACAGCGGCCCCCGCGGCGAAGCCGCTACGGCTCGACCACGACCTCCTGCGCCGCCGCCGTCTCTCCGGCCAGGAGCCTCGCATCGAGCGGCACGTTCCGCTTGACCAGCGCCAGGGCCACCGGCCCCAGCTCGTGATGACGTACCGACGTCGTCACGAAGCCGATCTTGCGGCCCTCCGGCCCCTCGTCCGCGAGCCGGATCTCGGTGCCCGCCCCCGGCAGATGGACGTCGCTGCCGTCAAGGTGCAGGAAGACCAGCCGACGCGGCGGCTTGCCCAGGTTCTGGACGCGGGCGACCGTCTCCTGCCCCCGGTAGCAGCCCTTCTGCAGGTGCACGGCCGAGCCGATCCAGCCCAGCTCGTGCGGGATCGTGCGGTGGTCGGTCTCGAAGCCGAGGCGGGGGCGGTGCTGCTCCACCCGCAGCGCCTCGTGCGCGAGCAACCCGGCCGCGGGGCCGTGGCTCGCGGCGAAGGACTCCAGGCCGGCGCGCGGCAGGAACAGGTCACGGCCGTACGCGGTCTCGCGGACGACGGCGCCCTCCGGCACCTCGGCGATGGACCCTGCGGGCAGGTGGACGACCGCGTACTCGGCGGTCCTGTCGGCCACCTCCACCCGGTAGAAGAACTTCATCGACTCCAGGTAGGCGATCAGCGCCTCCTGGGTGCCGGGCTCCACGTGGGCCCAGACGGTCGTGCCGTCGTCCACGAGGTACAGCGCGTGCTCGATGTGCCCGTGCGCGGAGAGGATCAGGGCCTCGGTGGCCTGTCCGGCGGGCAGTTCGCTGACGTGCTGGGTGAGCAGCAGGTGCAGCCAGCTCAGCCGGTCCTCGCCGGTGACGGTGACGACACCGCGGTGCGAGAGGTCGACGAAGCCGGCGCCGTCGGCGAGTGCGCGCTGCTCACGGAACAGGTCGCCGTAATGGGCGGCGACACCTTCGTCCACGCCCTCGGCTGGGACGGCGCCGGGCAGGGACAGCAGGGGGCTCTTCATACCGCAAGCCTACGACGTGGTACTTGAACCCTTCAGCGAGCAGTCCCGGCACCGGCCGAAGATCGCGAAATGCTTCATGTCGGTGTCGAACCCGAACTGTTCCCGCAGCTTGGCCGTGAAGTCCGCGGCCACTTCCACGTCCGCCTCGATGACGTCCTCGCAGTCCCGGCAGACCAGGTGCAGATGGTGGTGGCGGTCGGCGAGGTGATAGGTGGGCGCACCGTGCCCGAGGTGGGCGTGGCTGACCAGGCCCAGTTCCTCCAGCAGCTCCAGCGTCCGGTAGACGGTGGAGATGTTGACCCCCGACGCCGTCTTCCTCACTTCCACGAGGATGTCGTCGGGGGTCGCGTGCTCGAGGGTGTCGACGGCTTCGAGGACAAGCTGTCGCTGCGGCGTCAGCCGGTAGCCGCGCTGCCTGAGGTCGCTCTTCCAGTCGGTGCTCACCACACCGACGAGTCTAGGACTACTTGAAGAAGGCGATGCCGTCATCCGGCATGTCGTCCGGGAGGGCCTTGGCCCAGCGCTCGACGTCCTCCGGGGTGACGACCTTCTTCAGCTGGGCCGACATGTAGGGGCGCAGCGGGACCTCGGGGGTCTGCTTCTCACCGACCCACATCAGGTCGCTCTTCACGTACCCGTACAGCCGCTTGCCGCCGCTGTAGGGCTGCGAGGCGGCGGTGCGGGCGACGGCGTCCGTCGCCAGGTCGATCTGCGGCTTCTTGTCGGCCATCTCGCCGTACCAGATCTCGATGACACCGTCGTCCCGGGTCATCGTGACCTCGACCTTGCGGTCGGCGTCGATCCGCCAGAAGCCGGACTCCGACTCCAGCGGGCGGACCTTGTTGCCGTCCTTGTCCAGCACCCAGGTGTGGGAGTGGTACTCCAGGAAGTCCCGGCCGTCGTGGCTGAAGGTGACCTCCTGCCCGAAGTTGCACTTCTCCGAGCCGGGGAAGTCGAACACGCCCGCGCCGGCCCATTTGCCGAGCATGAAGGCGAGCGGGACGAGGTCCTTGTGCAGGTCGGACGGGATCTCGATCATGAGCGGAAGCTTTCCTGGATGGGGGTCAGCGCTGGCCCTGGTACAGCTTCTTCACGGTCAGGTACGCGAAGGCGAGCACGCCGACGCAGACCAGGACCAGCAGGGTTTCGAAGAAGATCTCCACGGGTGCTCCTTGAGCGGGGGTGGGCATACGACAGAGCCGCAGCCCAGCTTACGCGGCCCCGGCCCGGCCCTCCCGACGAGGTCGGCTCAGGCGAGCAGCTCGCTCTGCAGGGTGACGGTCTGCCGGAACGGCACGGCGCCCACACCCCCCGCGCGGGACAGCGTGATCACCGCGACGGTGTCCCCGGCCGCGAGGTAGGCCTGCCGTACCTGCTCGGCGCCGTACGGCTCGGCCTCCGTGTACGGGACGAGCCTGATCCCGTCGATCCGGGCCCGCTCCGGGAACGTGTCGTCCAGGATGCTGTCGTCGGCACCGCGCACCTTGTAGGTGGGCACGGCGGAGTCCGCGAGGCCGGTGTCCATCACTTCGTCGGCGACGGCCGCGGTGTCGAACTGGAGCAACTGGATCCGGGTCCGGGTGCCGTCCGGGGCGGTCCAGCCGCGGGCCGCGATGTGCCGCAGGCCGTGGTCGGTGAGCCGGCGGCCCAGATCACGGCGGTCGTAGGCGTCCGGGTACTGGGCGAGGAAGTCCTTCGTCGCCAGCCAGCCGTCCGTGCCGCGCAGCGCCGGGTCGGTCTCGGCGCCCCTGGGCGCGGGCAGCACCAGGGCGCGCAGGTCGGCGTAGTGGGTCCCGGACCGGTTGGCGTCCGCGAGCGGACCCGGGCTGCCGGCCGGCACCGGCGGCCTGACCAGCTCGGGGTAGTCCCAGCGCCCGTCGGAGGCGGTGGCCAGGCCCGGGAGGTCCGTCCGGTCCATCCGGGTGATCCCGTACGCCGTCCCGGCCCCGGCCACGGCGAAGACGACCGCGGCCGCGGTCCAGCGCAGCGCCGCCCGCAGCACCGTGCGGTCCTTCTCCGGGGCGGCGACGGGCGGCGGCCCGGGCGGGAGGGGCGGCGGGGCGGGCACCGCGGTCTCCTGGACCGGTCGCTCCGCCTGTGTCTGCTCGGTCATACGGCCTTCCCCGGGTCCTCGATGCGGTCGAGCTGCGCGGCGACCATCTCCGCCACGCCCTCCCTGTCCAGCGGCTTGGCCGCGTTCGCGCTGGTGGTGACCAGGACGTCTCCGACGTACCCGGAGCACACCATCTGGTCGAGCCGTTCGGTCCGGTCGGCCGGCGGCAGGAAGCACACGGTGTCCTCGTGCCCCGCGACGGCCGGCCCCTTGCGCAGGCCCTTCATGGCGTTCAGGAACATCCGCTGGTAGGCGCTCGTGGAGCGCGCGGTGTCGCGGTCCATGCGCGTGAGCACGATCTCGATCGTGAACACCCCGCCGGTGGACGCCTCCGAGGCGTCCGGGGCGGGGCTGCTCAGGTAGCTGCGCAGCGCCATGCCCTTGACGGGGTTCCGGTCGATCTGGCGCTCCAGCAGCCGCCGCCGGGAGCGTGGCACCTCCGCCAGGGCCCGCTTGCGCAGGGCCGTGGCCTGCCGGCCGCTCAGCTCGACGTCGGAGCCGAACGCGGCCGAGTCCGGGCCGCGCCCGTACCGGTCCTTGCCGTAGGGCAGCAGCATGGCGCTCAGGCCGGTGTCCTTCACCCCGGCCGGCTCGTCCGCGGTGGCCGCGGGCAGCCGCCAGGTGGCCGCGCCGGGGTCGCGGTCGGCGCCGTGCACGGCCACCGCGGTCCAGCCGACGGCCCCGGCGACGGCGAGCAGCAGCGCCGTGCCACCGGCCACGAGACCGGCACGGCGGCGGGGGCGGGCCGCGGAGGGTCCGGACACCCCCGCAGGCACCGGTCCGGTCTGCGGGGCCTGGACGTCGTGTTCGGTGTTCCCGGTCGTCACAGCCGCTCCATCTGCCGCTCGGCGAGACCGAGGATGGTCTTCTTCGCGACCGGCTCGGTGTCGTAGACATAGATCTGCATGGCGATGTCCCCGCGCCACGCGTGCGCCTCCGCGCTGTACACCTTCGCGTCGAAGTCGTGCTCGGGCGCGGTGTGCACGTATGCCATGCCGTCGCCGGTGCCCGGGACCGGCCAGCTGTCGGTGTCGTCGCCGATCGCGGCCCAGTAGTAGGCGTCCTCGGCCGCGTCGGACGCGCCGAGCACCTCTTCCTGCCGGTACTGGAGCAGCCGGATCCGGACCGTGCGGGTGCCGTTCTCGCGCCAGGCGGTCACGGCGGCGCGCCGGAACTCCCTGCTGAGCTGCCAGCCGTAGCCGCGCGCCGGCTGGTTGTACGTCTCCGCCAGCTGGGTGAGGTCCAGCCAGCCGTCCGTGCCGGGCGCGAGATCGTCCGCGCGCGCGTCGGCGGGCTTCGGCAGCAGGAGCCTGCGCAGGTCGCCGTCGGTCCTGACCCGGTGGTCCTGAGCGGCGGACAGCGGCTCGGGCGGCTTCCCCGTGCCCCGGGCCAGGTCCGGCTGTGACAGCGGGGGCAGCGGGGTGGGGCCGCGGCCGGCCTGGACGAGGTAGCCGGCGCAGGTGCCGGCGATCAGGCCGAGCACGGCCGCGCCCGCCACGAGCAGGGGCGTACGGCCCCTCCGTGCGCGCCGCGGCTCCGGGTGCCCGGTGTCCGCCGGCCCGCCCGGGGATCCGTCCGCCACCGGCGGGGCCGGCGCCGCCGGCGGTCCGCCGGGCACCGGTCCGGCCGGCTCCGGCTCGGCTCTCTCCGACACGTCCACAGGTCTCCTTCCACGGATCGGGAAGCACGGCTTCCCGGGTCACGCCCGCACAGGAGACTGATGTCATGTGCATGGAGTTGTGGGCAAGCGGATTACGATTCGGTCATGGCGAAGAAGCTCGTGATCAAGGTGACGGCAGGGGCGGACGCCCCCGAGCGCTGCTCGCAGGCGTTCACGGTGGCGGCGGTGGCGGTGGCCAGCGGGGTGGAGGTCTCGCTGTGGCTGACCGGGGAGTCGTCCTGGTTCGCGCTGCCCGGGCGGGCCGCCGAGTTCGAGCTGCCGCACGCCGCGCCGCTGCCCGACCTGATCGAGTCGATCCTCGCCGCCGGCCGGATCACGCTGTGCACGCAGTGCGCCGCCCGCCGGGAGATCACGGAGAAGGACGTCATCGAGGGGGTCCGGATCGCGGGCGCCCAGGTCTTCGTCCAGGAGGCACTCGGCGACGGGACGCAGGCGCTCGTCTACTGATCCCGGCCGGCGGGTCCGGGGCACGGGCCCGGCGGCTAGCGGGGCGGACGCTTCTTGCCGTCCAGCTCGTCCCACCAGTCGTCCGACTGCGGATCACCGGAGGGGTCGTCCCACCAGCGGTCCTCCGGCCCCCGCCGGTTGGCGACCATCGCGGCGACCGGCGGGATGACCATCGCCACGACACACAGGCCCACGGCGGCGGGGACGGACCAGATGCGCACGACCGCCCAGGCCAGGACGAACAGACCGATGCAGGTCCCCATCATGGCGAAGTAGAGGTGCCGTCGCCGGGCGTACATGGTTCCAGAGTAGGTCCGGCGGCCCCTGTCACAACTGATCCACAAAGTCCTCACCGCGGGCGCCGCGGGGTTACCGTGGCGTATCCGTTCCGGACTTTCCGCATCCGTCACCGACCCGGGGGAACCACCACATGCGAGGCCTGCGAATACTCCTCATCGTCGTCGTGATCCTGGGCGCGCTGTTCGTCGTCGTGGACCGGGTCGCGGTGCACTTCGCGGAGGGCGAGGCCGCCGACAAGCTGAAGGCGAACGAGAACCTGTCCTCGGCCCCGGACGTGGACATCAAGGGCTTCCCCTTCCTCACCCAGGTCGCGGGCGGTTCCCTGGACGACGTCGAGGTCGGCATCAAGAGCTACGACGCGGCCACCGGCAAGGCCGGCCAGACCATCCGGGTCGACGACCTGAAGGCCGACATGAAGGGCGTCGAGTTCTCCGGCGACTACAGCTCCGCCACCGCGGCCACCGCGACCGGCACCGCGACGGTCTCCTACGCCGAGCTGCTGAAGACCGCGAAGCCCGAGCCGACCGAGGTCGTCCCCGGCCTGACGGCCAGGGTCGTCGCCCTGTCCGACGGCGGCAACGGCAAGATCAAGGTGGCCGCCAAGGTGACCGGCACGCTCGGTCCCCTGCCGATCGACCAGACCGTGTCCGTGCTCAGCTCGGTGCGCGTGGTGAACAACAAGGTCGAGGTCCACGCGGACTCGCTGCCCGAGCTGGGCGCCGCCGCGGTCGCCGAGGACCGCGTCCGCGCGATCACCGACTTCCAGCAGGCCATCGACCAGCTGCCCGGCGGCATCAAGCTGGACAAGGTGCAGGCCGCGCCGGACGGCGTGGAGATCAGCGTCAAGGGTTCGGACGTCCGGCTGGCGGGGTAGGCACCGGGAACACGTGCGGGACGGCGCCGGAACGGCGGCTGTCCGACTGGCGAGACGCCCCTGTCCGCACCGCAGATGTTCGACGCCCCCGAGCGTCCGGAGGTCCCGCGAGGACCCTCCGGACGCTTTTTTCATCCCGCCATTCGGACGAATGAATCTCGCCATATGACACGGCGGTGACACGCCCGCCCGTACGTCCCTACGATCGGGCCCATGCGGTATTCGACGAGCGTCCTCCAGCCGCGGGGACAGGCGGTTCTCACGAAGCGGCGGGCAGTTGACCTGTGCCGCGTCGCCGCCATGCTCTGTCGCCCCTTCTGAGCGCAAGCCCCGCGCCTGCGCGCCTCACCCAGCCCTGCCCTCAGGGCACCCGTGCGCCGCTCGCGCAGCGAGCGCGCCCCCTTTCGCCACTCGCACGCCCCGCCGTAACTGCCCCGGAGGAGAAGAGCATGAGCCGCACCGACGTCCTGGTCGACGCCGACTGGCTGGAGCAGCACCTGGACGACCCGGCCATCGCCATCGTCGAGGTGGACGAGGACACGTCCGCCTACGAGAAGAACCACATCAAGAACGCGATCCGTATCGACTGGACCAAGGACCTCCAGGACCCGGTCCGCCGTGACTTCATCGACCAGGAGGGCTTCGAGAAGCTCCTGTCGAAGAAGGGCATCGCCAACGACACCCTGGTGGTCCTCTACGGCGGCAACAACAACTGGTTCGCCTCCTACGCCTACTGGTACTTCAAGCTGTACGGCCACGAGAACGTCAAGCTCCTGGACGGCGGCCGCAAGAAGTGGGAGCTGGACGCCCGCGAGCTGGTCGACGGCAGCGAGGTGCCCGAGCGCGCCGCGACCGACTACAAGGCCAAGGCGCAGGACACCTCGATCCGCGCCTTCCGTGACGACGTCGTCGCCGCGATCGGCTCGCAGAACCTGGTCGACGTCCGTTCGCCCGACGAGTTCTCCGGCAAGCTGCTCGCCCCGGCCCACCTCCCGCAGGAGCAGTCGCAGCGTCCGGGCCACGTCCCGTCCGCCCGCAACATCCCGTGGTCGAAGAACGCCAACGACGACGGCACCTTCAAGTCGGACGAGGAGCTGAAGGCCCTCTACGCCGAGGAGAGCGTCGACCTCGCCAAGGACACGATCGCCTACTGCCGCATCGGTGAGCGCTCGGCCCTGACCTGGTTCGTGCTGCACGAGCTGCTCGGCGTGGAGAACGTCAAGAACTACGACGGCTCCTGGACCGAGTACGGCTCCCTCGTCGGCGTGCCGATCGAGCTCGGCGCCAACAAGTAAGTCCCGCAACCCATCCCGACCGACCTCCCGGTCAGACCCCTCTGGAGAAACAGCATGTGCGGAGCGAAGGCCGGCGGCCCGGACGCCTCGACGATCAAGCCCGGTGAGACCACGATCCAGGGTCAGGTGACCCGCGACGGCGAGCCGGTGACGGGCTACGTCCGTCTCCTGGACTCGACCGGCGAGTTCACGGCGGAGGTCCCCACCTCCGCGACCGGCCAGTTCCGTTTCTACGCGGCCGAAGGCACGTGGACCGTCCGCGCCCTGGTGCCGGGCGGCACCGCGGACCGCACGGTGGTCGCCCAGCAGGGCGGGCTCGCCGAGGTCGCGATCGCGGTCTGAGCGGGCCGAAAAGGGCTCGGTGACGAGCTGGAGGGCCGTATCCCCTGGGTTGGACGCCAGTGGGGATGCGGCCCTTCGGCTGTCCGCCGGGCCCGTCAGCAGCGCCCCCGGGCGCCCGCGAGCACGACCGCCGCGAGCAGCGCGCCGACACAGAGGGCGATGAGCATCCCGCTCAGGGCCGCCCCGTCCCGCCGGCGCCGGGAGCGGCGCACGGGACGCGGACCGCGCCGGGGC
>NZ_WWJT01000665.1 GCF_009865385.1 Streptomyces sp. SID486 | reverse complement strand
GGGACGGCGCGGGCGATCATGGCCGGCCCGCGGCCGCACGCCTCCTCGCGGCCCCAACAACAGGACCCGCAAGCCGGTCAGCCTGCGGGTCCTCCAGTGAACGTCGGCTCAGAGCCAGCGCGGCGTCACGCGGCCTTCGGAGCGTTGACGTCCGACGGCAGCGCCTTCTGCGCGACCTCGACCAGCGCCGCGAAGGCGTTGGCGTCGTTCACGGCCAGCTCGGCCAGGATCTTGCGGTCGACCTCGATGTTCGCGGCCTTCAGACCCTGGATGAAGCGGTTGTAGGTGATGCCGTTCGCGCGGGCAGCGGCGTTGATGCGCTGGATCCACAGCTGACGGAAGTCGCCCTTGCGCTTCTTGCGGTCGTTGTAGTTGTAGACCAGCGAGTGGGTGACCTGCTCCTTGGCCTTGCGGTACAGGCGCGAACGCTGACCGCGGTAGCCGGAGGCCTGCTCGAGGATCGCCCGGCGCTTCTTGTGGGCGTTGACTGCCCGCTTGACGCGTGCCACTTGTTAACTCCTTGTAGCGGGGTCGTGGTGGTACTCACACGACCCGGAAACGACTGGGTCCCGGTGGTGCCGTACGGCGCTCAGTGGATGGCGAGCGCCGGGTACGTCACTTGCCGAGAAGCTTCTTGATCTTCGCGGCGTCGCCCGGGGCCATCTCGGCGTTGCCGGTGAGGCGACGCGTGACGCGGGACGACTTGTGCTCGAGCAGGTGGCGCTTGCCGGCGCGCTCGCGGAGCACCTTGCCGGAGCCGGTGACCTTGAAGCGCTTGCTGGCACCGCTGTGCGACTTGTTCTTCGGCATAGCGCCGTTATCTCCTCGTCGGTGGCGCTCCGGTGCCCGGTCGTGAAACCGGGCACGGTGGAGCGTCGCTCTTGTATCGGTTACATCCTCGGGGACGGGTGTCCCCCGGGATCACGCCTCGGCAGGCTCCTCGAACGGAGCCTCGGCGGGCTCCTCCGACGACGCCTCAGCCTCGGCAGGGTTCTGCGACTTGCCGGGGTTCGCCTTCGCCTCGGCCTTGCGGGCCTCCTGCGCCTGGCGGGCCTCGGCCATCGCCTCGGTCTTCTTCTTGTGCGGACCGAGAACCATGATCATGTTGCGGCCGTCCTGCTTCGGGTTCGACTCGACGAACCCGAGGTCCTGGACGTCCTCCGCGAGGCGCTGCAGCAGTCGGTAGCCCAGCTCGGGCCGGGACTGCTCGCGACCACGGAACATGATCGTGATCTTGACCTTGTCGCCCTGCTTGAGGAACCGGACGACGTGACCCTTCTTGGTGTCATAGTCGTGCGGGTCGATCTTCGGCCGGAGCTTCATCTCCTTGATGACCGTGTGCGCCTGGTTCTTGCGCGCCTCACGGGCCTTCATGGCCGACTCGTACTTGAACTTCCCGTAGTCCATGAGCTTGCACACGGGCGGACGGGCGTTCGCCGCGACCTCGACCAGGTCCAGGTCGTACTCCTGCGCAAGCTCCAGTGCCTTAGCGAGCGGGACAATGCCCACCTGCTCGCCACTGGGACCGACAAGTCGCACCTCGGGAACGCGAATCCGGTCGTTGATGCGGGGCTCGGCGCTGATGGATCCTCCTCGGTAGCACCACACGGCGGTCTGGCGGACAGCCGCGTAACGTCTGTGTTCGTTGAGACCTAACCGCGCCGAAGCACAAAAAATGCCCCGGACGATCACAGGCGGGCGGGCTCCAATGACTACCGGAGCACCGCCGCGGTGACCGCGGGGCGCACATTCGGGCGACTCCATCGTCCGTACGGAACGATGGTGGCCGCCTGACCGGAGACCCGCCGCCCCGGAGGACGGTCAGGTGGGAGATCGGAGCCTCCACTTGTGGGCCGGTCCCGCATGATTCGCACATGGCATGACCGGCCGGTCGTCCACCAGGTTAGCAGGATCGCTTGACAAGGGCTAATTGAAGGGCGCCGGACCGGACCGCCTATCGTTTGGGGCATGAGTGACACCCCTCCTGAGTCCCCCGACTTCGACGCGATGACCCGGGACATCGCCGAGGTCCCCGCCGTCGAGGTGATCGTGACGGTCGCCGTCAACCTGATGAGCGCCGCCGCCGTGAAGCTCGGGCTGAGCGAGGAGGGCGAGAAGTACAAGGACCTGGACGAGGCCCGGAAGCTGATCACCGCCCTCGCCGGCCTGCTGGACGCGGGCGCCACCGAGGTCAGCTCCTTCCACGCGGCGCCGCTGCGCGACGGCCTGAAGTCGCTGCAGCTGGCGTTCCGCGAGGCGTCGATCGTCCCGGACGACCCGGGCCAGGGGCCGGGCGAGAAGTACACCGGCCCGGTCTTCGGCTGATACCGGCCTAACCCTTCACGTACAGGGGCTCGCCCGGAGGCGTGGTCCCGGCCGGCAGCAGTGCCAGGTCGAGGCCGCGCACCAGGCGGGCCCTCAGTGTCTCGTCGGCGGCGAGCCGCTCGGCGACCGCGCGGGCGGCCTCGGCGGGCGGGGCGGCCGCGTCCAGCACGAGGGCGAGGGTGCCGTCGGCCTGTCCGGGCCCGAGGTGGGCGCGGAGCACGGCGGGCTCCGCCGCCACCGCCGCGCGGACGGCCTCCACCACGGCGGGGTCGGCGAGCGGGTCGGTGCTGGTGCGGCCCTCGGCGAGGGCGAGCAGCGCGGGGCCCGTCAGCTCGAACGGCACGGGCCCGGCGAGGTCCAGCACGACCGTGTCGGCCTTCTCGTGGGCGGCGGCCTCCAGCGCCTGGTGCAGCGGTACGGCGACCGGGCGGGCCGCGGGGTCCCAGCGGGCGAGGGAGTCGGTGGAGGTGAAGGCGGGCAGGGCGGTGCGGTGGCCGGCCTTCAGGGTGGGTACGGCCATGTCGCTGGTCTTCTCGCGGCGCAGCCCGTTCTCGTCCTCCTCGACCTCGCCGAGCACGGCGACGACGGGGACCAGCAGGCGGGCGCCCTTCAGCGCCTCCAGCACCGCGCCGAGTGCGCTGCGGTCCTCGGCCCAGGCGGCGAGCGCCGCGCTCAGCCGGGGGTCGGCGGAGCCGTCGTCGTCGGAGAAGCCGGAGTCGGGAATGTTCTTGTTCGCCACGGTCACCGACCCTATCGGCACCCCGCCGGCCCGCCGCACGGGAGGCCGGGCACGCGTCCTCACGGGAATCTCAGCCTCTCCTGACCCGGATCTCACGCCGGTCCCACGGGGCGCACAGTGCGGGCTCCGAGCATCCCGGCATGCACTCCCCCCGAGCTTCCCGTCGTCGCCGTGCCCGCCCGACCCGGCGCGGAGCGCTGCTGCGTGCCGCGCTCGCCGTCGCCACCGTGGGCGGGGTCACGGCCGGCGGCTCGGTCTGGATGGAGGCGCGCACGCACCCCGGGGCGGCGGCCGTATCGTCGGCGACGGCGCCCTCGGCCACGTCCTCGGCCGGGGCGGGCGAGGAGGCGTCGGTGGAACCCGTGACGGAGTCCGCGGTGGACCGGGACGCGCTGCTGGGCGCGGCGATGGCGAAGGTGTCGGTGCCCGCGGGCGCGAGGGTGTCGGCGGCGGTCCTGGCGGTGGGTTCCGGTGAGAGCGCCGTGTATGGCGACGCGGTCTTCGACACGGCGAGCGTCGTCAAGGTCGACATCCTGGCCGCCCTGCTGCTGCGGGCGCAGGACGCGGGCCGGCAGCTGACGGCCGCCGAGAAGGCGTACGCCGCGAAGATGATCGAGAGCAGTGACAACGCGGCCGCCACGGCCCTGTGGGAGACGATCGGGCGGGCGGCCGGGCTGGACGCGGCGAACGAGCGCTTCGGGCTGACCCGGACCGTCGGCGGGGACGGCGGGCTGTGGGGGCTGACCCGGACCACCGCGGCGGACCAACTGGTGCTGCTCCAGCAGGTGTTCGGCGCGAAGTCGGAGCTGAGCGCGACCTCGCGGAGCTATGTGCGGGGGCTGATGGGGGCGGTGCGGGCCGACCAGCGGTGGGGCGTCTCGGCGGCCACGGCGGACGGCTCCCCGGCCCTCAAGAACGGGTGGCTGCCGCGCAGCGCGACGGGACTGTGGGACGTCAACAGCATCGGCCGGGTGACGGGGGACGGCACGGAGTACCTGGTGGCGGTGCTGTCGGACGGCACGACGAGCCAGGCGAGCGGCATCGCCCTGGTGGAGGCGGCGGCACGGGCGGCGGTGTCGGTGTTCGGCGACGCGTGAACCCGGACGCGTGACACCCGGACGCGTGACACCCGACCGGACGACACCAGGTCGGACGACACCGGGCGGATGCTTTCCTGTCCAGGGGCGGGGGCGGGGGCGGGGGCGGGCCGGGTCAGGGCTGTCTTCTGCGGCCTCGCCAGAGGATCACCCCGGCCACCAGCAGGACCCCGCCCGCGCCGCCGGCGAGCGGGGCCGCCCAGTCGGCGGCGCCGCCCGCGGCCGCGGCGGTGTCCGGGCCGGGGCCGAAGTACTTCCCGTCGTACGCCGCCGCGTGCAGGCGCCCCTGGGGCCGCAGGCGGGCCGCGGCCCGCAGGGCCGCCGCCGGGTCGATCATGCCGAAGCCGCGGGAGTCGTCCCGGCCGCCGACCGGGGCGTCCCGGGCGGTGTCCTCCAGAAGGTCCTTGATCTGCGCCGGAGCGAGGCCGGGACGGGCGGCCCTGATCAGGGCCGCCGCGCCCGACACGAAGGCGGAGGCCGCGCTGGTGCCCCACCCCGCGTAGTACTTGTGGTCGGGGTCGGCGATGACGACGTCGACGCCGGGCGCGCTGACGGCCGCGTACCAGCGGCGGGTGGAGAAGGCGGCGCGGGTGCCGTACTTGTCCACGGCGGTCGCGGCGATGACCCCCGGGTAGGCGGCCGGGTAGGACACGTGGTCGCCCTTGTCGCCGCCGTTGCCCGCGGAGGCCACGACGACCACGCCCTTCTTCAGGGCGTACTGCACGGCCTCGTCCTCACCGGGCTCCGGGTGGGCCGAGTCGGAGTCGTCGCCGAGGGAGAGGTTGATGACGTCGGCGCCGTGGTCGGCGGCCCAGCGGATGCCGTCGGCGAGGGCGTTGCCGCGGGTGGTGCGGGCCTTGGCACGGGCGGGGTCGCCGTCCTCCAGGATCACGCGGACCGGCAGGATCTTCGCCTCGGGCGCGACGCCCAGGACTCCGTCGGAGTCGCCGGGGCCGTGGCCGTGACCGGCGATGATGCCGGCCATGGCGGTGCCGTGCCGGGCCCAGGTGCGGTCACCGGGGCCGGCGCCGAAACCGATCATGTCCTTGGCGGGCAGGACGTTGCCGGCCAGGTCCGGATGGTCCGCCTCCACGCCCGTGTCGAGGACGGCGACGGTGATGCCCCGGCCCTTCGTGGTCCGCCACGCCTCCTCGAGGTGGAGGGCGGACAGCCCCCACTGCTGGGCGCGCAGTCCGTCGGCGTGGGCGGCGGTGGACGGCAGCAGGGCGAGGGAGCCGGCGAGCAGCAGGCTCATCGCCGCCGCGGGGGCGCCGACGCGGCGGCGGCCGTACCCGGACCGTTTCACGAGGGCTCCTCCGTTGCCGTGCCGACGGTCTGGCGCAGACGCCGCTGGACGCGGTCGGCCAGGCCCTTCGCCTCGTTGCCGAGGCCGGCCTGGGCGGGTGCGGTGGTGGCGCCGGAGCGGACGGCGTCCGCGGCGGGCTGGGGCGAGTCGACGGTACGGCCGTCGGCCCAGCCGGAGACGGCGTAGGCGACGACGGGGGCGTCGGTGAGGACGGAGACGGTCCAGGTGGCCCGCTGTGCGTCGCCGAAGCCGGCGGCGGCGGTGCCGGGGGCCGCGTACGGACGGGGCATCAGGTCGGCGCGCCGGTCCAGGTGTTCGTCGCGGAAGCGGGCGGCGAGCGCGGCCATGGCGGCGGGGTCGGCGTCGGTGAAGAGCAGGCCGACGGTGGTGACGTAGCTCTGGGTGGCGTCGGTGTAGGTGGCGCGCAGCAGGCGCCGGCAGCCGACCGGGGCGAGGGCGGTGCGCAGCAGCGGGTCGAAGGCGTGGGCACAGCCGGTGTCCGGGGCCACGGCGATGCGGGTCCAGCTGCGGTCGGCGCCGCCGGGGCCGGCGCCCGTGCCCTGGACGGTGGGCGGGAACAGACCGTCCACGGGCACGCTGTGCCAGAGGGTTCCGGCGGTGCTGAACGCGTTCGCGGGGCCGGAGTCCTCGCCGTCACCGGTGAGCCAACTCCCGGTGAGGGCGCCGCTGATGAGGCCGAGGCCGAGCACGAGGCAGGCGGCGGCAGCGGCGGTGCGCGGCCCCACCCGCAGGCGCGTGCGCACGCCGGACAGCTCGGGTTCCGCGAACGACACGACGGGCCGGCCGGCCGGGGCGGCACTCCAGGAGTGCGCCGGGTCCGGCGCCACGGGGCTCGCCACGCGGGCCGGC
>NZ_WWJT01000664.1 GCF_009865385.1 Streptomyces sp. SID486 | reverse complement strand
GGGTCGGCCTGGGCTGGTCGGGGGCGCTCAGGTGCCGGAGAGCGCTCTATCCGCGTGGGCCGCCGGGCCGTTAGGGTGCCGGACATGAGCAGACAGGCCCCGACCCTGGAGGACGTCGCCCGGGAGGCCGGCGTCTCCCGGGCCACCGTCTCCCGGGTCGTCAACGGCGTCCGGAACGTGGATCCGGCGATCCAGGAAGTGGTCCGCCAGGCCATCGAACGCACCGGTTACGCGCCCAACCGGGCGGCCCGTTCCCTGGTCACACGGCGGGCCGAGACCGTGGCGCTGGTGGTCTCCGGTGCGGGGGACACCTCCGACGAGGCCCAGGCCGCCTTCGCCGCCCGGGTGTTCGCCGACCCGTTCTTCGGCCGGGTGGTCGCCGGGATCGTCGGCCACCTCCGCCCGCGCTCCGTCCACCCGGTGCTGATGTTCGCCGAGTCGGCCGGCTCACGCCACGAGGTGGTGACCTACCTGAGGCAGGGCCGGGCCGACGGCGCCCTGGTGGTCTCCAGCCACGCCGACGACCCGCTCCCCGCGCTCCTCGCCGAGGCCGGGCTGCCCGCGGTGCTCTTCGCCCGACCCGTGCGTCCCGTCCCGCTCAGCTATGTCGACCTGGCCCACCGGGACGGCGGCCGGCTCGCCGCCGAGCACCTGCTCGCCCGCGGCTGCCGCAGGCCGGCCACCGTGTGCGGGCCGCTGGCGGTCGCCGCCAGCCAGGAGCGGCTGGCCGGCTTCCGTGACGCCCTCGCCCACCGGGGCCTGCCCCACGTGCCCGTCGCCGAGGGCGGCTTCACCCTGGACAGCGGCTACGCAGCCATGACCCGTCTGCTGGCCGAACACCCCGACGTGGACGGTGTGTTCGCGGCGAACGACATCATGGCCCGCGGTGTCTGCCAGGTACTGCGGGCACACGGCCGGCGGGTGCCCGAGGACGTGGCGGTGGTCGGCTTCGACGACTCCAGCGTGGCCGTCTCCGGGCGGCCCCTTCTGACGACCGTGCGCCAGCCCGTGGAGGACATGGCCGCCGAGATGGCCCGCCTCCTCGACGAACACATCCATGGCGTCCGCACCGAACCCGCATCGGTCGTGTTCGAGCCGGAGCTGGTCGTGCGGGAGTCGGCCTGACGCCGACGGCGCCGGGCCGGGGCGCCCCCGGGGACGCGCCGGGACTCCGGCGATGTCCCGGCCAGGCGATCAGCAGCCGGCGGTCCAGGTGTGGGAGCCGCCCTGGTCGTTCGCGCCCGCGTCGTAGCCGACCTCCTGGCCGGGGGCCAGACAGAGGGTGACGCGCCCCAGCAGCTCACGGCCGTCGTGCACCTGGACGTGGTCCTTGACTCCGGGGCCGGACAGACCGTGGTTCGCCCACGAGGAGTCCTGCTCGAACATGTCCCCCTCCCACCAGTGGTCGTCGCCGCTGTGCTCGATCTTCAGGCCGTTGAAGTTCGCGTCGGTCCAGACGCAGAAGTAGCCGGAACGGCAGTCCGCGGCCTGTGCCGCCGCCGACGTGGCGAGGACGGCGCCGACGGTGAACAGGGCTGCGGCGAGGGCGGTGGTGAGTCGTTTCATGGTCGCGGGTCTCCCGTGGGTGGAGGTGTTCGGCCGGCAGGTGATCGACCTGCGAGCCCACCTCACCATTCGGCTCCCGCCCCCTGTATCCGCCATCGGAGTGATCGCCACGAGCCGCCGGGCCGGCCGGCCTTCCTGGGGCGGCCGGCCCGGCGCCGCGGTGCCATAGGACTTTCCTATACCGGCTGCTGACATTTCGTCTTTGCTCCGCGTTCTTTTCCGGCCGTACCGTGAAACGGCTCGACGAGGTGTTCACCGCGATGTCCGTGCGGTTTCGCCCTCGGTGTACGACCTTTGTCCGTAGGGCGGTCGAATTCGCCGTCGAAAGGACCGGTGGCATGACCACCAGGACGTACGGTCCGGGAATTCCCGGGAGGGTGGCGTCGGCGGCGATACGCGGTGGCGCAATGCGGAACAGAGAGAACGAAGGATCTTCGGCATGGGAAAGTACAGCGGAAAGAACGCGGTGATCACGGGTGGCGGCAGCGGCATGGGGTTCGCCATGGCGAAGCTGCTGGTGGACGGCGGAGGGCGGGTGGTGATCACCGGTCGTTCCCAGACCACGCTCGACGCCGCCCGGGAGCGGCTCGGCACGAACGCGGTGACCGTCCGGGGTGATGTGTCCGCCCTGGCCGACCTGGATGTCCTGGCCGACCGGGTGAGGGACGAACTCGGCACGGTCCACGCCCTGTTCGTCAACGCGGGCATCGCCACCCTCACGCCCTTCGAGTCGACGACCGAGGAGGTGTACGACGAGCTGTTCGCCGTCAACGTCAAGGGCGCCTACTTCACCGTCCAGAAGCTCGCCCCGCTGCTGAGCGACGGCGCCGGAGTCGTCCTCACCACCTCGGTCGCGAACGTCATGGGCATCCCGGAGTCCAGTGTCTACGCGGCCGGCAAAGCGGCGCTGCGCTCGCTGGCGCGCAGCCTCTCCCGCGAGCTGCTCCCGCGCGGGATCCGGGTCAACGCGGTCAGTCCCGGCCCCGTCGACACCGGCATCCTGGACCGCGCGATGACCGAGGAGGCGGCGGCACAGTTCAAGGCGCAGCTGATCGCGGACAACCCGATGCAGCGTTTCGGCACCCCCGAGGAGATCGCCAGGGCGGCCTCGTTCCTCGCGTTCGACGCCACCTACACCACCGGCGCCGAGCTGGCCGTGGACGGAGGCGCCACCCAGCTCTGAGCCTGTCCCGCCGTTCCGCCCGGAGCCCAGGTCTCCTGGCGCAGGTACTCGAGCAGCGCCGTCTCCGCCGGGCCCGCGCCGTGCCGGAGCACCGCGATGACGGGCCGGGACACGACCGGGAGCATCGGGCGGACGAGGTGCTCGTGACCGTCGGGCACCGCGGAGGCGGGCACGAGTGTCACCCCCAGCCCCTGGGCGGCCCACCGCACGGCCGTCGCCGTCTGGGACACGCGGGCGGCCGTGACCGGGGTCAGGCCGTTGTCCCCCAGCACGCTGAGCAACGTGGCGTCGAGCGCGCTGTCGCGGTCGAACCGCACCCACGGCTCGCCCGCCAGTTCGCGCAGGTCCACCCGGTCCGCCGCCAGCTTCCGGTGCCCGGCGCCCAGCACCACGACGAACTCCTCGTCGCCGAGGCGGTGGGCGTGGCCGGGACTGCGCTCGCACGCCGCCATCAAGGCGAGGTCCAGCACGCCCCGGCGGCACAGCCGGTCCAGCTCGCCGGAGCCGGGCTCCTCGAAGACGGTGACCTCCAGCCGCGGGAAGCGGCGGCGCAGTGCGCCCAGTGCGCCCGGCAGCTGCCGCGTGCCGAAGCCCATCTGCACCGCCACGACCAGCTCGCCCACCAGGTCGTCGGCACCGGCCCGGGCCGTCGCGCGTGCCCGCCGAGACGCGCTCACGGCGACCTCCGCTTCCCGCAGGAACGCGCGGCCGACCACGGTGGGCACCAGTCCGGTCGGCGTCCGGGCGAACAGTTCCACGCCGAGTTCCCGCTCCAGGCCGCGGATCTGCTGGGACACCGACGGCTGGGCGACGTGCAGCAGTTCCGCCGCCGCCGTCACCGAGCCCGCCTCGGCGACGGCCAGGGCGTACTCGTACTGGCGCAGGCTCATCGGCTCCGGTCTCCTCCCCGCGGTCCCCCGCGTCGTCACCGTGGGCAACCCGGCACCACCGGCACGGATTCCCGGGGACGCGGTCGACGGCTCCCACCGCCGGCGGCCTCGCCGCCGCCGCCTCGCCGCCGCCTCGCCGTCGTCGTCTTGCGGGGCCTCCCGTCCGGGGTGAGCTTGGACGCGGGGGCCGTGAGGACCGGCTGAGGGCTGTGTGCCGAAGCCGGGTGTCACAGATGTGCCCGCTGCCCTGTCTCCCTGGTGTGCGGCTTGCCGCGCCGGGCCGGCGGGCGTCCGCCGGTACCCGCAGGGAGAACGGATCAGCAGATGGAGACAGTGATGAAGATCGTGGTCATCGGCGGTACGGGCCTCATCGGCTCCCAGGTGGTCGCGCTGGTGCGCGAGCGTGGTCACGAGGCCGTGGCGGCCTCCCCCTCCACGGGCGTCGACACCCTCACCGGCCAGGGCCTGGAGGAGGCCCTCCAGGGCGCGGACGTGGTCGTGGACGTGTCGAACTCCCCCTCCTTCGACACCGAGCCGGCGCTGGACTTCTTCACCCGCTCGGCGCGGCACCTGATCGACGCCGAGAAGAAGGCGGGCGTGCGGCACCATGTCACGCTCTCCATCGTGGGCGTCGATCAGGTGCCCGACTACGGCTACTACCGCGCCAAGGTCGCGCAGGAGGAAGCCGTGCGCGACAGCGGCGTCCCGTACAGCATCGTGCGCGCCACGCAGTTCTTCGAGTTCATCGCTCCGGTGATGGACATGTCCACCGAGGGCGAGCAGGTGCGCATGCCCTCCGTGCGGCTGCGCCCGATCGCCTCCGCCGACGTGGCCGCCGCCGTCGCCGAGGCGGCCTGGTCCGAGCCGTCGTACGGCGTGCGAAACATCGGCGGCCCGGAGATCCACGGACTCGACCGGCTCGGTGAGATCACCCTGGCGGTGAAGCCGGACGGGCGCACCGTCGTCACCGACGAGACCGCCGGCCTGTTCGCGGGCATGCCCGACGTGCTCGTCGGCGACGACACCCTGCACACCGCGGCCACCGGTTACGAGGAGTGGCTCAAGCGGAGGTGACCGGGCCCGGGCGGGGCGCCCCGAGGCGTCCCACGGGTGACCGGGCCAGGACGGGGCGTGTCGCGGCGTCCCGCGGGTGACCGGGCCCGGGCGGGCGTTCGGCGGGTGAGCGGTGTGGACCCGCGCGCGTGAGCGGCGGCCGCGCACTCGCGTCACCGCGGCCGGGCGGTCCCGCCCGGCCGCGGACAGCGGTGGCGGTGCCCGGCGGCCGAGGTCACGGCCGGCCGGTGAACCGGTCCGCCGACCGCTCGTACGCCCGGAGTTTGGCGGGTGCCAGAACCCAGTAGAGCCCGTCGATGCCGTCCGGACCCGCGGTGACGCACACCAACGCCACCGCGACCCCGTCCACGGCCAGCAGCACACCGGGGCGGCCGTTGGCCTCCACCACGGTGTACTCGGCCCCGGGGAAGAACTTCCTGGCGAAGGCGCTGATCCGGGCCACCCGCCGGACCCCCACGACCTCCACCCGGGCGACACCGCGCATGCCGTCGCCGTCCGCGTAGGCGACGACGTCGGCCGACAGCACCCGCTCCAGGCCGGCTACGTCACCGTGCCGCGCCGCCGCCACGAAGGCGTCGAGCAGGCGCCGGTGCTGCGCCGCGTCGACCGGTTCGCGGCGCTCGGCGGCGAGCCGCTTGCGGGCCCGGCTGACGACCTGCCGTGTGTTGGCCTGGCTGAGCTGCAGCATGCCCGCGATCTCGGCGTAGGCGTACTGGAACGCCTCCCGCAGCACGTACGCGGCCCGCTCGACGGGGTTCAGCCTCTGCAGGACCAGCAGCACGGCCAGCTCCAGCGCCTCGCCGCGCTCCGCGCCGACCTGCGGATCCACGCTCGTGTCCACGGGCTCGGGCAGCCAGGGCCCCACGTACGCCTCGCGGCGTACCCGTGCCGACCGGGCCACGTTGACGGCCAGCCGCGTCGTGATCGTCGCCAGGAACGCCCCGGGGTCCAGCACCGCGCCCCGGTCGGCCCCCTGCCACCGCTCCCACACGTCCTGCACCACGTCCTCGGCCTCGGACACGCTGCCCAGCACGCGGTAGGCGATCCCGAAGAGCCGGGGGCGCCGCTCCTCGAACGCGGCCGCAGCGGCGTCGAGCGAGTCGTCGGGGAGTGGTCGTGGCCGGTCCATGATGCCGTCGCCTCCGCAGGTCGTCGTCGCGTACGCAGGCCCCTCGGCGCGCGGCCGTCCTGCTCGTCCTGATGCTACGGAGACCGGCGGGCGAGCCGGGCGGCGGCGCCGCGCGCGCCTCCGGCGGACCCGGCGCACCCGAGCGCCGGCCATCCGGCCCCCAGCC
>NZ_WWJT01000663.1 GCF_009865385.1 Streptomyces sp. SID486 | reverse complement strand
GCCGTCGCGGGCCGGGAGCGGGACGCCGTGGAGCCCTGTGCGGCGCGCGGCGAGCACACGCATGCCGAGCTGCCGATCCCCCGGCCGCGGGCCGCGGTGCAGCGCTCCTCGGTGCGCGGGCAGATCCTGGACGCGCTGCGCACGGCGCTGGCCGGCGGGGACCTGAAGCCGGGCGAGGTGTACTCCGCGCCGGTGCTCGGCGAGCGGTTCGGGGTCTCGGCCACGCCGGTGCGGGAGGCCATGCAGCAGCTCGCGCTGGAGGGCGCCGTCGAGGTCGTGCTCAACCGAGGCTTCCGGGTGGTCGAACGCGGGGCGCGGGAACTGGCCGAGCTGGCGGAGGTGCGCGCGCTCATCGAGGTGCCGGTGATGCTGCGGCTCGCACGGACGGTGCCGGCCGAGCGGTGGGCCGAGCTGCGGCCCCTCGCCGAGGAGACGGTACGCGCGGCGGCCACCGGCTGCCCGGCGGCGTACGCGGAGTCCGACCGCGCGTTCCACCGGGCGCTGCTCGCCCTGTCGGGCAACGAGCAGCTGGTCAGGATCGCCGAGGACCTCCACCGCCGCTCCCAGTGGCCGCCGGTCCGGCACGGGCGGGCCGGTCTGGTCGCGGACGCGGCCGAACACACGGCCCTGCTGGACGCGCTGGCCGCGGGGGACGTGGACGTGGTGCGGGGACTGATGGGCGAACACTTCGCCGGCGCGTCCTGACCCCGGCCCCCGAAGCCGCCGACCCCGAGCCACCGGCCCCCAAGCCGCCGACCCCCGCGCCACCGGCCCCCCGAGCTACAGACTCCGCTGCATCGCCGCCCCCGAGCCACCGGCCCCCCGAGCCACGGACTCGCTGCGTCGCCGCCCCCGAGTCACCGGCCTTCCGAGCCACGGACTCCGCTGCGTCGCCGCCTCCGAGCCGCCGACCCGTTGCATCACCGACCCGCGGCCGAACCCCTCTGGCGTCCCCACGCCGTCGCGTCGGCCCCCCAGCCCTTACGCCGTAGCCGCGCCCGGGGCCGGTGGGGTCAGGTGCCGGGCCAGCCAGGTCGGTACGCCGCCCAGGAGACGGAACAGGCGGCGGGCCTCCTCGCGGAGCCGGGACGCCTCCGGCTCCTCCTCGGTGTCGGCCAGCGACGCCAGCGCCGGGGCCGTACCCACCAGATAGCCCAACTCCTCCCGGATCCGCAGGGATTCGGCGAAGCCGTGGCGCGCGGCGGCCACCTCGCCGTCCCGCAGCGAGAGGCCCGCGAGATGCCGCCAGGTGAAGGACAGCAGCAGGGGGTCGGCCTGTGCGGCGGCACCCGCGTGGGCCCGGCGGTACGCGGCGCGAGCCGCCTGCGGGGAACGGGTCAGGTTCTCGGCGACCAGCCCCCGGCGGAAGTCCAGCAGGGCCCTGCCGGGCGCCCCCGGAGCGATCAGCGCCGCCGCCCGGCCGAGCGCGGCCCGCGCCTCGTCGGCGCGGTCCCGGACACCGTGCAGCGTGGCCGTGTAGGCGAGTTGGCCCCGCTCGCAGGCGGCGGCCCCCCGCTCGTCGTCGCTGTGCGCCACCGCCTCGGCCGTCCGCAGCGCGTCCTCCGCCTCCGCCCAGCCGCGCTCGGTGTACAGGCACCGTTCGACCAGCAGCGCGGCCCGCTGCAACGCCGGTGCGGGGCGGTCGGGCGGCAGCAGCGCCGCCGCGTCGGCCCAGCAGGCCCGGCTGCGCAACCGCCATACCGCGGTCTGGAGTGGATCGTCATCGGTCGTTCCGTTACCAGACATGGCGGTATACGCCACGTTGCCCTCCCCATGCACGCCATCGAGCTGTTGAGTGGTGGCCGCATTCCAGCACCTATCGCGGGGCCGGGCCAAGAGGGTGGGTGAAAGATTTCACAAAGTAGTGGGGCGCGACCGTGACCTGCTCCGGCCGTCGCGCGCCCCCACCGGCCTCAGCTCATGCGCAGGGCCAGGAAGAAGTCCAGCTTGTCCTCCAGCCGGGACAGGTCCCGTCCCGTCAACTGCTCGATCCTGCCGACCCGGTAGCGCAGCGTGTTGACGTGCAGGTGGAGCCGGGTGGCGCAGCGGGTCCAGGAGCCGTCGCAGTCGAGGAACGCCTCCAGGGTCGGGATCAGCTCGGCCCGGTGCCGGCGGTCGTAGTCCGTCAGGGGGTCCAGCAGCCGGGCCGTGAACGCGCGCCGGACGTCGTCGGGCACGAACGGCAGCAGCAGGACGTGCGAGGCCAGCTCCTGGTGGCCGGCGGCGCACACCCGGCCGGTGCGGGCCGCGGCGACCCGGCGGGCGTGCCGGGCCTCCTCCAGGGCGCCGCGCAGGCCCTCCGCCGAGTGCACGGCGGCGCTGACGCCGAGGGTGAGCCGGCCGTCGTCGTCCAGACCGGCCGACAGCGGCTCGCTCACCGACCTCAGCAGGGACTCGGCGAGCAGGCCGGTCTCCGAGCCGTCGTGCTCGGAGGAGACCGCGGGCAGCGGGACCAGGGCGATCGCCTCGTCGCCGGTGTGCGCGACGGCTATCCGGTCGGAGGGTTCGGGACCGGTCGCCAGCGGGTCGACGAGGATCTCCTCCAGCAGCGACTGGGCGACCGGGCCGCCCTCGACCTGCTCGCCCTCCCACTCCACCCGGGCCACCACGACCTGCCAGTGCGGGGCCGCCCCCAGGCCGGGCAGCAGGACCGGTGCCGCCACCCGGAGCCGGGCGGCGATCTCGGCGGGCGCGGCACCCGTCTGCACCAGCTCCAGCACTTCCTGGGCGAGCCGGCGCCGGACCGTGCGGGCGGCGTCCCGGCGGTCCCGTTCGACGGCGATCAGCTGGGTGACGCCCTGGAGCAGGTCCAGGCGCTCCCCGGGCCAGTCGCCCGCGTCCGCCTCGACCGCCAGCAGCCAGTCCGACAGGACCGTCTCGCGGACGTCGCGGGCGGCCTGCGGGGACCGCCCGGAGGAGCGGACCGGGAACAGCGAGTAGGTGGAGCCGTTCAGCAGGACCCGGTGCGGGCCGCGGCGGCCCGTGCGGGTGGCCGCCAGGTGCTCGGCGGCCAGCCGGGCGCAGATCTCGGCGGGCAGCGCCGGGGCCGCCGTCTTGGAGCCGGCTATCAGCCGGCCGGTGGGGGACAGCACCCAGGCGCGCAGGTCCAGGTCGGAGCCGAGGAGGTCCAGCACCACGTCCGGGCCGCCGCCCGCCGGGCCGGAGGTCATCATCCGCCGGTGCCGGTCCACGACGGCGGCCAGGTCGCCGGCGCGCTCGCCGGAGACCTGCCGGACCACGTGCTCGGTGATCGTCGCGAACGCCACCGACTCGTGCACCGCGAACAGCGGCAGCCGGTGCCGCACGCAGGCCAGCACCAGGTCCTCCGGCACGTCGCCCAGCTCGGCCTCACCGGCGGCGAGGGCCGCCACCCCGGCCTGCACCAGGATCCGCACGAAGGGCTCGGAGTCGTCGGCGTCCCGGCGCCAGGCCAGGCCCGTCAGCACCAGCTCACCGCCGGAGAGGTACCGGCTCGGGTCGCGCAGGTCGGTGGTCATCACCCCGCGTACCGAGCGGTCCAGCTCGTCCTCGCCGCCGAGCAGCCGCAGGCCCAGCGCATCGGTGTCCAGCAGTGCGCGCAGCCGCATCTCGTCGCCGCCGTTCTTTGTCTCGAAACCTACGATGGATCCAGGAGGGACGGAGGGGAGCCACCCGGAACCGGACGTCCGGGTGCGCGATCCGCGGTCTCCGTGCTGTTTCCCGCGTTTCCCCGGGAAATCGGAGAGGTTGCCGATGACCTCCGTTCATACGAATCTACAAGATGCCTGACCTGGCCAGCCAACTCCTTCATGGTTTCGGTGACTGACCCCGCCGGAGTGCCGAGCGGTGTACTGAGTCCACTCCGCGTTAACAGGACATGAACGAGCCGGGCCCGCCGCACACGGATTGGCTCAATCTGCACGACCCACGAGACGAAGAAGAAGAGAGCCGGTCATGGACTTCCTTCGCCCCGCCAGCTGGGAGGAGGCGCTCGCCGCGAAGGCCGAGCACCCCACCGCTGTGCCGATTGCGGGTGGCACCGATGTGATGGTCGAGATCAACTTCGACCACCGCCGGCCCGAGTACCTGCTCGACCTGAACCGCATCGGCGACCTCCGCGAGTGGGAGGTCGGCGAGGAGAGCGTACGGCTGGGCGCCTCCGTCCCGTACACCCAGATCATGCACAGTCTCCGTGCCGAGCTGCCGGGCCTCGCGCTCGCCTCGCACACGGTCGCCTCCCCGCAGATCCGCAACCGCGGCGGCGTCGGCGGCAACCTCGGCACGGCCTCGCCCGCCGGTGACGCCCACCCCGCCCTCCTCGCCGCTGGCGCCGAGGTCGAGGCGGAGTCCGCGGCCCGCGGCACCCGGCTGATCCCGATCGACGAGTTCTACACGGGCGTCAAGCGCAACGCGCTCCAGCCCGACGAGCTGATCCGCGCCGTGCACGTCAAGAAGGCGGACGGCCCGCAGCAGTACTCCAAGGTCGGCACCCGCAACGCCATGGTCATCGCCGTGTGCGCCTTCGGGCTCGCCCTGCACCCCGAGACCCGCACCGTCCGGACCGGCATCGGTTCCGCCGCCCCGACGCCCGTACGGGCCAAGGCCGCCGAGGACTTCCTGAACGCGGCCCTGGAAGAGGGCGGCTTCTGGGACAACGGCAAGATCATCACCCCGTCGATCGCCAAGCAGTTCGCGCAGCTGTGCTCCGGCGGCTGCAACCCGATCGACGACGTCCGCGGCACCGCGAGCTACCGCCGGCACGCGGTCGGCGTCATGGCCCGCCGGACGCTCACCTGGACCTGGGAGTCGTACCGCGGTACCCGCCGCGCATCTGAGGGAGCTGCGTAATGCGCGTCAACTTCACCGTGAACGGTCGTCCGCAGGAAGCCGACGACGTCTGGGAGGGCGAGTCCCTGCTGTACGTCCTGCGCGAGCGCCTCGGCCTGCCGGGCTCGAAGAACGCCTGTGAGCAGGGCGAGTGCGGCTCCTGCACGGTCCGCCTGGACGGTGTCCCGGTGTGTTCCTGCCTGGTCGCGGCCGGCCAGGTCGAGGGGCGCGAGGTCGTCACCGTCGAGGGCCTCGCGGACTTCGCCAGGCAGCGTGCCGAGGGCGGCTGCGCCACCGGCGCCTGCGGCGGCAGCACGCTGCAGGACGCCCAGCAGTGGCAGGCCAAGCCGGCCTCCGACTCACAGACCGGCGAGGGCACCGAGCTGTCCCCGATCCAGCAGGCGTTCATCGACGCCGGCGCCGTCCAGTGCGGCTTCTGCACCCCGGGACTGCTCGTCGCCGCCGACGAGATGCTGGAGCACAACCCCAACCCGACCGACGCCGACATCCGCGAGGCGCTGTCGGGCAACCTGTGCCGCTGCACGGGCTACGAGAAGATCATGGACGCGGTCCGCCTGGCGGCCGCACGCCAGTCCGAGGGGGTCTGACATGCCGGCCAACGGCGCTCCTACGAAGATCACGCAGGGCTCGCAGACCAAGGGGGGCATCGGCGAGTCCACGCTCCGCCCGGACGGCACCCTGAAGGTCACCGGCGAGTTCGCGTACTCGTCCGACATGTGGCACGAGGACATGCTGTGGGGCCAGATCCTGCGCTCCACCGTCGCGCACGCCGAGATCGTGTCGATCGACATCGGCGAGGCCGTGGCCACGCCCGGTGTCTACGCGGTCCTGACCTACGACGACCTGCCCACCGAGGTGAAGAACTACGGCCTGGAGATCCAGGACACCCCGGTCCTCGCCCACGGCAAGGTGCGGCACCACGGTGAGCCGGTCGCGCTGGTCGCCGCGGACCACCCGGAGACGGCCCGCCGCGCCGCCGCCAAGATCAAGGTGGAGTACAAGGAGCTGCCCGTCATCACCGACGAGGCGTCCGCCACCGCGCCGGACGCGATCCTCGTCCACGACAACCGCGACGACCACCACAGCGGCCACGTCCCGCACCCCAACATCGTGCACCGCCAGCCGATCATCCGCGGCGACGTCGCACGGGCCCGTGAGCGGGCCGACGTGATCGTCGAGGGCGAGTACACCTTCGGCATGCAGGACCAGGCGTTCCTCGGCCCCGAGTCCGGTCTCGCCGTACCGGAGGAGGACGGCGGCGTCCACCTCTACATCGCCACCCAGTGGCTGCACTCCGACCTCAAGCAGATCGCGCCCGTGCTCGGTCTGCCCGAGGAGAAGGTGCGCATGACGCTGTCCGGCGTCGGCGGCGCGTTCGGCGGCCGCGAGGACCTGTCGATGCAGATCCACGCCTGCCTGCTGGCGCTGCGCACGGGCAAGCCGGTCAAGATCGTCTACAACCGGTTCGAGTCCTTCTTCGGGCACGTCCACCGGCACCCGGCGAAGCTCTACTACGAGCACGGCGCCACCAGGGACGGCAAGCTCACGCACATGAAGTGCAAGATCGTCCTGGACGGCGGCGCCTACGCCTCCGCCTCCCCGGCGGTCGTCGGCAACGCCTCCTCGCTGAGCGTCGGCCCGTACGTGGTCGACGACGTCGACATCGAGGCCATCGCCCTCTACACCAACAACCCGCCCTGCGGCGCCATGCGCGGCTTCGGCGCCGTCCAGGCGTGCTTCGCCTACGAGGCGCAGATGGACAAGCTGGCGAAGAAGCTGGGCATGGACCCGGTGGAGTTCCGGCAGCTGAACGCGATGGAGCAGGGGACCATCATGCCGACCGGGCAGCCGGTCGACTCCCCGGCACCGGTCGCCGAACTGCTGCGCCGCGTCAAGGCGATGCCGATGCCGCCCGAGCGCCAGTGGGAGTCCAGCGAGGGCGCCGACGTGCGCCAGCTGCCCGGCGGTCTGTCCAACACCACGCACGGCGAGGGGGTCGTGCGGGGCGTGGGCATCGCGGTCGGCATCAAGAACGTCGGCTTCTCCGAGGGCTTCGACGACTACTCCACCGCCAAGGTGCGCATGGAGGTCGTCGGCGGCGAGCCGGTCGCGACCGTGCACACCGCGATGGCGGAGGTCGGCCAGGGCGGTGTCACCGTCCACGCGCAGATCGCCCGCACCGAGCTGGGCGTCACCCAGGTGACCATCCACCCGGCCGACACCCAGGTGGGCAGCGCGGGTTCGACCTCGGCCTCCCGGCAGACGTACGTCACCGGCGGTGCCGTGAAGCACACCTGCGAGCTGGTGCGCGAGAAGGTCCTGGAGATCGGGCGCCGCAAGTTCGGCACCTACCACCCGGCCTGGGCGACGGCCGAACTCCTGCTGGAGGGCGGCAAGGTCGTCACCGACGGCGGCGAGGTCCTCGGCGACCTGGCCGACGTCCTGGAGGGCGAGACCGTCGAGATCGAGGCGGAGTGGCGGCACCGGCCGACCGAGGCGTTCGACCTGCGCACCGGCCAGGGCAACGGGCACGTCCAGTACTCCTTCGCGGCGCACCGCGCGGTCGTCGAGGTCGACACCGAACTCGGCCTGGTCAAGGTCATCGAACTGGCCTGTGCCCAGGACGTCGGCAAGGCGCTCAACCCGCTCTCCGTCGTCGGCCAGATCCAGGGCGGTACGACCCAGGGCCTGGGCGTGGCGGTGATGGAGGAGATCATCGTCGACCCCAAGACGGCGAAGGTCAGGAACCCCTCCTTCACGGACTACCTGATCCCCACCATCCTCGACACGCCCACCATCCCGGTCGACGTGCTCGAACTCGCCGACGACCACGCCCCGTACGGGCTGCGCGGCATCGGCGAGGCCCCCACCCTGTCGTCCACGCCGGCCGTCCTCGCGGCGATCCGGAACGCGACCGGGCTGGAGCTCAACCGCACTCCGGTGCGGCCCGAGCACCTGACGGGCACCGTGTAACACCTCAAGCTCTCCGGGCGGCGCAGGGAACGTCACACACTCCGCCGCGCCGCCCGGAGGAACCTCTTTGAGTTCCGCACCGCTCGCGGTCCTTGAAGTACCTGGAAAACAGTTCGTCTCGGGCCGTCCCCCGGGTCGTCCATTCCCAAATCCCGTGGCCGCAGGAGCGGTTGGACGGGTGCCCCTGTGAACCTTGGGAGATGGCCCATGACCCAGCAGTCAGTGGAGCCCAGAACCGCAGCCGACGACGCCGGCGACGGCAGTCGCGTCCCGGCCGGGCGGTCCTGGCTCGACCGGTACTTCCACATATCAAGAAGAGGATCCACGGTCTCGCGAGAGGTCCGCGGCGGCATCACCACCTTCATGGCGATGGCCTACATCCTCCTGCTCAACCCCCTGATCCTGTCCGGCAAGGACGCGGCGGGGGACACGATGGGCCAGAAGGCGCTGATCACCGCGACCGCGTTCGCGGCGGCCTTCACCACGCTGCTGATGGGTTTCGTCGGCAAGGTGCCGCTCGCCCTCGCCGCCGGTCTCTCCGTATCCGGTGTGCTCTCCTCCCAGGTCGCCCCGGAGATGACCTGGCCGCAGGCCATGGGCATGTGCGTGATGTACGGCGCGGTCATCATGCTGCTGGTCGTCACCGGCCTCCGCGAGATGATCATGAACGCGATCCCGCTCGCGCTCAAGCACGGCATCACGATGGGCATCGGTCTGTTCATCGCCCTCATCGGCTTCTACAAGTCCGGCTTCGTGCACCAGGGCAAGGCCACCCCGCTCGCCCTCGGCCCCGCCGGTGAACTCGCCGGCTGGCCCGTCCTGCTCTTCGCCGGCACCCTGCTGCTGATCTTCATGCTGCAGGCCCGGAACATCCCCGGTGCCATCCTCATCGGCATCGTCTCCGGCACCGTCGTCGCCGCCGTGCTCAACGCCACCGGCGTCATCGACACCGGGCAGTGGGCGAACGGCGCCCCCGAACTGCACGGCAGCGCGGTCTCGATGCCCGACTTCTCGCTCTTCGGCGACGTCGAGTTCGGCGGCTGGGGCAAGGTCGGCGCGATGACCGTCGGCATGATCGTCTTCACGCTCGTGCTCGCCGGCTTCTTCGACGCCATGGCCACCATCATCGGCGTCGGCACCGAGGCCGACCTGGCCGACGACAAGGGCCGGATGCCGGGCCTGTCCAAGGCGCTGTTCATCGACGGTGCCGGCGGCGCGATCGGCGGTGTGGCGGGCGGCTCCGGCCAGACGGTGTTCATCGAGTCGGCCACCGGCGTCGGCGAGGGTGCCCGCACCGGTCTCGCCTCGGTCGTCACCGGGCTGTTCTTCGCGGCCTGCCTGTTCTTCACCCCGGTCACCGCGATCGTCCCGCAGGAGGTCGCCTCCGCCGCCCTGGTCGTCATCGGCGCCATGATGCTGATGAACGCCCGGCACGTGGACTGGGCCGACCGCGCGACCGCCATCCCGGTGTTCCTCACCGTCGTCCTGATGCCGTTCACGTACACCATCACCACCGGTGTCGCCGCGGGCGTCATCTCCTACGTCGCCATCAAGGCGGCCCAGGGCAAGGCCCGCGAGATCGGTGCCTTCATGTGGGGACTGACGGTCGTCTTCCTCATCTACTTCGCCCTTCATCCCATCGAGGCCTGGCTGGGCGTGCACTAGCCGCCCCCCCTCGTCCACGAACTCGCCAAGGAGACCGACAGATGCTGGACATCGCCGAGGAACTCGACCGGTGGGCCGGGCAGGGACGTGACTTCGCCGTCGCCACCGTGGTGGCCGTCGGCGGCAGCGCCCCGCGCCAGCCAGGGGCCGCCCTCGCGGTGGACGCCGACGGCACGGCGATCGGCTCGGTCTCCGGCGGGTGTGTGGAGGGAGCCGTGTACGAGCTGTGCCGGCAGGCGCTGGAGGACGGGGAGACCGTTCTCGAACGCTTCGGGTACAGCGACGAGGATGCCTTCGCCGTCGGACTCACCTGCGGCGGCGTCATCGACATCCTCGTCACACCGGTCCGGGCGGACGGTCCCGCCCGGCCGGTGTTCGCGTCCGCGCTGGCCGCCGCCGCTCGTGGGGAGGCGGCGGCGGTCGCGCGGATCGCCGAGGGCCCGGCGGAGCTGCGCGGCCGTCCGCTCCTCGTCCGGCCCGACGGGTCGTACGACGGCGGTTTCGGCGCCCACCCCGAACTGGACCGCACGGTCGCCGCCGAGGCCGGCGCGTTCCTGGACGCGGGCCGCACCGGCACCGTGGAGATCGGCGAGCAGGGTTCACGCTGCGGCGCCCCGCTCACGGTGCTGATCGAGTCCTCCGTCCCGGCCCCCCGGATGATCGTCTTCGGTGCGATCGACTTCGCGTCGGCGCTGGTGCGCGTCGGCAAGTTCCTCGGCTACCACGTCACCGTGTGCGACGCGCGCCCGGTGTTCGCCACGAAGACCCGTTTCCCCGACGCCGACGAGATCGTCGTGGAGTGGCCCCACGCGTACCTGGAGCGCACCGAGGTCGACGGCCGTACCGTCCTGTGCGTCCTCACCCACGACGCCAAGTTCGACGTGCCGCTGCTGAAGCTGGCCCTGCGGCTGCCGGTCGCCTACGTCGGCGCGATGGGTTCCCGCCGTACCCACCTGGACCGCAACGACCGCCTGCGCGACGTCGGCGTCACCGAGCTGGAGCTGGCCCGGCTGCGCTCCCCGATCGGCCTGGATCTCGGCGCCCGGACGCCCGAGGAGACGGCGCTGTCCATCGCGGCGGAGATCGTCGCGGGCCGGCGCGGGGGCAGCGGGGCCGCGCTGACCGGCGCGCACACCCCCATCCACCACGACACGGCCGCGCGGCAGGCGCGGCGGATCGGGTCGGTGGCCTGAGCCGGCACCGGGAGCAGCGGTTGCCGGACGGTGCCGGCCGGCACCGGGAAAAACGGTTGCCGGACGGTGCCGCCCCCGTGCTTGCATGAGGCCATGATGTCCTCCGACCGGCTGGCGGCCTTCGCCGTCCTGTCCTTCCTGCTGATCGTGGTGCCCGGGCCCAGCGTGCTGTTCGTGGTCGGACGGGCCCTGGCGCACGGCCGCCGCGCCGCGCTGACCACGGTCGTCGGCAACACCCTCGGCGCCTACCTGCTCGTCGTGGCCGTGGCGCTCGGCATCGGGTCGGTCGTCGAACGCTCCGTCCTCGTCTTCACCGTCCTGAAGCTCGCGGGCGCCGCCTATCTCGTGTACCTCGGCGTCAGGGCGTGGCGGCGGCGCGGCTCGCTGCGCGAGGCGTTCGCGGAGTCCGGACCCGAGCGGGGCGGTCTGCGCACGCTCTGGGAGGGGTTCGCGGTCGGCGTCGCCAACCCCAAGACGATGGTGTTCTTCGCCGCCGTGCTGCCCCAGTTCGTGGACCGGGAGCAGGGGCACGTCCCGGCGCAGATGCTGCTGCTCGGGCTGGTCTTCAACGCCATCGCGGTGGTCTCCGACGGCGTCTGGGGGCTGGCCGCCTCGGCCGCCCGCGACTGGTTCGGCCGCTCGCCGCGGCGGCTCGCCGCCGTCGGCGGGGCGGGCGGCCTGACGATGATCGGCCTGGGTGTGACGGTCGCGGTGACGGGCCGGAAGGACTGAGACGCAGCCGGGCCCCGGCCGCGACGGGAGCGGCGCGGCCGGGCGTCGACGACCCGGCCGCAAGGCGGTCGCGTGGCCGTCAGGGACGTCGCGGCCGCGGGTCACCGGCCGGGCCGGAGGTGGTCGCCGGCCGTCGGTGCCGCCGTCGCCGCGGGGCGGTGGCCCGCCGGAGGCGGTCGGGGTGGCCGTCAGGGACGTCGCAGCAGTTCGTTCGCCGCCCGGCCGAACATGACGCGGCCCGTGTGCGCCAGCAGGCCGTCGAAGGCGCGGGGCAGGAAGCGGACCCGCAGTTCCTCCCGCCACACCACCCGGCTGCGGCCCCCGGGGCCCGGCCGCACCTCGATCTCCGCCCAGCCGAGGATCCACCGCCCCCGCTTCTCCAGCCGGCACAGGCCGGCCTCGCCACCGGCGGGCGGCTGCCAGACCGTCACCTCCATGACGTCGTCGAAGCTGAGCGGGCCGACCCCCGACCGGGCCACGAAGCGCGTGCCCTCGCGGGTCGGCGCGGGCGTGAGCACCGTGATCCGGGTCAGCGGGACCGCGTCGGCGTGGCGGGGCCACTCCGTGAGCCGCCGCCAGGCCTCTTCGGGCGGGAGCGGCGCGGTGCGTTCGAAAGTGATGAAGGACACCGCACGATCGTAGGGAACGGGCGGCGTCGACCTGCGCGTTCGCGCGCCGCTCACCTGACCGGAGCAACGGCCGTGAGCCACGGGCCGCCCGGACTCACGGCCGGTAGACCTTGCCGGGCTCGGCCTTGCCGGGTGCCAGCAGCTGCGGGACTGTCACGAAGACGTAGCCGCGTGCCTTGAGCGCGTCGATGATGCCGGGCACGGCCGGCACGGTCCCGGCGTAGATGTCGTGCAGCAGGATGATCCCGTCCCGGGACGCCTGGTCGAGGACGCGCTTGGTGATGAGCGCCGAGTCCTCGGTCGTGTAGTCCTTGGCGGTCACGCTCCACAGCACCTCCGCCATGCCCAGCTCCTTGCTGATGGCGTGCACGTCGGAGTCGGTACGACCCTGCGGCGGGCGCATCAGCGTCGGCGTGCGCCCGGTGAGCCGCTTGATCGCGTCGTTGGGCCGGGTCAGCTCCTCGCGTATCTGCGCGTCCGGTATGCGGGTGAGGATCTTGTGGTCCCAGGTGTGGCTGGCGACCTCGTGGCCCTCCGCCGCCATCCGCCTGACCAGCTCCGGGTACTTCTCGATGTGCCCCTTGCCGAGCAGGAAGAAGGTGGCGGGGACCTTCTTCTCCTTGAGGATGTCGAGCAGCCGCGCGGAGTTCTCGCTGGGCCCCGCGTCGAAGGTCAGCGCGATGCACTTGGCCTGGCGGCAGTCGACGGTGCCGAACCGGGCCGGCGCCCCGTGTGCCGCCTCGGCGCGCGCGGTGCTCGGTGACGTCGTGTCGACCTGGGCGCAGCCGGACAGGGCCAGCGCGACACAGGCCGCGGCGGACGCGACGGCCCAGCCACGCAACCTGCGCGCGGTCCCGCGCATCTTCCTGGTCGCGTGATCCGGCGTCGACAACGTGTCGGTCAAAGGAGGCATGCCTGGACTATACACTGTGTGTATAGATCGTATGTTCGAATTTGTGTGCGCCATAGGACCCCGTCACACAGGCGCCCGCACGCCCGCCCCCGGCCGCGCCCCACGACCTCGTGCACACCAGTAGTACCGGGCCGGTACTCGGAGTAACCTCGGGACCATGACGCGCACGGGGGAGCGAGTCGGGGCCGCGCGATTACGGACACCGGCCTGGATCGCGCGCATCGAGACGCCGGACGGCCGGGTCCTCGGCGCGGGCGTGCTGCTCGCGCCCCGACGGGTGCTCACCGCCGGACACGTGGTGGCCCCCGGCCGCCCCTACACCGTGCGCCTGGTCGGCGTCCCCGACCTGGACGCCGTGCCCGCCACCGTCCGGCCCGACGAACACGTGCCCCAGCGCGAGCACCTCGGCGACCGCAGCGGCGATCTCGCCCTGCTGCGCCTGGCCGCCCCGCTGCCCGCAGAGCACACCACCCGGCTCTACCGGCTCGCCGCACCGCACGGCCCCGTCAGCATGTACGGCTTCCCGGACGGCGACGACGGCGGACGCTGGCACGGGGCCACCCTGGTCGCCGCCCGCGGCCGGGACAGCCAGGTGCAGCTGCGCCCGGTCACCCCCGGCGAACTCGCCGCCCCCGGCTTCAGCGGCGGCGGCGTCGTCGACCACGCCACCGACCAGGTCATCGGCATCGTCCTCAGCGTCGACGAGGGACCGGGCTCCGCCTTCAGCTACATGAGCCCCACCGAGACCATCCTCAGCCATCTCCCGCAGGCCGCCGCCTGGACCGACGGCGCCGAGGCCGTCGACCCCCGGCTGCGCACCGGTGCCGCCGCCGGCCGGCTCGACGTGCCGTTCGCCACCGAACTGGCCTCCTGGTTCCGCGGCGAGGGCTGGCCCGTCCTCGTCACCGTCGTCCCCGCCACCGGTGACCGCGCCTGGACCCTGCAACGCGCCGTCACCCTCGCCGACCGCGAACTGCGCACCCACCGCAACACCAGCGCCGTCAGCCACGACCCGCCCGAGACCGTGCCCCCCGCGGGCGCCCACGACCTCGCCCTCGACGTCACGGGGCTGACCGCGGCGGACGTCATGGACCGGATCGCCGAACGCCTCGGTATCCGCGGCGACCCCCGGCCCGAACGGCTCGGCGACCTGCGCGTCCCGCTCACCGCCGTACTGGTCGCCGTGGACCGGGCCGCCGAACCCGACGCCCTGCTCGGCCTGCTGGACCGGCTCGCCGGCCAGGGAGCCCGGCTGCTGCCGGCGTTCCGCCGGGCCGACGGACCCGCCGCCCGGGCCGCCGAGCTGCTGATGCACCGGCCGCTGCGCCGGCGCTGGAGCCGCCTGCACGGCGAACTCGACCACATCACCGACGAGCTGGGCCCGGCACTCGACGCCCGCCGGTGCCGGGTGCTGCCCGGCCCCGGCACCCGGCCCCTGCTCGACCGCGCCGAGGCCGGGGTCCGGCGCACCCAGATGCTGCGCGCCTGGGTCGCCCACACCCCCGGCCAGGAACACGAACCCGGCCGCGCCGACCTGCTCTTCACCTTCGAGGACGCCGTCGGCCGCCGCCGGCGGCGCCTGGAGGAGGCCATCGGCCTGCTCGACACCCGGCTGCGCCGCCGCGAGGAACTCCTCGGCCGCGTCGGCGCCGAATGGCCGCTGTGCCGCCAACGGGCCGCCGCCCAGGGCGACCGGGTCATCGTGGCCTACCGGCTCTACGAGGACGCCCTGTCCCTCCTCCGGCAGGCCCCCTGCGACATCGAACGGGCCGAAGCCGCCGTCGAGCGGTTCGTCGGCTTCTGCTCCGCCACCGCGGACGGAGAGGAGGGCGCGTCATGACCTCGTGCGTCCGGCCCGGCTGCGCGGGCCGCATCATGGCCACCGGCTACTGCGACACGTGCGGCCACCGGCACGCCGAGCCGCGCCCCGAACCGCCGGCCCGCCCCCCGGCCGGCCCGCACACCGAGGAGCCCGCCGGCCCGGGGGTCCTGCACGCCGTCGCCGGGATCGGCGAACTCGACCAGCACGGCCTCGTCGTCCTGCCTGAGGTCCCCGTCCCCGACGACGTCCTCGTCGACGACCCCCGGCTGCCCACCGGAGGCCGCCGCTGCGGCGTCAACGGCTGCACCATGACCATCGGCGTCGGCTACGGCGGCCAGCCCGGCCGCGCCACCGGCCGCTGCCCCCGCTGCGGCACGCCCTACTCGCTCATGCCCCAGCTCGTCCCGGGCGAGTTCGTCGCCGACCACTACAAGGTCCTCGGCTGCCTCGCCCATGGCGGCCTCGGCTGGATACACCTCGCCGAGGACACCCGCGCCGAAGGCCACCGGGTCGTCCTCAAAAGCCAGATCAACGTCCACGACGCGGTCGCCCGCCGCACCGCCGTCGAGGAACGCCGCTCCCTCACCGACCTGCACCACCCCGACATCGTCCGCATCATCACCTACGCCGAACACCGCCCCCTCGGCCGCTCGCACACCGGCTACCTGGTCATGGACTACATCGCCGGACGCTCCCTGCAACAGCTCTTCGACGCCGACGACGTCGAGCGGATCTTCCACGGCCGCCCCCGCCTCGACCACGTCCTCACCTACGGCTGCAAGATCCTCGGCGCCCTGCAGTACATGCACGAACGCGGCCTGCTCTACTGCGACATGAAGCCGTCCAACGTCATCCACTTCGGCCGTGCCATCAAGGTCGTCGACCTCGGCGCCGTCCGCGCGATCGGCGACCGCGCCTCCGCCTACGTCTACACGCCCGGCTTCGCCCCGCCCCCGGAAGAGATCGACCACCGCGGCTGGCACGTCGACAGCGACCTCTACACCGTCGGCATGACCCTCCAGGCCCTGGCCCGCGGCACCGAACCCGCCCGCGGCCTCGCCCCCGACTCCTTCCGGCGCGTCGTCGCCCGCGCCACCCACCCCGAACCCCGCGCCCGGTTCCGCTCCGCCGCCGAGATGTCCCGCCAGCTCTGGGAAGTCCTGCGCGAGTTCCGCTCGCTCCAGTTCGGCGAACAGCTGCCCGAGGCGTCCACCCGGTTCCGGCCCTCCGGTGCCGGCCTAGACGCCGGACTCGGCGCCATCCCCGCCCTGGACCACTGGACCGGCCGCCCCGGCGGGACACCCGCCGGCCTCGACGTCGCCCCGCCCGCCGCCGCCGAGGTGGCCGGCGCCCTGCCCGAACCGGTTCCCGACCCCGACGACGGCGCCGCCCTGCTGCTGGACTCCTTCCCGCCCGACGCCCCCGACCGGGTCGCCCGGCAGTGGCCCCGCGAATCCCGCCTCGGCACCCCGGAGACCGCGCTGTGGCTGTGCCGCGCCTACCTCAGGAAGGGCGAGCAGCGCGCGGCGGAGGGCTGGCTCGCCGAGGCCGAGACCCAGCTCGGCGAACGCGCGGCCGCCCACGACTGGCGCATCGCCTGGCACCGCGGCGTCCTCCACCTCAGCAGGGGCGAGGTGGACCTGGCCGACACCCGCTTCGACGCCGTCCACCAGGCCCTGCCCGGTGAGTACGTGCCCAAACTGGCCCTCGGCTACTGCGCCGAGCACACCGGCGACGCCCGCCGCCGGGCCAGGGCCATGCGGTACTACGAGGCCGTCTGGAAACGGGACTGCGCGCACACCGCCGCCGCCTTCGGCCTGGCCCGCGGCCACCTGGCCCGGGGCGACCGGGACGCCGCCGTCCACGTGCTGGACGAGGTCCCCGCCACCTCCCGGCACCACGACGCCGCCCGGATCGCGGCCGTACGCGTCCGCGCCGGCGTCCTGCACGGCAGCCCGCCGGCCCCGGCGGA
>NZ_WWJT01000662.1 GCF_009865385.1 Streptomyces sp. SID486 | reverse complement strand
TCTGGCGTTGATTTTTGGCACGCTGTTGAGTTCTCAAGGAACGGTCGCTTCCTTTGTACTCACCCTCTCGGGCTTTCCTCCGGGCTTCCCTTCGGTGTTTCCGACTCTATCAGATCTTTTCTCGATCCGATTTCCTCGGTGCTTTCCAGGTTCCCGCTTCCGCGTTTCCCTTTCCGGCGGTTCCGACTCTATCAGATCCTTTCGGCGTCTGACTCCCAGTCAGGGGGGTTTGTCTTACCGGCTGTTGGGCCGTTCCGACGAGTGAGACTTTAGCGGATTCCTGGCTCCCGAGCTAATCGGGGGCCTGCGTCCTTTCGAACACGGATTCCTCATTTCGCAAATACGCACGCCGAAACCGACGACACCGAGGTGTCGAAAGAGTGGGTGGTGCTTGCGGAGTGGCTGTCCGGGGACCGACCGGGGTCGGCGCTCACGTCGGACAACTCGGAGAACACTACGGATCCGGTAGGGGCGTGTCAACTCACCCCCCGGGGAGCACTCCGGGGGCGTACTGTGGACGACGTGATGACGCGTACGTGCAACCAGTTCTGGTGGGCCGCCTGACGGCGGCCGGCTCACGTATGCACTCAACGGCCGCCGCTTCGGCGGCCGTTCTCGTATCTCCCTCCGACTGAAGGGGGCCGGCCGCAGGAGCGGTGGTCCCGAATCAGAAGGTGGAGTGGAGATGACTCGGGTCTTCAGCGGGGTCCAGCCGACCGGGCACCTGACCCTGGGCAATTACCTGGGAGCCATGCGGCGCTGGGCCGAGGTGGACCAGCACCGGGCGGACTCGCTGTTCTGCGTGGTGGACCTGCACGCACTGACCGTGGACCACGATCCGGCGCGGGTGCGCAGGCTGAGCCGGCAGACGGCGACGCTGCTGCTGGCGGCCGGGCTCGATCCCGACGCGTGCACCGTGTTCCTCCAGAGCCATGTCGACGAGCACACGCGTCTGTCGTACCTGCTGGAGTGCGTGGCGACCGACGGTGAGATGCGGCGGATGATCCAGTACAAGGAGAAGGCCGCCAAGGAGCGCGAGCGCGGGGGGAGCGTCCGGCTGTCCCTGCTCACCTATCCGGTCCTGATGGCGGCCGACATCCTGGCGTACGGCACGGACGAGGTCCCGGTCGGAGAGGACCAGGCGCAGCACGTGGAGCTGACCCGGGACCTGGCGGTGCGGTTCAACCAGCGTTACGGGCACGTGTTCGTCGTACCCAGGACGACGCTGCCGCAGGTGGGGGCGCGGGTGATGAACCTTCAGGACCCCACGAGGAAGATGGGGAAGTCGGACGACTCGGGCGCGGGGGTCGTGTACCTGCTGGACGAGCCGGACACGGTGCGGAAGAAGGTGATGCGGGCGGTCACCGACAGCGGCCGGGACGTCGGGTACGACCGTGCGGGCCGGCCCGGGGTGAGCAATCTGCTCGACATTCTCGCCGCGTGCACGGGCGGGAACCCTGAGTCACTGGCGGCCGTTTACGACTCGTACTGCTCTTTGAAGAAGGACACCGCGGAGGCGGTGGTGGAGGTGCTGCGGCCCCTGCAGGCCAGGCACCGGGAGCTGTGCGCCGATCCGGCGTATGTGGAGGGGGTGCTGCGGGACGGTGCGGAGAAGGCGCGGGCACTGGCCCGGCCCACGGTGGACAGGGCCTACAGGGCGATCGGACTGCTGCCACCCGTGGCGGAGCCCTCGCTGAGCGCTGCCGGGTAGCCCGGCCGGTGCCGCTCCGCGGGCGGCGGTCGGGCCGCCGCCCGCGGGTTGCCCGGCGGGCCGGGTCAGTCCTGTCAGTCCTTCTTGCCGGAGGCGAGTTCGCGGCTGCGGTCGCGGGCGGCTTCGAGGGCGGCGATGAGGGCGGCCCGTACGCCGTGGTTCTCCAGTTCGCGGATGGCGTTGATCGTGGTGCCGGCCGGGGAGGTGACGTTCTCCCGGAGTTTCACGGGGTGCTCGCCGCTGTCGCGGAGCATCACGGCCGCGCCGATCGCGGACTGGACGATCAGGTCGTGGGCCTTGTCGCGGGGCAGACCGAGCAGGATGCCGGCGTCGGTCATGGCCTCGACCAGGTAGAAGAAGTACGCCGGACCGGAGCCGGACAGCGCGGTGCAGGCGTCCTGCTGGCTCTCGGGGACCCGGAGGGTCTTGCCCACGCCACCGAAGATCTCCTCGGCGTGCGCGAGGTGCCGTTCGGTGGCGTGGCTGCCGGCGGAGATGACCGACATGGCCTCGTCTACGAGGGCGGGGGTGTTGGTCATGACGCGCACGACGGGGGTGCCCGCGGCCAGGCGCTCCTCGAAGAAGGAGGTGGGGATGCCGGCCGCTCCGCTGATGACCAGGCGGTCGGCCGGGACGTGCGGGGCGAGTTCGTCCAGGAGGGTGCCCATGTCCTGCGGCTTGACCGTGAGGATCAGGATGTCGGCGGTCTTGGCGGCCTCGGTGTTGGTGACCGGGGTGACTCCGTGTCGGCTGCGGAGTTCTTCGGCGCGCTCGGGGCGGCGGGCGGTGACCAGGAGGTCGGCGGGGGCCCAGCCGGCCCGGATCATTCCGCTGAGCAGGGCTTCGCCGATCTTGCCGGTGCCGAGGACTGCGACTTTCTGGCTCATGCGGATCAGTCTCGCACCGGGGTGTGGGTGCGGGGGGTGGTTGTCCGGTGGGCGGAACGCGGCGGGGCGCCGGGTTCCGCCCGGCCGCGGCCGTCAGGCGGTGCGCCGGCGCAGCGTCGCCGCCCCGAGTCCCAGTACCAGGAGCGCGCAGCCCGCCACGATCAGCACGTCACGGACGAAGGTGGCCGTCATGTCCGTGTGGCGGAGGACCTCGTTCATGCCGTCGACGGCGTACGACATGGGCAGGACGTCGGAGACGCCCTCCAGGACGGGGTGCATGGCGGAGCGCGGGGTGAACAGGCCGCAGAGGAGGAGCTGGGGGAAGATCACCGCGGGCATGAACTGGACCGCCTGGAACTCGGAGGCCGCGAAGGCCGAGACGAAGAGACCGAGCGCCGTGCCGAGCAGGGCGTCGAGGAGGGCGACGAGGAGGAGCAGCCAGGGGGAGCCGGTGACGTCCAGGCCGAGGAGCCAGACCGCGAGTCCGGTGGCGAGGGCGGACTGGACGACGGCGAGGGCGCCGAAGGCGAGGGCGTAGCCGGCGATGAGGTCGGCCTTGCCCAGGGGCAGGGAGAGGAGCCGTTCGAGGGTGCCGGAGGTGCGTTCGCGCAGGGTGGCGATGGAGGTGACCAGGAACATCGTGACCAGCGGGAAGACGCCGAGCAGTGAGGCACCGATGTTGTCGAAGGTGCGGGGGCTGGCGTCGAAGACGTAGCGCAGCAGGACCAGCATCAGGCACGGGATGAGGATCATCAGCGCGATGGTGCGCGGGTCGTGGCGGAGCTGGCGCAGGACCCGGGCGGCGGTGGCGGTGGTGCGGGAGGCGTTGAGCACGCTGGGTCCTGTGGTGGGGGCGGACGGGTTGGTCGTGGTCGCCGGGGTCGCGGCGTCCAGGTGCACGGGGCTCGGCTGCACGGGGTTCGCGCTCATCGGGTGCTCTCCTTCGTGCGGTCCGCGCCGGCCGCCTGGTCGACCAGGGTCAGGAAGGCGGCTTCGACGGTGTCGGTGCCGGTGCGGGTGCGCAGGGCGTCCGGGGTGCCGTCGGCGAGGATCTCGCCCTCGCGCATGAGGAGGAGCTGGTCGCAGCGCTCGGCCTCGTCCATGACGTGGGAGGAGACGAGGAGTGTGGCGCCGCGGCCGGCGGCGAGGTCGTGGAAGAGGTTCCACAGGTCCCGGCGCAGGACGGGGTCGAGGCCGACGGTCGGCTCGTCCAGGACCAGGAGATCGGGGGTGCCGAGGAGGGCGACGGCGAGGGAGACGCGGCCCCGCTGTCCACCGGAGAGGTTGCCGGCGAGGGTGTCGGCGTGGCGGGTGAGGTCGACGTCGGCGATGGCCCGGGTGACGTGCTGGTGGCGGCGTTCGGCGGCGGCGCGGCCCGGGTCGAGGATCGCGGCGAAGTAGTCGAGGTTCTGGCGGACGGTGAGGTCGTCGTAGACGGAAGGGGCCTGGGTGACGTAGCCGATGCGGCTGCGCAGGGTGGGGTGGCCGGCCGGCCTGCCGAGGACGTTCAGGGTGCCGGTGACCTTGGCCTGGGTGCCGACGATCGAGCGGATGAGGGTGGATTTGCCGCAGCCGGAGGGACCGAGCAGGCCGGTGATCCGGCCGCGGGGGACGGTGAAGCGGAGGTGGCGCAGGACGGTGCGGGGGCCGCGGACCACGGTGAGGGCGTCGGCGTCGACGGCGGGGGCGAGGGGCGGGGACGGAGTGTCCGGCAGGTTATTCATCACGCGATGAATAATGTGCCGGGTGGGCTCGCGACGTCAAGGGGGAAGGAGGCGACGCGCCGGTTCAGGGCTTGCGACATCAAGGGGAGAAGGGAGCGACGCGTCGGTTCACGGCTCGCGACGTCAAGGGGGAAGGAAGCGACGCGTCGGTTCAGGGCTCGCGACGCCAAGGCAAGGGAGGAAGGAAGCGACGTGTCGGTTCAGGGCTTGCGGGCGACGAGCAGGAGCACGTCGTAGGTCTCCTCGACGACGCCGTCGGGGAAGACCGTCAGCAGGTGCGCGCGCTCTTCCTCGAGGAAGGCGGCCGTGTGCCGCCCGGGTGTGACGAGGAAGGCCGAGTGACTGCCGATGTTGGCGAGGTGCGTGTCGACGGGGACGCTGCGGCTCCAGCGGACGGTGCGGCGGGCGAAGTCCAGGCGTCCGCTGGGGTCCGCCCGTTCGACGCGCTCGCCGGCCTTGCGCTGCGCGGCGGCCGTGTCCTGGCCGAGGAAGCGGCCGGCCCGGGCGGCGGCCTCGGCGATCCACTCGATGTCCAGGGCGTCGGTGTTCCACCACACGGCCAGCGCGCCGCCCGGACGCAGCACCCGCAGCGCCTCCGGCACCGAGCGGGCCGGGTCGGTCCAGTGCCAGGACTGGGCGTAGGTGAGGAGGTCGGCGTGGGCGTCGGCGACGGGGAGGGCGTTGCCGTCGCCCCGGACGAGCGGGAGGTGGGGCAGCGCGCGGCGGAACTCGGCGGCCATGCCCGCGCCGGGTTCGACGGCGAGGACGTCGGCGCCGCGCGCGTGCAGGAGGCCGGTGGCGATTCCGGTGCCGGCGCCGACGTCCACGGTCCTGGCACCGGACAGGGAGCGGCCGGCCAGCTCCTCGACGGCGTCGAACAGGGCGGCCGGGTAGGTGGGGCGGCTCGCGGCGTACTGGGCGGCGGCGGAGTTGAAGGACTCGGCTCGGGCGGTGTGCGGGCCGGGCTGCGACGGCTGGGCGGTGGTCATGGGCCCATGTCTACGGCACCGCCGCCCGCCGTTGCGGCCCGTTCCCATGGCGGTGTCCGGTGGCGGTGTCCGGCCCGTTCCCATGGCGGTGTCCGGTGGCGGTGTCCGGTGGCGGTGTCCGGCCGTGCGGTTCCGGGACATGGGCCGGCGTGCTACCGGCCGCGCTTCTTCTTCGAGGGGTTGCCGGTACGGCGGGTGGTGCGGCGTTCGTGGGCCTCGCGCGCCTTCTCGTACTCCTCGCGGTGCAGCTTCTCGCCCGGCGCCTCGGTGAGGGAGCGGAAGAAGTAGGCGAGGAGGGAGCCGACGAAGCCGATGGCGAGCAGGCCGCGCAGGGACGCCTGGCGCTGCGGGTCGTGGCGCTTGGTGAAGCCCTCCCAGGTGTTGCGGAAGGCGAGGGCGCTGCAGATCGCGAACATGACGACGATCAGCACGGTCACGAAGGCGCCGGTGTCGGCGATCCGGATGCCGTCGAAGGCGAAGCGGAGCACCAGGCAGGAGGCGACGGCCGCGGCGAGGGAGCCGACGGCGGCACCGGCGCGGCGGGCCGCGTAGCCGTTGTCGTGCCCCACCCAGGACGTGCCGAAGAAGCGCAGGGGCTCGGGGCGGGGTCCACCGCCCCGGGCTGCGCCGTCGCCGTGGCCCGCGGACGCGGACGCGGTGTGCACCGCGGACTCACCGTGGACGACGGATCCGCCGTAGCCCGCGGACTCGCCGTGGACCGCGGACTCGCCGTGGACCCCGCCGTCGCGCCAGACCCCGCCGTCGCGCCGGACCCTGCGGTTGTCGTGGGCCGCGCCGGTGCCGCCGGTCGCGCCGGTGCCCTGGGCCCTGCCGTGGCCCCGGGCACCGCCGTCGCCTGCGGTCGCGTCGTCGGTGGGGTCCGCCGCGGTGCCCGGGGTGCCGGTTTCGTCGCTCACGAGACGATTATGGCTCCGGACGCGGGCGAACCCCTGGGCGGGTGGCGCGCCGTCGGGTCAGCCGCAGCGGGCGGCGATGTAGCCGTCGCTGCCCGTGTGGACGTAGGCGTCCGAGACGTACTCGCCGTTGTCGATGAGGTCCCAGACGACCGTCGTGCCGTAGGGCCCGGACACCTTCGTACCGGGCGTCTGGCAGTAGATCGGCACCCGGACGCCCTCCGGCAGGACGCGGACCAGGTTGTATCCGGTACCGGGGCCGCTGCGGACGTTCAGCCTGACGCCGGGGGCGACGGCATAGGTGCGCACGGCCGCCGCCGCCCGCGTCGTCACCCCGCCCGGGTCGGCGCCGGCGGCGCCCTCGGCGATGGCCTCGGTCTCCTGTGCACGGTCGACTGACATGAACGTGGTCCTCCCCCGTCGGTTCCCAGGAACTGGGCGAAACCCGGCGCGGAACCCGCGCGCGAATCGCACGCAGACGCTAGCAAGCCGCCTCTGTCTCGTACGAGTCATCGACTAGGCTCCGTGCGTCGCGCGCGCGGACGAACAGCACGGGGGGGCCATGACGCCACAGCGCAACACCGGGGCGGGCGCGGAGGCGGAACTCCCCGAGTACGCCGGTCACTACCAGCTGGAGTCCTGTCTGGGATCCGGCGGCATGGGAGTCGTGCACCTGGCCCGGAGCACCTCGGGGATGAAGCTCGCGGTGAAGGTCGTACACGCCCGGTTCGCCCGGGATCCCGAGTTCCGGGGCCGGTTCCGGCAGGAGGTGGCCGCCGCGCGCAGGGTCAGCGGTGCCTTCACCGCGCCCGTCGTGGACGCCGACCCGGAAGCCGAACGTCCCTGGATGGCCACCCTGTTCATCCCCGGGCCGACCCTTTCCGAGCAGGTGAAGCGGAAGGGCCCCATGTCCGCCGGGCAGCTGCGCCGGCTGATGGCCGGGCTCGCCGAGGCGCTGCGCGACATCCACCGGGTCGGAGTGGTGCACCGGGACCTGAAGCCGGGCAACGTGCTGCTCGCCGAGGACGGGCCGAAGGTCATCGACTTCGGCATCTCCCGGCCGAAGGACAGCGAACTGCGCACCGAGACGGGCAAGTTGATCGGTACGCCCCCGTTCATGGCGCCCGAGCAGTTCCGGCGGCCCCGTGAGGTGGGGCCGGCCGCCGACATCTTCGCGCTCGGCTCGGTCATGGTGCACGCGGCGACCGGGCGCGGGCCGTTCGACTCCGACAGCCCGTACGTCGTCGCCTACCAGGTGGTCCATGACGAGCCCGATCTCACCGGTGTGCCGGACGGTCTCGCGCCGCTGGTGATGCGCTGCCTCGCCAAGGAGCCCGCGGACCGGCCCACGCCGGACGAGCTGATGCGGGAGCTGCGCTCGGTGTCGGCCTCGTACGAGACCCAGGCGTTCATACCGGCACAGCGCATCGGCGAGGAGACTCCCGCGCAGGAGGCACCCGGCCGTGCCGGGTGGGCCGGGGAGGCCGGCCGGGCAGAGGGCGCCGGGCGAGCGAAGGGGGCCGGGCGCGCAGAAGGCGCCGACCGGGCAGAGGAGGGCGAGCGGGCAGAGGAGGCCGGTCGCCCAGGCGGCGCCGAGCGGGCAGAGGGCGCCGGGCGGGGCAGGCCGTGGCCCCTGCGGGTCCCGCGCCGCGGCCGGGTGCTGCTTGGGGCCGCGGCTGCCGGCCTCGCGCTGGCCGGCGCGCTCGTGCCGGCCGTGCTGGGCGGCCTGCCGGGGATGTCCGGGATGGCCGGGGTGTTCGGCCGCAACGCGCCGGAGAAGGAGGGCGCGCCGGATCGCACGGCGGCTTCCGGCAGCTGGAC
>NZ_WWJT01000661.1 GCF_009865385.1 Streptomyces sp. SID486 | reverse complement strand
TCTCCCGCGGTCCCGCCCCGCCGCCCGCCGGCCCGGCACCACCGGGATGCGCGACCTGTGCCGCCAGGCGGACGGCGTGACCACGCCGGAGATCGCGCGCCTGTGCCACGACAGCTTCGGCTGACGCCGACCACGACAGCTTCGGCCGACGTCGACCACGACAGCTTCGGCTGACGCCGATCACGACGGCGGCCGGCAGCCCGGGTGCGCCGGGACACCACGCCGCCCCGGCCCGCGTCCGGTACTGCTCCGCGCCCGCCCCCCGGTACCGGTCCGCGTCCGGTACCGGTCCACGCTCGCCCCCGCCCCGGCCCGCGTCCGGTACCGGTCCACGCTCGGTACCGGCCGCGGGCCGGGGGCGGTGCCGGGCCGGGACCGCCGTCATAGGGTGATGCCATGTTCGGTCCACAAGGTCCCACGCTCCGCGAACTCGCCGTGCAGGCACTGTCGTCCGTCGAGCGCGGCTACGACCTGCTCGCGCCGAAGTTCGACCACACCCCGTTCCGGACACCGGACGAGGTGCTGGACGCGGTGGCGAAAGCGGTGGAGCCGCTCGGCCCGTTCGCGGACGGACTCGACCTGTGCTGCGGGACCGGGGCAGGGACACGGCTGCTGGCCGGGGTGTGCCGGCGCACTGTCACCGGGGTCGACTTCAGCGCGGGCATGCTCGACGTCGCCCGGCGCCGGGTACGGCCCGCCGGGGCACCCCGGGTCGGCTGGGTACGCGCCGACGCCCGGGCCCTGCCGTTCAGGGAAGCCTTCGACCTCGTCGTGTCCTTCGGGGCGTTCGGTCACTTCCTGCCCCGGGAACTGCCCGGACTCTGCGCCCAGGTCCGCTCGGCGCTGCGGCCCGGCGGCCGGTTCGCCTTCCCGGTGTTCGCACCGCCCCGGCCGGCGCACCCCGCCTTCTGGCTGCTGCTCGGCTTCGACGCGGCGATGCGGGTGCGCAACGCGCTGTGGCGACCGCCGTTCGTCATGTACTACCGGGCTCTGCGCCCCGGCGCCCTGCTGCACGAGCTGGAGCGGGCGGGCTTCGCCGTCGAGCTGCGCGCGCTGCCCGAGTTCGGCCGCCGTGCCGACGGCAGCCCGCGCGGCAGGCTGGTGGTCGCCCGCAGAACCGATGGACCGGCCCCGGAGGTCAGCCCGCGGCAGGCAGGGTGAACTCGTACACCAGAGCGTCCTGTTCGGAGTTCACCACGAGATCGGTGATCTCCAGCGGGCGGGCGTACTGGTCGTGCACGCGCCGCGTCACCCGCACCGAGGAGGCGTCGCCGACCTGGGTGATGGAGTCCCGGTGGTGCAGGGACAGCCCTGCCTTGCGCATCCAGTCGTAGGCCCGCCGCAGCTGCGCGGGCGTCGCCCCGTCGGCCCGGTCCCGGTAGCGGGCCAGCTCGGCCACCTCCGCCAGCGCCACCGGGGAGAACGATGTCAGGGCCGTCCGCAGCGACCGGCCGTCCGGTGTCACCGACAGGTAGCGGTGCATCAGCGTCGGCCGGTGCGGCGCCAGACCCAGCGCCCGCGCGTGCTCCGGCGGCGGCTCCTCCCAGGTCACCGTGGCCCGGTCCACCGCACAGGGGTCCGCCGTCCGGGCGCCCACCGGGAAGGTGAGCGACTCCGGTGCCTCGACCGGCCGGCCGGGCAGCGTGGCATGACTGCCCCGCCGGTCGGTGGACACCAGACCGCTGCGGCGGAGCATCTCCAGCGCCTGTCGGACGGTCTCCCTGCTCACGCCGAAATGCGTGGCCAAGTGCCTTTCGCCGGGCAGCCGTTCACCCGGGGGAATGGTGCCGTCGCGCAGTTCGTCGAGCAGCAGCGCCGCGATCCGTCCGTACAGGGGCCGGTCGTCCAGGGGCCGGTCGTCGCCGGGCGGGTGATCGTGCGGGGTGGTGCGGGCCATGCCGCGCCCTCCTGTCGGTGACAAGACGTAGTCGTGCGGGTTCGTTGCGCGACCACAATTAGCATTGGTCTAAACCACAACGGAAGGGCGGTCTGCCGGATCGACCGAAATCCACCCGCGCGCACAGTCGCCACCGGCCGCTGTGCGAGACGTGCGCGGGGGATGGCAGGGGGGCGCCGGGCAGGGCCGTCCTCCCGTGGATCACCGGCACGCGAGGGGTCGTCCAGGCCGTTGAGCAGCCCGGGGGGAGCCCGCCCCCGCAGCGGCGCGTCTGCGGGAACCGCCGACTCCGTCATGGCCGAAAGCCCGCCGGTTGGCGTGTGCGACCCCGGAGCCCCGCGCCGGCTCCGCGGCGTCCGAAACGCCAGTTGGTTCGGGGTGTGCGGTCCCGGAGTCTCGCGCACAGGCTCCGCGGCGTCCGGACGCCCGCTGGGTCGGCGTGTACGGCCCCGGTCCCGGCTCGGGCGGCGTGGGCCGCGGTGGCGCCCGCGGTGCGACCGGTGACCGGGCCGGGTGGGACGGACGGGACCGTGCGGCGCCGTGCCCCCGCTCGACGGCCGTACCGCCCGGGCTCCGGTCCAGGCGGAGGGATCCGCTGTCGGCCGCCTCACACGAGCGAGCGCAGCCAGCGGATCTTCTCCGCCTCGTGGTACGGCCCGCCGCCCTCATGGTCGTTGAAGTCGTACACCTCGATCGCCTTGTCCTCGTGCGGCCAGGCGTTGAACGCCGCGAACACCGTCGACGGCGGGCACGTCCGGTCCTCCAGGGCCGCCGAGAACAGGGCCGGGACCCGGCCCCGGGCCGCGAAGTGCACCGCGTCGAAGTAGGACAGCGTGTGCCGCACGTCCCGCGAGCGCCCGCGGTGGGTCTTGAGGAACAGGGCGATCTCCCGGTACGGGTGACGGTCCGACAGGGCCAGCGCGCGCGGGAAGTCGCACAGGAACGGTACGTCCGGGGCGATCGCCAGCAGGCCGGGCACCAGGGCGCCGACGGCGATCGTGATGCCGCCGCCCTGACTCACGCCGGTCGCGACCGTCCGCGTCGCGTCCGTCAGCGGGTGCGAACGGGCCGCCTCGACCGCGCGCACGGCGTCCGTGAACACCCGGCGGTAGTAGTAGTTCTCTGGCGCCTCGATGCCCCGGGTCATGTACCCCGGAGAGGCCGGCCCCGCGCCCACCGGGTCCGCCGTGGCCCCGCCGCCGCCCCATGCGCTGCCCTGCCCGCGGGTGTCCATCAGGAAGTGCGCCCGGCCCGTCGAGGCCCAGAGCAGGTTCTCGTGCGGCAGCCCGCGTCCGCCGCCGTAACCGAGGAACTCCACGACCAGCGGCAGCGGTCGCGTGGTCCCGGCGGGCAGCCGCAGCCAGCCCTTGACGGGGTGACCGCCGAACCCGGCGAACGTCACGTCGTACACCTCGATCGTGTCGAGCCCGCTCTCCACCGGCTCGAAGCGCGCCTGGAGTTCGTGTTCGCTGGCCTGCCGGAGTGTCCGGTCCCAGAAGGCGTCGAAGTCGTCCGGTTCCGGGGAGTCGCTGCGGTAGGTGCGGAGTTCGTCCAGAGACAGGTCGAACAGGGCCATCACAACCGCCTTCGCGAGGAAGCCTGTGGTGTCCCACGGTACGGCGGATCGGGCGGTCGGTGCGGGAGATCGGTGGGTCCGTGCGGGGGATCGGTCGGTCGGTAGGGGGGATCGGTGGGTCCGTGCGGGGGATCGGTCGGTCGGTACCGGAAATCCGTCGGTCCATGCGGGGACAGGGCGGCCGGTACGGCGGTCGGTACGGGGATCGGGCGCGCTGCGAGAGCGCGGCAGGGGGCGCGTGCCGGGGCGCGGTCACCCTCCCGGGATGCCGGTACCCCTCCGGTGTCCGTGCTTGCCCCCGGTGCCCGGGTCACTCCGGGGCACCCTCCCGGTGCCCGGGGCAGCCGGCCGTCACATCCGTGGCTGTGTCCACCGCGGCCCCGTGCGGGCCCACTCCCGCTCCCACTCGGCCAGCCGGTGGCGCAGGGCGAGCCGGCGCACGATCAGGTGGCCGAGGAGCACCACCGACGCCACGCCACCCGCCGCGCACAGCCCGAGCGTCACCGCGTGCTGCCACACGGCCACGTCGTCCGGCGGCGCCGCCACACTGCGGCCCCGGGAGTCCAGCCACACCGGGACCGGGTCCCCGGCCCGGGTCCCCGTCGGCACCCGGACCCACGCGGTCCGGACACCCTTGCCGGGCTCGGTCCACCGGACCTGGGCGCGGTACGGATGCCGGCGGTCTCCCTCCAGCACGGACCGCCGTTCGGTCTCGCCGGCGACCACCACGGCACGTACCTCGTGGCGCCGGGCCCGCTGGTCCGCGGCGAGGGCACGGGCCCGGTCATGGGCGTGCAGACCCGCGGCCACCCCGGTCAGCGGCGCGACCACGAACAGCAGGACCGCGACCACCAGCACCGTCCACGCCTCGACGACGTCCGCGCGGCGCCGTAGCGGATTGCGCCGCCAGCGCCAGCCATGCACCCGGGTACGCATGTACACCTCCTCGCCGCCGCCGGAGCAGGAGAGCCGGGAGAGCCTGATCACCGGTCCACCGCCGCCGCTCACGCACACGAGCGTCCACATCCGTCTCGTACCCCGTTCGGAGCACCTCGCGCATGCCGCGAACCGCTAGTTCCAGCCCAGATGGCGCACAGGGCACACCATGCGCCCCACCATCGCGCGCCGGGCCCCGCCGCGCTACCTGGGCGCCCGGCCGCACCGCCGGATCCGCCCCACCGCGTCCCGTCGTGACCGGGCGCCCGGTGCAGTGCCCGGCGACCGCGCCGGCCCCGCGCACCGGCCTCCCGGCGCGCATCGTTGCGGCCGTGTGAACTCCGGCGGAGACCGGGAATACGGGCCCGCCGCCGCTCCTTGCCGCTCGGTGTCGGTGTCGGTGTCGGTGTCGGTGTCGGTGTCGGCCACGGTGTCGGCGACGGCGAGCGGGCGGCCGGTGCGTGGGACGCGCCGGTGACAGCACGCGCGGAAGGCACCGGTGACAGCACAGCGACGGGCCGGCGACGGCACGACAGACACGCGTGACACGCGAGAAACGAGGAGCGAGATGCCCCAGGCGGACGTTTCCACGACCTGGACCGAGGTGGCCGGATGAGCATCGTGAGCAGCCCGGACGGCCCCGGCCGGACCGCCGTCGGCGCCCCGCACGTCCTCGACAACCCGGCCATGGCCTCCCTGACCGGCCCGCACGCCCACCTCGCCGAGCGGCGTGGCCGGGTGCGGCGCTACCCCGTCGACGTCTCGCCGTGGCTGGCACTGCCCGACGATCCGGACGCGCGGGACTGGGCGGACCTCGCCGCGCTCGCCGGTCCGGGTGCCGGCGTCCCGCTGGCCGGCTTCAGCGGGGACGTCCCGGCGGACTGGGAGGTCACCTTCCGGGTCGAGGGCGTGCAACTGGTGGACGACGGCGTGGCGGCCGCGCCCGAGCCGGAGGCGGTCCTCCTCGGCCCGGCGGACGTGCCCGAGATGCTCGACCTGGTGTCCCGTACCCGGCCCGGACCGTTCCTGCCGCGGACCGTGGAACTCGGCACCTACCTCGGCATCCGGCGGGGCGGAGCGCTGATCGCGATGGCGGGGGAGCGGCTGCACCCGCCGGGCTGGACCGAGATCAGCGCCGTCTGCACCGACCCCGCATTCCGCGGCGAGGGCCTGGCCACCCGTCTGGTCCTCGCGGTCGCGCACGGTGTACGGGAGCGCGGGGAGACCCCGTTCCTGCACGCCAGCGCCGCGAACACCAACGCCATCCGGCTGTACGAGTCCCTCGGCTTCCGGCTGCGCCGCCGCACCGCCTTCCTCGAGGCCCGGGCGCCGCAGCGGCGGGCCGACGGCCGCCCGGCGGTGCCGGTCCCGCAGCCCGGCTGACGCCTCAGTCGGTGTCGGCCACCCCCGCGTTGTACCGCTCCAGATAGGCGGCGAACCGCACCAGGTCGTCCTGCGGCCAGTCGGCGAGCCGCTCCCGGAAGGCGGCCCGGCGGCTGCGGGTGACCTGGGCGAGGATCTCCCGGCCGCCCGCCGTCAGGTGCAGCACCTGGACCCGGTGGTCCTCCGGGTCCTGCCGGCGCTCGATCAGCCCGGTCCGCTCCAGGGCCGCCACCTGGCGGCTCACCGTGGACTTGTCCAGCGCGTAGTGCGCCGCCAGATCGGTCGCCCGGCAGCCGTCCCGCTCCTCCAGGTGACCGAGCAGGGTGTACGACACCAGGGACAGCTCGGGGTGCATACGGCCCGCCGAGGCGCGGGCCCGGCGGGCGAAGATGGTCATCTCGCGCTGGATCGTCTCGACGGCCGACTCCGCTGCGCTCACGGGAATACCTCCTCCGGGGTTCTAGTTGTATAGTACAACTTGAACTGAAAGTTGTATAAGCCAACCTTTGGAGGTCGCGCCCGATGAGGTCACCGGCACTGCGCCATGTGCTCACGCACCTGATCACCCCGCTGCTGATGTGCATAGGCATGGGGCTCGCGTACATGGGGGCGTTCGTCACCCCCGAGCCGCACCACCTGCCGGTCGCCGTCGTCGGCACCACCCCGCAGGCCAAGGTCTTCGCGCAGACGGTCAAGGACGGCGCGGGGGACAAGCTCGACGTCCGTACGGTGGCCACTCGCGCGGACGCCATCGGTCTGCTCAAGTCCCGTACGGTGACCGGCGCCTACGTGCCCGGTGCCCGGGCCCCCGAGCTGCTGGTGGCGAGCGCCGCCTCCGACATGGGCGCCACGGCCGTGGAGAAGGTCTTCACGCCGGTCGCCGCCGAGCAGGGCGCCGCACTGAAGGTCACCGACGTGGCCCGGCCGGTCGCCGACGACCCCACCGGACAGGGCCTGTTCTTCCTGCTGATCGCGGTCAGCATCGGCTCCTACGCCTCCGTCGCCGCGCTCGGCGCCGCGGGGGCCGGCCTCGCCATGCGGATCCGGGCGGTGCTCGCCCTCGGTGTCTCCGCGGTGGTCGGCGGCATCGGCGCGCTGCTCGCCGGGCCGGTGTTCCACCTCGCCCACCACGACCTCGCGGGCGTGTTCGGCATGGCCTGGCTGTACTCCGCGGGCATCCTCCTCATCGGCGTCGGCCTGCACACGTTCCTGAAGCGGTGGACCACGCTGGCGATGATGGTGCTCTTCGTCATGCTGAACTTCACCAGCTCCGGCGGGCTGTTCCGGCCCGAGCTGCAGAACGGCTTCTTCGGCACCCTGCACGCCTTCTGGAACGGCGCGGGATTCGTCGAGGGCGTCCGCAGCCTGCTGTACTTCGCCGACGACGGCCTCGCCCGCACCGTGTGGACCCTCGCTCTCTGGCTGCTGGCCGGCGTCGCGGTGACCGCCCTCGCCGCGCTTCACGAGCGCACCCGCCGGACCAGCGAGGACCCGGCCCACCCGCACACCGCGCGCGAGCCCGGCCCGGGCGCGCCGGAGAAGGGGGAGCGGGCGCAGGACGCGGAGCAGGCGGAGGTGGAGGAGGAACTCGAGGAGACGGTCGGCGTCTGACACCGGCGTCCGGCACGCACGCGGTCCGGGACCGGAGCTGGGGTAGGGTGGCCGCCGGACCGCGAACCGTCGCGGCCCCCGAGGCGAGGAGGTGAGACCCATTACCGCTGTGTCGGACGGGGTGCTCCCTCCACGTGTCGGCGCGGTACACCGGTAGCGGTGACCGCGGGAGCGCCCTGCATGTCTCGTGCTCCCGAAAGGCTTCGGCTTCCATGCCCGCTTCCGTACCGTTCTCCTCGTCCACCGCCGTCCTCGCGCTGCGCGCCGCCGGGTGCGTCTTCGCCGAGGACGAGGCCGAGTTGATCGTCGCCACCGCCCGTACCCCCGAGGAGGCGGCCGGCATGGTGGACCGGCGCGCCGCCGGACTGCCACTCGAACAGGTCCTCGGCTGGGCCGGGTTCCACGGCCTGCGGGTCATCGTGGAACCGGGCGTGTTCGTCCCCCGCCGCCGTACCGAGTTCCTCGTCGACCAGGCTCTGGCCGCCGCGCCGGACGCGACCGTCGTCGTGGACCTGTGCTGCGGGTCCGGCGCGCTCGGCGCGGCCCTCGCCCACGCCCTGGGCGGGGCCGAGGTGCACGCGGCCGACATCGACCCGGCCGCCGTCCGCTGCGCCCGCCGCAACCTCGCCGCCTTCGGCGGCCTGGCCCACCAAGGCGACCTGTACGACGCCCTGCCCCCGGCCCTGCGCGGCCGGGTGGACGTCCTGACGGCCAACGTGCCCTACGTCCCGACCGCCGAAGTGGCCCTGCTCCCGGCGGAGGCCCGCGACCACGAGCCCCTGGCCGCGCTGGACGGCGGCGCCGACGGCCTGGACGTGCTGCGGCGGGTGGCCGCCGCCGCACCCGGGTGGCTGGCTCCCGGCGGCTGCCTGCTGGCCGAGACCAGCGAACGCCAGGCACCGTCCGCCGTGGCCGCCTTCACCGCCGCCGGCCTGACGACCCGTCTGGCCGTCCCGGACGAGCCGTACACCCACGTGGTGATCGGTGTGCTGCTGCCCTAGGGCCCACGGTCCCCGGCCGCGCACCGGCGGCACCCTCCCGCCTCAGCCGGCGATCGTTCCCGCCTCCGGCTGCAACGCGGCCTCGACCTCCAGGACGATCTGGACCTTCTCTCCCAGCAGCACACCGCCCCCGGGCAGGGCACCGTCGAAGTCGACGCCGAAGTCCGTGCGGTCGATCTCGCCGGTGGCGGTGAAGCCGGCGCGGGCACCGGCGGCCGGCTCGGGGGCGAAGGGGTCCATGCCGAAGCCGTTGGCCTCCAGCCGCAGCGGCACCGGCCGGGTGACTCCCTTGAGGGTCAGTTCGCCGTCCAGCACGAAGCCGTCGCCGTCGGCGCGGACACCGGTGGAACGGTAGGTCATCGTGGGGTGCTTCTCGACGTCGAAGAAGCCGGGGCCGCGCAGGTTGTCGTCGCGCTGTGCGCTGCCGGTGTCGACCGAGGCCATGTCGATGGTCGCGGTCACCTCGGACTTCAGCGGATCCCCGGCGGTGACGATCCGGCCCTCGAAGCGGGTGAAGCGGCCCTTGGTCCTGCTGATCATCAGGTGCCGGACGGCGAAGCCGACATCGGAGTGGACCGGGTCGATCGTCCAGGTGCCGGCCAGGTAGCCGGGGATCTCGGTCGGTTCGGTGGGCATGGTTGCTCCTTCGGCTGTCGTGAACGAGGGGTGCGCCGGTGTCAGGCGCCGGTGCCGGTGCGGGCGGCGTACTTGCCCCCGCGCGAGGCCAGTTCCTTGATCGCGGCGGCGGTGCGCCCGGAGACGCCGGCCCGCCGCAGGGTGTCGTCGCGGCGGGTGAACTGGCCCACCGCGCTGCGTCGTCCGAGAGTGACGGCCCGGCCCACGTAGCGCACGGCGAACGGCTCCGGCCTGCGGCCGTCGGCCACGCGGACCAGGGTGTCCGCCGCGTGCGCCGCCTGCGGCGTGGCGAGGGCGCAGGCGAAGCGGGCTCCGGGCACCGCCGCGCAGTCGCCCACGGCGAAGATGCGGTCGTCGTCGACGCTGCGCAGGCAGGCGTCGACGAGCGCGCGGCCGTCCGGGTCGACGCTGAGCCCGCTGCGTGCGGCCAGGTCGGGGACGCCCGACACCACGGCCCACAGGGTCAGGTCGGAGTCGAGCGCCGTGCCGGACCGCAGGCGGACGGAGCCGCCGGCGACCTCGGTGACGCCGTCGTCCACGATGTCGACGCCCAGCCGCGCCAGTCCGGACCGGACGCGGTGGCGGGCACGGTGGGAGAAGGTGTCCGCCACCGACGTCCCGACGATCCGCACGCGCAGGTCCGGCCGCGCCTCGGCGACCTCGGCCGCCGTCTCGATGCCCGTCGCGCCGCCACCGATCACCGTGACGGTGCCGCCCGGGGCGAGCGCGGCGAGCGCCGCACGGGCGTGCTCCGCCCCTTCCCAGGTGCCCACCGGGATCGTTCCCGGCATCGGCCGCGCGGTGCTGCCCACGGCCAGGAACGCGTAGTCGAACTCGGCGTGCGTACCGTCGGCGAGGGCGACGCCGCCGTCGCCGATCTCCTCGACGCTGCCGACCCGCACCGTGATCCCGGCGCGCAGCATCGACGTGAGGGGCGTCGCGGCCACCGCGGTGCCCGCGATCCGCTGGTGCAGCCGTACGCGCTCCACGAAGTCGGGCCGTGGGTTGATCACCGTGACCGCCGCCGAGCGGAGCCTCCTGGCGATCCGGTTCGCCGCCAGCGTGCCCGCGTAGCCGGCGCCCACCACCACCACTTTCATCCTGGCCTCCTGTCAGGGTCTCCTGTCGGGTGTCCGGTCGACCAGAAGATGCCGGGGAGGCGCGGACCCTGACGCGTTCACGGTGTGTCACGCGTCACACGGTGGCCGTGTCAGGAAGCGGTGGGCCCCGGTGTCGTATGGGCGGCACATCCACGAGCGATGATTCAGGAGCAGGGCATGGGTGAGGACGGCCGCCGTCTGGACCGCGCCACCGAGGCGTTCGTCGCCCACCGCAATCTGCTCTTCACCGTCGCCTACGAGATGCTGGGGTCGGCGGTGGACGCGGAGGACGTCCTGCAGGAGACGTGGCTGCGCTGGTCCGGCGTCGATCTCGGCGTGGTACGCGACCAGCGCGCGTACCTGGTCCGGGTCACCACCCGGCAGGCGCTCGGCCGGCTGCGCACGCTGGGCCGCCGCAAGGAGTCGTACGTCGGTCCCTGGCTGCCCGAGCCGCTGCTGACAGCGCCGGACGTGGCCGAGGACGTCGAGCTGGCCGACAGCATCTCCATGGCGATGATGCTGGTCCTGGAGACGCTCACGCCGACCGAGCGAGCGGTGTTCGTGCTGCGTGAGGTGTTCGACCTGCCGTACGACGAGATCGCGCAGGCCGTCGACAAGAGCCTCGCCGCGGTCCACCAGATCGCCCACCGGGCCCGGGCCCACGTCGCCGCGCGCCGCCCGCGGGGTGCGGTCTCCGAAGCCCAGACTCAGGCGGCGCTCGGGGCCTTCCGGCGGGCCGTCGAGACGGGCGATCTGCAGAGCCTCCTCGACCTCCTCGCCCCGGACGTCGTCGCCCTGAGCGACGGCGGGGGCGTCAGGCAGGCGACACCGCGGCCCACCGTGGGCGCCGAGCGGGTCGCCCGCCTGCTGGCCGCCGGTGTGGCGGTGTGGGGTCCCACGGCCACGCTCGAGCCCGCCCGGATCAACGGACACCCGGCACTGATCGTGCGGATCGACGGGGAGATCGACCTGGTCGTGGCCATGCGGATGGACGACGGGCTCGTCACCGGCATCTACTCCGTGCGCAACCCCGAGAAGCTGACGCGGATGGAGCGGGAGACCCCGGTGAGCCGGTGAGACGAGCCGGCCCGCGGCGCTACGGCAGGTCCTGCGCCCGGGCGATGAGCAGGGCCACGTCGTCGTGGTTGTCCGGGTGGTGCAGTGTGCGCAGCAACAGGTCGCAGACCTCCTCCAGGGGGCGGGCGGAATCGTCGAGCAGCGACAGCAGGAAGGCCAGGCGCTCGTCCAGCGAGTGGCGGCGGGTCTCCACCAGCCCGTCGGTGTAGAACACCAGCTCGTCGCCGGGGGCGAAGTCGACCGTGACGGTGGAGAACTCCACCCCGCCCACACCGAGCGGCACGCCGGTGGGCAGGTCGAGCAGCTCCGGAGGGCGGCCCGGCCGTACCCGGGCCGGCGGCAGATGGCCGGCGTTGGCGATCCGGCACCGGCGCGTGTACGGGTCGTGGACGGCGTACACGCAGGTCGCGATGGAGTGGTCCGTGGCCGAGGTCGTCTTGTCCAGGTGCTCCAGCAGTCGGGCGGGGTCGAGGTCGAGGCCGGCCAGCGTGGTCGTCGCGGTGCGCAGCCGGCCCATGGTGGCCGCCGCGCTGACGCCGCTGCCCATCACGTCACCGACGACGAGCGCGGTCTTGCCCCCCTCCAGCGGGATCACGTCGAACCAGTCGCCGCCGACCTCGCTGGTGGCGCCCGCCGGCTGGTATCGGGAGGCCACCTCCAGGCCGGTGGTGACCGGGGGGTGGCCGGGCAGCAGGCTGCGCTGGAGGGTGAGCGCGGTGTTGCGGGCGTTCTGGTACCAGCGCGCGTTGTCGATCTGCACGGCGGCGCGGGCGGCCAGCTCGCGCGCCAGCAGGAGGTCGTCCTCGTCGAAGGGCGCCGGGTTGCGGGTGCGTTTGAGGTCGAGCGCGCCCAGCACCTGGCCGCGCGCGATCAGCGGCACCGCGAGGTAGGAGTGCAGGCCCGCCCGGCCGAGCAGCACGGCCGCCTCGGCGGAGCGGGCGATGCGCGGCAGGTCCTCGTCCTTCACCTGCGGCACCAGCACCGCCTCGCCGGTGCGCACGCACTCGGTGACCAGGCGGTCGGGGGCGTACCGGGCGATCTGGCCGGGCGGGTCGGCGGCCCGCACGGCGTCCGAGCCCTCCACCGGGCGCAGGGCGAGCGCCCGGAGCACCGCCGACTCCGACGGGCCCAGCGCGCTCGGCCGCCCTTCGACCACCGCGTCCAGCAGGTCGACGGCGGCCACGTCCGCGAGTTCCGGCACGGCGACCTCGGCCAGCTCGCAGGCGGTGCGCTCCAGCTCCAGCGTCGTACCGATGCGGGCCGAGGCGTCGGCGATGACCGCGAGCCGGCGGCGCGCGGCCTCCGCCTCCACGGAGGCCCGGTGCTGTTCGGTGATGTCGACGAGCGAGACGGCCACCCCGAGCACGTTGCCGAGGACGTCCTCCAGCCGGTACAGGGAGTGCGACCAGGTGTGGTCCTGGTCCGGGTCGGCCGGGGTGCGGCCCACGAGCTTGTCGTCGATCAGCGGCCGGCCCGTCTCCAGCACCCGCCGGGCCGCCGCCTCCAGCGCCTCGGTGTCCAGCAGCGGCAGCACCTCGGGCAGCCGTCTGCCGACGTGCTCGGCGGCCGGCATGCCGTTGATCTTCTCCAGGGCCGGGTTGACGGAGACGAACCGCAGGTCGGTGTCGAGGACGGCGTAGCCGATCGGGGACTGCTTCACCATCCGCTCGGAGAGCGCCACGTCCTGCTCCAGCCGCCGCACGGTCGACTGGTCGGCGGCCAGTCCGAGCGCGTACACGTCCCCGCGGTCGTCCAGCAGCCGCATGTTGCGGAACTCCACCAGACGGGTGGTGCCGTCCTTGTGCCGGACCGGGAAGCCGCCGGCCCAGCTCTGCCCGGTGCGCAGCACGTCGGCGAAGAGCCTGCCGACCAGCTCGACGTGCTGCTCGTGCACCATCAGCCGGGCCGCGTACTCACCGAGGGCCTCCTGCGCGCTGTAGCCGAACAGCTCCTCCGCCTGCGGGCTCCACAGCACGATCCGGCCGTCGGTGTCCAGCACCACCGACGCCACACGCAGGACGTCGAGCAGGCCGCTGGGCCGAACCGGCCCACGCGCCGGCTCGCCGTTCTCCGTCACCGGAGCCTCGGCTGCACTCATGCCACGCACCGCCTTCGCCCGTCCGCACGGCACGTCGTCCCCCGTGCCGACTCCCCTTGACCCACCGCGCTCACACCCGACTCTCCGACGCCGTCGCCGTCCACCTCCACCATCCCTCAACACGGCGGTGGACGTCCGCCGGAGCCGCCGCCGCCGGGTGCGGGCCGAGGGCCTCAGCCGAGACCGTACAGCGCCGTCCCGCGGGCCGTGAGAGTTCACGCTCATGTTGCTGCATTGGCCTGTACATGACTTTCGCGCCACGCCAGACTGTCCGCCGACCGAGTGCCCCCACCCCCGTCCGAGGAGTCGGCCATGCCCGCGTCCCTCCGGCAACGGTGTCACGTAGTCCTCGCCGGACTCGTCACCCTCGCCACCGCCGCCGTCGTGTCCCTCGCCGCACCCGCGCCGGCCGGCGCTGCCGGCGGCTGGACCGAGACCGGTTCCGACCGCGCCGACCCGCTGACCGAGAGTCAGGGGCTGACGTCGGTGGAGGTCCCGGCGAACAGCCCCAACCGGTACACCGGCATCGGCACCGTCCCGCTCGGTGTCTCCGCCCGCGGCTGGAACCACGTCGGCGACCCGGACGCCTCGTACGACGGCTACTACATCGAGCCGTACCAGCGGGACTCCGGCAACTCGAAGATGTACCGCGTACAGGCGCCCGGCGGTGCCTGGTCGGAGTACGTCCACACGCTCGGCCCGGGCGAGGCGCTGAACAACTCCTGGGACGCGATCTCACCCGACGGCCGGTGGATGCTCTCCGGCGAGTGGGGCACGATGACCCGGCTGCTGGTCTTCCCGACCCCGGCCGTCAACCCGTCCACCTCCCCCTCGGCGAACCTCCCGCAGGTCTCGGCGGTCCGCCTGGACCACGCGGTCCGCGACGTCCAGGGCTGCGACTTCTCCGGCCCGACCACCCTGCTGTGCTCCTCCGACGACCCCGACGGCAGCCTCTTCGGCCTCACCAAACCGCTGCTGCGGATCGACCTGTCGGCCGCACCGAACGGCACGGCGGACGTCTCCGGGCATGTCACCGCCCTGCGGCAGCTGCCGCTGCGCAGCTCCTGCTCGGGCTCCTTCGAGGCCGAGGGCATCGACTACGACCGCCGCAGCGGCGTCCTGCGCGTGATCGTGGTCTCGCCCGGCTTCTGCGTGCTGACGGACAGCAAGACGTACAAGTTCGCCCAGGGCTGAGGTGTGCGCGGCGACCGGTGGTGCTTTCCTGAGGATGGACGCGGTAAGGCGGGGTACCCCGTTCCACCGCAGCGCGTGAAAGGAGCGATCATGGCAGACACGGAGCGGTCGCACCCCGAGACCGTCACGGTGGAACTCAGTGGTTCCAAGGAGGACGCCCGCCTCGTCTTCGACGCACTGAGGGCCTGCTTCGCCACCGACCGGGGCGCGGACGAAGACCCCCAGCAGCTACACGAGACCCGGCCGATGGTGTGGCTCGGCACCTACGACGTCGCGGACGCCCGGGGCGAGGGCTGCCCACCGGTCCACCTCGGCGACTCGGTCCAGGCGGACATCCAGGGCGGCCCCTGGGCCGTCGACCGGTTCCGGACCACCCTGGACTCGATGTTCACCGTGCAGGAGACCTCCGCGGCCTCCGGTGACCAGGAGCGGGACCTGCACCTGCGGCTGGAGAGCCGCTGACTCAGCCGGACAGCGCCCCGGCCGGCCCGCCGCCGGCCGGGGCGTACTGCGCCAGGCCGTACCCGAAGGACCAGTCGGCGTCGCCGTTCTCGGTCAGGGTGACGAACACGTTGCGCGGCTCGGTGCCGGTGCGCTCGTGCACCAGCTCGGCGATCCGCCGGTACACCGCCCGCTTGCGGGCGGCGTCGCGGCCGGCGCGCAGGGTGATGGCGACGAACACCACCGAGTCGTCCCGGTGGATGCCCAGGTAGTCGCCGGCGCGCAGGGTGCCGGTGACGCCGTCGTGGCCGGTCAGGACCTGGAAGCGGTCCTCGGGTGGCACGCCGAGCGTCTCCACCAGGGCGTCCTGGACCGCCTGGCCGAGCGCGTCGAGGCGGGCGGGGTCGGTGCCGAGCGCGTCTATGCGGACGAAGGGCATGGCGGTGGTGTCCTCTCGGGCGGCGGATCGGTCCCAGCTGACTGTACATACTAGTAGGTACAGAGTGGCCGGAGTCACCCCCTCCCGGTTGTGCAACTAGTTGCAAAAAGAGTCGGGCTTCCTCTACAACAAGAGGCGACGACACCGCGCACGGAGGGCCCGATGAGCCGTTACCCGCACCTGATGACCCCGCTCGACCTGGGCTTCACCACCCTGCCCAACCGCGTCCTCATGGGCTCGATGCACGTCGGCCTGGAGGAGGCCGAGCGCGGCTTCGAGAGGATGGCGGCGTTCTACGCGGCCCGCGCGCGCGGGGGAGTGGGACTCATCGTCACCGGCGGCATCGCCCCCAACGACGAGGGCCGGCCGTACGAGGGCGGGGCCCGGCTCACCACGGAGGACGAGGCGGAACGGCACCGGGTCGTCACCGAGGCGGTGCACCGCGAGGGCGGCCGGATCGCCATGCAGATCCTGCACTTCGGCCGCTACGCCTACCACCGGGACCTCGTCGCCCCGAGCCCGCTCCAGGCGCCGATCAGCCCCTTCGCGCCGCGCGAGCTGAGCGACGCCGACATCGAGCGCACCATCGGCGACTACGCCCGCGCCGCACGCCTCGCCCGGCAGGCCGGCTACGACGGCGTCGAGATCATGGGCTCCGAGGGCTATCTGATCAACGAGTTCATCGCCGCGCAGACCAACCGGCGCACCGACCGCTGGGGCGGCTCGTACGAGAACCGCATGCGGTTCCCCGTCGAGATCGTCAAGCGGGTGCGCGAGGCCGTCGGCGACGACTTCATCGTCATCTACCGGCTCTCCATGCTGGACCTCGTCCCGGGCGGCTCCTCCCTGGAGGAGGTGGTCACCCTCGGCAAGGCCGTCGAGGCCGCCGGAGCGACGATCATCAACACCGGCATCGGCTGGCACGAGGCCCGCATCCCCACCATCGCCACCTCCGTGCCGCGCGGCGCCTACACCTGGGTCACCAAGAAGCTCATGGGCGCGGTCTCGGTGCCCCTGGTGACCACCAACCGGATCAACACCCCCGAACTCGCCGAGGAGTTGCTGGCCGGCGGCTACGCGGACATGGTCTCGATGGCCCGCCCGATGCTCGCCGACCCCGACTTCGTCGCCAAGGCCGCCGCCGGCACCCCGGAGGCCATCAACACCTGCATCGGCTGCAACCAGGCGTGCCTCGACCACACCTTCAGCGGTCAGATCACCTCCTGCCTGGTCAATCCGCGCGCCTGCCACGAGACCGAGCTGGTGCTCTCCCCGACCCGGCGGAAGAAGCGCGTCGCCGTCGTCGGCGCCGGTCCGGCCGGACTCGCCTGCGCGGTCTCCGCCGCCGAACGCGGCCACGAGGTCACCCTGTTCGACGCGGCGAGCGAGATCGGCGGCCAGCTCAACGTCGCCCGCAAGGTGCCGGGCAAGCAGGAGTTCGACGAGACCCTGCGCTACTTCCGCCACCAGCTCGACGCACACGGCGTCGACGTACGCCTGGACACCTGGGTCACCCCGGAGACCGTGGCGGGCTTCGACGAGGTCGTCGTCGCCTCCGGCGTCACCCCGCGCACCCCGGACATCCCCGGCGCCGACCACCCCCGCGTCCTCGGCTACCTCGACGTGCTGCGCGACGGCGCCCCGGTCGGCGACCGCGTCGCCATCCTCGGCGCCGGCGGCATCGGCTTCGACGTCGCCGAGTACCTCACCGACGGCGGCGACAAGGCGGGCGAGGACCCGGAGACGTACTTCCGCCACTGGGGCGTGGACATGGACTACCGGACGCCGGGCGGTCTCACCGCGCCGCGGCGGCCGGCCCCGCCGCGCACGGTCCACCTGCTCCAGCGCAAGACCACCAAGGTCGGTGCCGGCCTCGGCAAGACCACCGGCTGGATCCACCGCGCGGAGCTGAAGCACCGGGGTGTGACCATGGTGCCGGGTGTGCGCTACGACCGGATCGACGACGCCGGCCTGCACATCACCGTCGGCGAGGAGAGCACCGTCCTGGAGGTCGACACGGTGGTGCTCTGCACCGGCCAGGAGCCGCGCCGAGACCTGTACGAGGAGCTCGTCGCCGCCGGACACAGCGCGCATCTGATCGGTGGCGCGGACGTCGCGGCCGAGCTGGACGCCAAGCGCGCGATCAAGCAGGGCACGGAGCTTGCGGCGGCGCTGTAGAGGCCGGCGGAGGCCGGCGGGCCGTCCCGGGACGAGTCCGTCCACCGGAGGAACCCGTCCCTAGGATGAACGCATGTCACTCCCGCACGCGATCCTCACCGCCCTGCTGGAAAAGCCGTCGTCGGGACTGGAACTGACCCGCCGGTTCGACAAGTCGATCGGCTACTTCTGGTCCGCGACGCACCAGCAGATCTACCGCGAGCTGGGAAAGCTGGAGGCCGGGGGCCTCATCCGCACGCTGCCGGCCGAGCAGCCGGCCCGTGGGCAGAAGAAGAGCTACGAGGTCCTGCCAGCGGGCCGTGCCGAACTCGCCCGCTGGACCGCCACGGCGCAGGACCCCCGGTCCATGCGGGATCCGCTCCTGCTGCGGCTGCGTGCCGCCGCCGTGGTCGGCACCGCCGGCCTGGAGGCAGACCTGCGCCGCCATCTCGAGCTGCACCGGCGGCAACTGGCGGAGTACCGGGAGATCGAGGAGCGCGACTTCCCGCCGGACCGGGACGCCCCCGAGGACCGGCTGCGTCACCTGGTCCTGCGGGCGGGCATCGACCTGGAGACCTTCTGGACCCAGTGGCTCACCCGGGCCCTGGGGGAGTTCGGCGAACCGCCCGCGGAGTGACGGGAGCGGCGACGGGAGAGGGGACGGGAGGGCGCTGACGGCAGGGTGCTGACGGGAGGGCGCTGACGGCGGGCGCTGACGGCCGGGCCGGGCCGCCTGCTGCGACGAGTCGCCCGCCGTCTGCGACGTGTTGCGATGCGTGTGCCGTGTGCCGTGTGCCGTGTGCCGTG
>NZ_WWJT01000660.1 GCF_009865385.1 Streptomyces sp. SID486 | reverse complement strand
CCCGCACCCGACTGGTCACCGGCACCACTCTGGTCACCCGCACCCGACTGGTCACCCGCACCGGCCCCGGCGCCGCCGTCACCCGCGCCGTTGCCGCCCGCGCCGAGGGTCGCGCCGGTGGCCTGGAGGGCGGTGGTGACCGGCTGGAAGAAGGTCTCGCCGCCGCTGGTGCAGTCGCCGCTGCCGCCGGAGGTGAGGCCGAGGGCACTGCCGTCCTGCGTGAACAGGGAGCCGCCGCTGTCGCCGGGCTCCGCGCAGACGTCGGTCTGGATCAGGCCGTTGACGGTGTCGACGCCGTTCGGGTCGGTCTCGCTCTGGAAGTTGACGGTGGCGTCGAGACCCGTGACCTGGCCGTCGTGCAGCCCGGTGGTGGAGCCCATCCGGAACACGGTCGCGCCGACGGTGGCCTCCGCGGCCTGGGTGATCTGCACCGTCTGGCCGTTGCCCGCGTTGACCTCGCTGGGCGCCTGGGTCGCCGCGTCGTCGTACTTGACCAGTGAGAAGTCGCTGCCCGGGAACGTGGCCTGGTCGACGGTGGCGATGGGCCGGCCGGTCGCGGAGTCGGACCAGTCCTTGGCGGCGACCCCGCAGTGACCGGCCGTCAGGAAGGCCGGGCTGCCGTCCGAGGCGGTGACGTTGAATCCGAGGGAACAGCGGACGTTGCCGCCCTGCACCTGGGAGAAGATGGCGTCGCCGCCCGAGACGAACGTCTTGAAGGTGCCGGCGGACTTCTTCAGGGTGGCCATGCCGGAGCCGAGGTCCCGCACGGTCGACCGGAGCCGGTCCCACTTGGCGCCGGTGACGGAGGAGTCGGCGGTGACGAGGACCTTGTCGGTGCGCGGGTCGACGGCCCAGGAGGTGCCGGGGATGGTCGCCCTGGTCTTCAGGGTCCGGGCGGCGGCCTTGAGTTCGGATGCGCTGTTCTCCACCTGGCGGACGACCGCGCCCGCCTTCTTCGCCTGGACGACGACGTTGTCGTCGCCGCTGACCACGTTGACGACGAGCTGCTGCTTGCCGCTGTCGTAGTAGGAGCCGGCGAAGGCCTCGCCGAGGATCTTCTGCAGCTGGGCGGCGACGCCCGAGGCGTCCGCGGCCTTCAGGGTCCTGGCGCCCGTAGGGCCGCCCGCGGTCGCCTCGCCCTGGTCCTGGGAGGCATTGGCGTTGGGCAGCAGGAGGGCCGCCGCTCCGAGTGCCGCGACACCGCCCACCGCTATCGCGGCCTTGCGCTTGGGCATTCGCTTGTGACTCAACCTTCTCGACCTCCTGGGGACGGGGGTCTGCCGCTCATGGGCAGTTCGTATCGGGGTGGGTACCGGGGCGCCTGGATGGCCGTAGGTACGCACCGGCCGCGTGGTGTGTTCAATTCCGTTTCCCAACGGCGGTACGGGCGCGGTGAATCGGCCGGGTTCCGCGTGTCGTGGCGGACGGCCGGGAAAGATCCCCCTCATGACGATGACTCCCGCCGAGGCCGACAAGATCCTCTCTGCCGCCTTCGCCCCGTGGGTGCTCGATCTCGGGCTGACCGTGGAAGAGGTGGGCGAGGACCGGGCCGTGCTGCGTCTGCCCTGGTCGGACCGGCTGGCCAGGGAGGGCGGCGGGCTGTCGGGCCAGGCGCTGATGGCGGCGGCGGACACGGCGACGGTGATCGCGGTCTCGGCCGCCCGGGGCGGTTTCGTGCCGATGACGACGGTGCAGCAGTCCACCTCGTTCCAGCGGGCCGTGAGCGGCGCCGATGTCCTGATCGAGGCGGTCCTGACCAAACTGGGCCGGCGGACGGCCTTCGCCGACGTCACGTTGCGCGACGCCGGGACGGGCGAGCTGGCCGCCCGGGCGAGCACGGTCTACGCGATCCTGGGCTGACACACACAGTTACCGGTCGGTAACGGTCAGCGCCGAACACGAAGCGGAATGCTCCCTTCAGGGAATCTGCACATCCCATTCCCAACGACGTCACCGGCACCCGGGGTTCTGCACATCCGCACGCCCCCCGGCACGCCATTGGCGAGGAGTGCCGGATTCGCGCGGCGGCGGACAAGGCACCCGGGGCGACGATGCGGCGCGGCATGTGAAGGAGTCGCCGACAAGGCGTGCGCACACCTGCACGGTTGCCGTCGCTCACGCACCAAGTGCGCAGGTGGGAGCCCTGTTTGATTGGAAGCGCGCCCCGCGTGCGTGCTTTGATCCATCGCACCGCAGGAGTCAGGCGGGCCTTCCGGCGACGGAAGCCCGGCGCCCGCGGCGGCGGCCGTCCGTCTGTCCCCAGAGGGGGCCGCTCTCCCCCTTGTGAAATACCCATACGAAGGGAAGTTCCACCATGAACTCCACCCCCCAGGTCGAGACCGTCGAGATCTCGGACGCCGAGCTGGACAACGTCGCCGGCGGTCTGTCCGTGAACGCCCTCAACACCGTGACCGGTGCCGTCAACGGCATCGCCCCGGTTTCCGGCCTGGTCGACACGGTCGTCGGCACCGTCGAGGGTGTCACCGGCCTGAACACCCAGCCGGTCACCAACCTGGTCGCCGGTCTCTGATCGCACCCGGTGTCACCGAAGTCCCGGAGCCGTCCCTCGGCTCCGGGGCTCTCGGATGCCCTGAAACACTTGCGTCTCTCCCACAGGTGAGGGAAGTCCCGTGCAGTTCCGCCAACAGGCCCTCGCCAAGCTCCAGTCACCCGAGGAGCTGGACCTTCCGGTGCGGCTCGCCCGGCCGCAGGGCTGGCTCGCGCTCGGCGTCACCGTCGTCGTCATGGCCGCCGCCGCCGTCTGGGCGGTGACCGGCTCGGTCGCCTCCACGGTCGCAGCGCCCGCCGTCCTCACCCACGGACAGGGCAGTTACCTGTTGCAGAGCCCGGTGGCCGGACAGGTGACGGCGGTCCTGGCCCGGCAGGGCGAACGGCTGCCCGCTCACGCACCGGTCCTGAAGGTCCGTACGGAGAAGGGCGACTTCGCGGTGCGGACCGTCGCCGCCGGCCGGGTGACGACACTCGCCGCCGGCATCGGACAGATCATCCGGACCGGCACCACGGTCGCCGCGGTCGAGAAGGTCGCCCACGCCTCCGACCCGCTGTACGCCACCGTGTACGTGCCCGCCGAGAACGCCGCCGCCATCCCCGCGCACGCCTCGGTCGACCTGACCGTGACCTCCGTACCGACGGACCGGTACGGCGTCCTGCGCGGCCAGGTGAAGGCGGTGGACCGTACGGCGCAGTCCCCCCAGTCGATCGCCGCGTACCTCGGGGACAGCCAGCTCGGCGAACAGTTCACGCGCAAGGGCCGCCCGGTGGCCGTCCTGGTGGAACTGGACAGGTCGTCCTCCACGGCGAGCGGCTACCGGTGGTCCACCGCCGGCGGACCGCCGTTCCGGCTCGACTCCATGACCCTCGCCACCGGTTCCGTCCGCCTCGCCGACCAGCGACCCGTCGATTGGCTGCTCCCGTGACCGCCCCGGCCGCGAACGACCAGGAGACCCGCACCCGCAGACGGGCCGCGCCCGCCCGGCGGCCCGCCCCCAAGTCCCGTACCGGCACGGTCCGCACGCCCACGGTGCTGCAGATGGAGGCCGTCGAGTGCGGCGCCGCCTCCCTGGCGATGGTCCTCGGCCACTACGGCCGGCACGTCCCGCTGGAGGAACTGCGCATCGCCTGCGGTGTCTCCCGCGACGGCTCCCGCGCCTCCAACCTGCTGAAGGCGGCCCGCGGTTACGGCCTGACGGCCAAGGGCATGCAGATGGACCTGGCCGCCCTCGCCGAGGTGCGCGCTCCGGCCATCCTGTTCTGGGAGTTCAACCACTACGTCGTCTACGACGGCATGGGCCGCCGGTTCGGCCGGCGCGGCGTCCACATCAACGACCCCGCCAAGGGCCGCCGGTTCGTACCCATGGAGGAGTTCGACGGCAGCTTCACCGGTGTCGTCCTGGTGCTGGAGCCCGGCGACGGCTTCAGCAGGGGCGGGCGCAGGCCGGGCGTGCTCGGTGCCGTGCCGGCCCGGCTGCGCGGCACCGCGGGCACCCTCCCGGCGGCGATGCTGGCCAGCCTGCTGCTGGTCGCGGTCGGCGCGGCGGTGCCCGCGCTCAGCCGCACCTACATCGACATGTTCCTCATCGGCGGGCAGACCTCGCTGCTGGGCGTGCTGTTCACCTCGATGGCCGTCTGCGTGCTGCTCACGCTGGCGCTGACCTGGCTCCAGCAGGCCAACCTGCTGCACGGCCGGATCATCTCCTCAACCCTCTCCAGCGCCCGGTTCCTGCGCCATCTGCTGCGGCTGCCGGTGACGTTCTTCGCCCAGCGCTCCCCCGCCGACCTGGTCCAGCGCCTGCAGTCCAACGACCAGGTCGCCGAGACCCTGGCCCGCGATCTCGCGGCGGCCGGCGTGGACGCGGTCGTGGTCGTCCTGTACGCGGTCCTGCTCTACACCTACGATCCGCAGCTGACGTTCCTCGGCATCGCCGTGGCCCTGCTGAACGTGGTGGCCATGCGGCTCGTCGTACGGCTGCGCGCCACCCGGACGGCGAAGCTGCGCGCGGACACCGCGCGGCTCACCAACACCTCCTACACCGGCCTGCAGCTGATCGAGACGATGAAGGCCACCGGTGGCGAGGACGGCTACTTCCGCAAGTGGGCCGGCCAGCACGCCACCACGCTGGAGGAGCAGCAGCGGCTCGGTGTGCCCAGCGCCTGGCTGGGGGTGGTGGCGCCGACGCTCGCCACCTTCAACAGCGCGCTCATCCTGTGGATCGGCGGGCTGCGTGCGGTCGAGGGGCACATCTCGGTCGGTCTGCTGGTCGCCTTCCAGGCGCTGGTCGCCCGCTTCACCGCTCCGCTGACCCGGCTGAACGGAGTGGCGGGCCGCATCCAGGACTTCGCGGCCGACGTGGCCCGGCTGAAGGACGTGGAGAACTTCCGGGCCGACCCGCTCTACGCCCGGCCCGAAGGGGGCGACTCGGCCCGCCGGCTGCGCGGGCACGTCGAGCTGGAGAACGTCTCCTTCGGCTACAGCCCGCTCGACCAGCCGCTGCTCGCCGGCTTCGACCTGACCGTCGGGCCCGGGCAGCAGGTGGCGCTGGTCGGCGGTTCGGGCAGCGGCAAGTCCACGGTCTCCCGGCTCATCTCGGGTCTGTACACGCCCTGGGACGGGGTGATCCGGATCGACGGCCGGCGGCTGGAGGACATCCCGCGCGGCGCGCTCGCCGCCTCCGTCTCCTTCGTCGACCAGGACGTCTTCCTGTTCGAGGGTTCGGTCCGCGACAACGTGGCCCTGTGGGACCCGTCGATCCCGGACGAGGCCGTGGTGGAGGCGCTGCGGGACGCGGCCCTGTACGACGTGGTGACGCGCCGGCCCGGTGGCATCCACAGCACCGTGGAGCAGGACGGCCGCAACTTCTCCGGCGGGCAGCGCCAGCGCCTGGAGATCGCGCGGGCGCTGGTGCGCCGGCCGAGCATCCTGGTGCTGGACGAGGTGACCAGCGCGCTGGACGCGGAGACCGAGCTGGTCGTGATGGACAACCTGCGGCGGCGCGGCTGCGCGTGCGTGGTGATCGCGCACCGGCTGAGCACGGTCCGCGACAGCGACGAGATCGTCGTCCTGCAGCACGGCACGGTCGTGGAGCGGGGACGGCACGAGGAGCTGGTGGCGCGCGGCGGCGCGTACGCGGCGCTGGTCAGGGAGCGGTGAGATGACGACTGTCCGGGAGGGGTACGACGGCGACCTCGTGATCGGCGCCGTCGGCGCGCTGGGCACCCGGCTGGACTGCGCCGGTCAGGGCCGCCTGGATCTGGAGGGCCCGCAGGTGCTGTGGCTGGTCACGGCCGGCGCCCTGGACCTCTTCGCGGTGGACGCCGCCGAGCAGGGCCACTGGCACCACCTCGGCCGGCTGGAGCCGGGGGCGCTGCTGCTCGGTCCGGTCGCCGGGGCCCGGCACACGCTCGTGGCACGACCGGTCCGGGACTGTGTGGTGCACCGCGTCGGCCTGCGCGAGCTGTACCACCCGGCGCAGACCCAGACCTGGTCGTACGACGAGTACGGCAACCCGGTGCACGTGCCGCCCGCGACCAGCCCGCTGGAGTACGCGGTCGCGCTCGGTGTCGGCCGGGGTCTGTCCGTCCTCTTCCAGGCCCCGATGGCCGAGGACCGCCCGGCCACGCCCACGGACGACGACGTCTTCTGGATGCAGGTGCCGCCGGGCAGTGTCCAGTACGGCTCGACGTACGGCGCGGAGGCCGCCGCCGACCTGCTGATGGACCCGGCGCTGTGGCAGAGCATGGTGGACCAGCAGTACCGGCTGCTGACCGCGCTGGACCGGTGGATCGAGCAGCTGGAGCGGGCGCACGAGACGCGCACGGCCGCCGGCATCAAGGCCGGTGAGGCGGTGCGCGCGCAGGCCGACCGGACGCTGCTGGCGTCCATCGGCAAGCGCTCGGCGCGCCGTCCCACCGCCGCCGACGCGGACGCCTCGTACGCGGCCTGCCGGCTGGTCGCCGAGGCCGCCGGGATCACGCTCGCCGAGCCCGCGCAGAGCGGCGCCGAGAGCGACCGGCTGGATCCCGTCGAGCGGATCGCGCTGGCCTCACGTGTGCGCACCCGGGCCGTACGGCTCGACGGGCGCTGGTGGCGGGAGGACGTGGGCCCCCTGGTCGGCCACCGCACGCTGTCCGGGGCGCCGGTCGCGCTGCTGTGGCGGCGCGGCGGCTACGTGGCCGTACAGCCCGCGACCGGCCGGGAGACACCGGTCGAGAAGGCGAACGCGGCGGAGTTCGAGCCGCGCGCGGTGATGTTGTACCGCCCGCTGCCCGACCGGCGGCTCGGACCGCTCGGACTGCTGCGGTTCAGCCTGCGCGGCGCCCGTACCGACCTGCTGCGTCTGCTGGTCGCGGGCCTGGTGACGGTGGCGATCGGCGCGCTGGTGCCCATCGCGACGGGCAAGGTGCTCGGCGAGTACGTGCCGCGGGCCCAGGTGGGCCTGATCGTCCAGGTGTGCCTGGCGGTGATGGTCAGCGGGGTGGTCGCGGCGGCGTTCACCCTGTTGGAGAACCTGTCGATCCTGCGCCTGGAGGGCCGCATCGAGGCGGCGTTGCAACCGGCCGTGTGGGACCGGCTGCTGCGCCTGCCCACCCGGTTCTTCACCCAGCGCTCCACCGGTGAGCTGGCGAGCGCGGCGATGGGCATCAGCGCGATCCGCCGGCTGCTCGCCGGAGTCGGCCCGGTCGTCGCGCAGTCGGTGACGGTCGGCGCGATGAACCTCGGCCTGCTGTTCTGGTACAGCGTGCCGATGGCGATGGCGGCGATCGGCATGCTCGTCGTCATCGCGGCGGTGTTCACCGGTCTCGGACTGTGGCAGGTGCGCTGGCAGCGGCGGCTGGTGGTGCTCGGCAACAAGCTGAACAACCAGGCGTTCCAGACCCTGCGCGGGCTGCCCAAGCTGCGGGTGGCGGCGGCCGAGAACTACGCGTACGCGGCGTGGGCGCGGCAGTTCGCGCGCAGCCGGGAACTCCAGCAGCGGGTCGGCCGGATCAAGAACGTGACGACGGTGCTCGGCGCGGTCTACCTGCCGGTGTGCACCCTGCTGATGTTCATGCTGCTGGCGGGTCCGGCCAGGGGCGCGATGTCGGCGGCGGACTTCCTCACCTTCAGCACGGCGGTGACGATGGTGCTCACCTCGGTCACCCAGCTGACGGGCGCGTTCGTGTCGGCGGTGGCGGCGCTGCCGCTGTTCGAGGAGATCAGGCCGGTGCTGGACGCCACGCCCGAGGTGCGCACGGGGAGCACCCGCCCCGGCCCGCTGTCAGGTGCCGTGGAGGCCCGGCGGCTGTCCTTCCGGTACGCCGACGACGGACCGCTGGTCCTGGACGACGTGTCCTTCGCGGTGCGGCCGGGCGAGTTCGTGGCGGTCGTCGGCCCGAGCGGCTGCGGCAAGTCCACCCTGCTGCGCCTGCTCATCGGCTTCGACCGGCCGGTCTCGGGCAGCGTCCTGTACGACGGGCAGGATCTCGGGGCGCTGGACCAGTCGGCGGTGCGCCGCCAGTGCGGGGTGGTCCTGCAGCACGCGCAGCCGTTCACCGGCTCGATCCTGGACGTCATCAGCGGCACCGAGCCGTACACGCCGGAGGAGGCGATGGCGGCGGCCGAGCTGGCGGGGCTCGCGGAGGACATCAAGCGGATGCCGATGGGGCTGCACACGATCGTCGCGGGCAACGGTGCGGTCTCCGGCGGCCAGCGGCAGCGCCTGATGATCGCCCAGGCGCTCGTCCGGCGTCCGCGCCTGCTCTTCTTCGACGAGGCGACCAGCGCCCTGGACAACGACACCCAGCGGATCGTCATGGACAGCACCAGCAAGCTGAACGCCACCCGGATCGTCATCGCCCACCGGCTGTCCACCGTCCTGGACGCCGACCGGGTGATCGTGATGGAGGACGGCAAGGTGGTCCAGCAGGGCACACCGGCCGACCTCCTCGCGGACACGGGCGGCCGGCTGCACGAACTGGTCCGCCGCCAGCTGGCCTAGCGTCCACGGCGCAGGGCCCTAGACCGGCCCCTCGCCGCCCGACTCGCCCGACTTGTCCGGCGGGGCCGGCTCGCCCGACTTGTCCGGCCGGGCCGGCTCGCCCGACTTGTCCGGCTCGTGGTGGTGGTGGGACGGCATCCAGTGGTGTTCGGTGAACCAGCGGCCGAACAGGGCGCCCCCGTAGATGACGAATCCGACGCCGATCAGCCAGGACTCGACGACGAGGACGGTGCCGACGGCGCCGTAGCTCAGGGCGTTGGTGACGATGAGCGGGGTGAAGACGAGGTAGGAGAAGGCCCGGAGTCCGGCCAGGCCGACGACCGTGGCCAGTGCTCCGGGCAGCAGCGCGCGCCAGCGGATCTGGCCGCCCAGCAGGAAGCGCTGGCCCCACCAGAAGAAGAGCACACCGCTGACGGCGGACACCGTGATCCGCTGGTCGCCGTGGAGCGTCGTCTTCGTCGCCACCTCCTGGTACAGGTAGACGGTCAGCACCACCAGCCAGGTCGCCTGCCGCCACACCCGGTGCCAGGGGCCGGACGCCAGGCCCCAGATGCGTTCGTAGGCGTTCTGCACACTGCCCCCGAAGGCCACGCCGAAGACGGCGAGCAGCACGCCGCTCCAGACACTGGTGGTGCCGATGACCTTGCGCGGCGGGCTGATGACGTCGGTGATCACGTGCGCGGACCGGCCGGACAGCCCCATGCCGTCGGTGAGCCAGGAGGCGAAGCCGCCCCGTACCAGGGGGTCGGCCGCGGCGACCACGATCAGCAGCGGCGCCAGCGTGACCAGGGCCAGGGTGGCGAACCCCATGGCCCGGTGCATCAGCTCCAGCTCCTGGCCGTGCTCGAACAGGGCCCGGACGCGCAGCCACTCCCACGCGCGGTGCAGGCCGCGCCGCAACCGCCTCACGGCTCCTCCCGTGCTCGCCGCCCACACGCTCTCCCGTAACCGGTTCCTCCAGCGTGGCACGCCCCGGGCGTCTCGCAGCCGGAGCGCGGGCGCCGGCCCGGTGCCGTGGTGCGCAC
>NZ_WWJT01000068.1 GCF_009865385.1 Streptomyces sp. SID486 | reverse complement strand
CCGGCGGCTGGACGAGCGCGACCGGCTCCTCCTCCGGCGCCTGGTCAGGGGCCTGTTCGAGGATGATGTGGGCGTTGGTGCCGCTGAGGCCGAAGGAGGAGACGCCGGCGCGGCGCGGTCGGCCGGTCTCCGGCCAGGACGTGGACTCGGTGAGCAGTTCGACAGCACCGGCCGACCAGTCGACGTGCGGCGACGGCTCGTCCACGTGCAG
>NZ_WWJT01000659.1 GCF_009865385.1 Streptomyces sp. SID486 | reverse complement strand
GCCGCCGCGGGCTGCCCCGCCGCGCCGGTCCGGCCGACGGAGCCCACCGCGGCGCTGACCACGCGGTCGAAGAGGGCCGCCGACGCGGCGCGGGCCCGGCCCACCACGGGGGGCCGGGCGGTGCGGCGGTCCGGCGGGACGACGAGGGTGACCTGCTCGCCGTAGACCCCGCGCAGCTCGGCGGCCAGCCGGTGCGCGAGACCGTCGTCACCGCACACCACCATGTGCGCCTGCGGGGACCTGGGTCCCCCTTGGTACGGAACGCTCGCCACGAGGGAAAAGAGTGGCCCAAGGACTCGCGTGGTTCCAGCAACTGCTGAACACCGGCGGCGGGGCCCGCGTACGCAGGGGGAGGGAGCGCAGCAGCCGGAGGTAAGCAGCAGTGGCCATCACCGAAGAGGCACCGCCGGGTGCGGACGCACACCGTCCCGGGCCCGCACCCGGGCCTGCGGGCCGGCGGCTCAGTTCCCCGCTGGTGCTGACACTCACCCTGATGCTCGGCGTGCTCGCCCAGTCGCCCGTCCGCGGGCTGCTCGGCGCTCCGGCGGCGCAGACCTGGATGACGGTGTTCGTCGCGGTGACCGTGCAGGCGCTGCCCTTCCTGGTGCTCGGGGTGCTGCTGTCGGCGGCGATCGCGGTGTTCGTCCCGGCCTCCTTCTTCGCCCGCGCCCTGCCGAGCCGGCCCGCCCTCGCCGTACCGGTGGCCGGACTCGCGGGAGCGGTGCTGCCGGGCTGCGAGTGCGCGTCGGTCCCGGTGGCGGGCGCGCTGGTCCGCCGGGGCGTGTCCCCCGCCGCCGCGCTCGCCTTCCTGCTCTCCGCGCCCGCGATCAACCCGGTGGTGCTGACCGCCACCGCCGTCGCCTTCCCCGGGCACCCGGAGATGGCCGTGGCCCGGTTCGCGGCGAGTCTGCTGGTGGCCTGTGCGATGGGCTGGCTGTGGCAGCGGCTGGGCCGCACGGACTGGCTGCGCCCGCCGGCCCACGGCGCGCACGAGGGGGCCGGCAGGGGGGAGGCGTTCTGGGGCTCGGTCCGGCACGACGTCATGCACGCGGGCGGCTTCCTGGTGCTCGGCGCGGCGGCCGCGGCCACACTGAAGGCGGTGGTGCCGGCCGGCTGGCTGGGCACGGCGGCGGGCATCCCGGTGGTCTCGGTGCTCGCCCTCGCCGTGCTGGCCGTCCTGCTGTCCATCTGCTCGGAGGCGGACGCGTTCGTCGCGTCCTCCCTCACCCAGTTCTCCCCGACGGCCAGGCTGGTGTTCCTGGTGGTGGGCCCGATGATCGACCTCAAGCTGTTCGCGATGCAGGCGGGCACCTTCGGCCGCGGTTTCGCGCTCCGGTTCGCGCCGGCCACCTTCGCGCTGGCCGTCGTGGGCGCCGTGGCCACCGGGGCGGTGCTGCTGTGAACCGCCACGCCCAGGCGGCCGTGCTGTTCCTGCTCGGCGCCGCCCTGCTGCACGCCGGCGCCACCGACCTGGCCCTGCGCTACGTCAAGGCGGGACTGCGCCCGCTGCTGCTGGTGTCGGGAGCGGTGCTGGTCGCGGCGGCGCTGGCGACGGTCCACCACGAGCGCCGGCGCGGCCGGCGGGGCGGCCCGCGGGGGCACGCGCACCCCGAACCCCGCGTCGCCTGGCTGCTGGTGCTGCCGCTGCTCGCGCTCATCCTGGTCGCGCCGCCGGCCCTGGGCTCCTACAGCGCCCTGCGCACCGGGACCGCGCTGCAGCAGCCGTACGGCTACGGGCCGCTGCCCGCCGGCGACCCGGTCCCGCTGTCCGTCGTCGACTACGCCTCCCGCGCGGCCTTCGGCCACGGCCGCTCCCTGCACGGCCGGCCCGTCCGGGTCACCGGCTTCCTCGCCCTGGACCGCTCGGGCACCCCCTACCTGGTGCGCATGGCCCTCAACTGCTGTGCCGCGGACGCCCAGCCGGTGAAGATCGCGCTGACCGGGCAGCTGCCGCCGGTCCTGCGGCCGGACGCCTGGCTGGAGGTGACGGGGCACTACACACCACGGCTGGCCCGTGATCCCGTCAACGACGGTCCGGTGCCGTATCTGAAGGTCACCTCCGCGCGGCCGGTCCCGGTGCCGCACGACCCGTACGACGAGACCTGGAACACCTGAGACCGACGCCCGGCGGCGTGCCTACGCCGGTGTCCCGGGGGCGTCGAAGCGGCGGAGATCCCTGAGCCACGCCTCGGCGTTGCCGTCGGACGGGGCGCGCCAGTCGCCGCGCGGGGAGAGCGAGCCGCCGGCCGACACCTTGGGCCCGTTCGGCATGGCCGAGCGCTTGAACTGCGAGAAGGCGAAGAAACGGCGGCAGAACACCTCCAGCCAGTGCCGGATCGCGGTCAGGTCGTACGCCACCCGCTCGGCCTCGGGGAAGCCGGGCGGCCAGGCACCGGCCTGCGGGTCGTGCCAGGCGTGCCAGGCCAGGAAGGCGATCTTCGAGGGGCGGAAGCCGTAGCGCAGCACCTGGAAGAGGGTGAAGTCGTGCAGCGCGTACGGGCCGATCTTCGACTCGGTGGACTGCAGCTCCTCGCCCGGCACCAGCTCCGGGCTGATCTCGGTGTCCAGGATGGCGGCCAGGATGCCGCCGGTCTCCTCGTCGAACTGCTCACTGCTGATGACCCAGCGGATCAGGTGCTGGATCAGCGTCTTCGGCACCCCGGAGTTCACGTTGTAGTGGCTCATCTGGTCGCCGACGCCGTACGTGGACCAGCCGAGCGCCAGCTCGGAGAGGTCGCCGGTGCCGAGGACGATGCCCCCGCGCTGGTTGGCGAGCCGGAACAGGTAGTCGGTGCGCAGACCGGCCTGCACGTTCTCGAAGGTGACGTCGTAGACCGGCTCGCCGGCGGCGAACGGGTGGTCGATCTCCTTCAGCATCAGCCGGGCGGTCGGCGTGATGTCCAGCTCGGCGGCGGTGACGCCCAGGGCCCGCATCAGCCTGTGGGCGTTGTCCTTGGTGTGGTCGCTGGTGGCGAAGCCGGGCAGGGTGAAGGCGAGGATGTCGCTGCGCGGCCGGCCCGCGCGGTCCATCGCGCGGGCGGCGACGATCAGGGCGTGCGTGGAGTCGAGGCCGCCGGACACCCCGATGACGACCTTGGGGCCGCCGATCGCCGCCAGCCGCTGCTGGAGCCCGGCGACCTGGATGTTGTACGCCTCGTAGCAGTCGAGGGCGAGCCGCTCGGGGTCGGCGGGCACGAACGGGAACCGCTCGACGCGCCGCCGCAGCCCGAGGTCGGTCAGCGGCGGGTCCAGCTCGAAGGAGACCGTCCGGAAGTCACCGGTGCGCGCCCCGTGGGCCCGGCGGTTGTCGTCGAAGGTCCCCATCCGGTGCCGCTCCTGCCGCAGCAGGTCCAGGTCGACGTCGGCCACCGCGTACTGGTCACCGAGCGGGAAGCGGTCGCTCTCGGCGAGCAGCATCCCGTTCTCGTAGATCATGGTCTGCCCGTCCCAGGACAGGTCCGTGGTGGACTCGCCCAGCCCGGCCGCCGCGTAGACGTAGGCGGCCAGACAGCGCGAGGACGCCGAGCGGCACAGCAGCCGGCGGTCCTCGGCCCGGCCGACCGTGATCGGGCTGCCGGAGAGGTTGACCAGCACGGTCGCCCCGGCGAGGGCGGCCTCCGCGCTCGGCGGCACCGGCACCCACATGTCCTCGCAGATCTCGGTGTGCAGCACGAGACCGGGCACGTCCTCGGCGGCGAACAGCAGGTCCACACCGAACGGCACCTCGGTGCCCGCGACCCGGAGGGAGCCGCCCCGCTCGTCGTGGCCGTCGGCGATCTGCCGGCGCTCGTAGAACTCGCGGTAGTTCGGCGGGTACGACTTCGGCACGACACCGAGGACGCGGCCGCGGTGGATGAGCACCGCGCAGTTGTAGATCCGGTGGCGGTGGCGCAGCGGGGCGCCGACGACCAGTACCGGCAGCAGGTCCGCCGAGCCGGCCACGACCGTGCGCAGCGCCGCCTCGACCTGGTCGAGCAGCGCGTCCTGCAGCAGCAGGTCCTCGATCGAGTACCCGCACAGGCCCAGCTCGGGGAAGACGGCGACGGCGACGCCCTCGTCCGCGCACCGGCGCGCCTGGCGCAGGACCGCTTCGGCGTTGGCCTGCGGGTCGGCGATGACGGTGTGGCCCGTGCACGCGGCGATGCGCGCGAAGCCGTGCTGATAGATCGACCAGAAGTTCAACGGGGCTTCCTTCATGATTCAACAGACCGCGCAGACGAAGCGAATCTCCTCCGGGGGAAAGCCTAGATCCCAGCCGGCCGGCACCCCGGACCCGGCCGCCCACCCGGCGGAGTACCCGACCCGCCCACCCGGCTACGGACCCGGCCGCCCACCCGGCGGAGTACCCGGCCGCCCACCCGGCCCCGGACCGGCCGCCCAGCCGGCCCCGCGCGGGCGCACGTCAAGATCCCGTCAGGGCGGCGGGGTCCGGCGCGAAGAAGGCGCAAGGGCCCGGCGGAGGCGGCCGGAGACGGACAGAACCTGGGTGCACCCGCGCACCTCCCAGCCCCCGTGCGTGGCCGAGGGAAGAAGGAGCACCCGCCCATGTCCGTCCTGACCACCGAGCCGGATGCCGCGCCCGGCGGCGAGGAGCCGCCCGACCCCGCCACCGAGCCGGATGCCGCGCCCGGCGGCGAGGAGCCGCCCGACCCCGGTGAACGCCACCGGCTGACCGCCGTGACCGGCCTGGCCGCGCTGTCGCTGGACGCGATGGCGTCGGTGGCCTACGGGCCGGAGGCGATCGTCCTCGTCCTCGCCGCCGCGGGCGCGCGGGGGCTGGGCCTCACCCTGCCCGTGACGCTGGCCATCGCCGCCCTGCTGGCGGTGCTGGTGGCCTCCTACCGGCAGGTGATCGCGGCCTTCCCGGACGGCGGCGGCTCCTACGCCGTCGCCAAGCGGCACCTGGGCACGCGGACCAGCCTGGTGGCCGCCGCCTCCCTGGTGCTCGACTACGTGCTGAACGTCGCCGTCGCGGTCACGGCGGGCGTGGCGGCCCTGACCTCCGCCTTCCCGGCCCTGTACGACGACCGGCTGTGGCTGTGCCTGGCCGTGCTCGCGCTGGTCACGGGCGTGAACCTGCGCGGGATCGTGGAGTCGGCGAAGGCGTTCATCGTGCCGACGGCCGTGTTCGTCGGTGCGGTGTTCGTCCTCGTCGCCGTCGGTCTGTTCCGTTCCCACCCGGTGAGCACGGTGACCGCGGACGGGCACGCCTCGGTCGTCCCGGACAACGCCACCACCGTGGGGGCGCTGCTGCTGCTGAAGGCGTTCGCCTCCGGCTGTGCCGCGCTGACCGGTGTGGAGGCCATCGCGAACGCCGTCCCCTCCTTCCGGGTGCCGCGGGCGAGGCGGGCCCAGCGGGCGGAGGTGGCCCTGGGTGCCGTGCTCGGCCTGATGCTGATCGGCCTGTCGGTGCTGATCGGCCGCTTCCACCTCCAGCCGGTCGAGGGTGTCACCGTCCTCGCCCAGCTCGCGGACGCCTCTCTCGGCCACAACGCCGCGTTCTACGTCCTCCAGTTCGCGACCGTGATCCTGCTGGCGCTGTCCGCGAACACCTCCTTCGGCGGGCTGCCGGTGCTGCTGGAGCTGCTCGCCCGGGACGACTACGTCCCGCACGTCTTCGCCCTGAAGGCGGACCGGCAGGTCCGCCGGCACGGCGTGCTGGCGCTCGCCGTCGTCTCGGCGGCGCTGCTGGTCTTCTCCGGCGGTGACACCAACACCCTGGTGCCGCTGTTCGCGGTCGGGGTGTTCGTCGGCTTCACCATCGCCCAGGCCGGCATGGTCCGGCACTGGCGCCTGGAGCGCGGCCGGGGATGGCGCGGCAGGACGCTGCTCAGTGGGTTCGGCGCGGTCCTCACCGGTGCCGCGGCGGTCGTCGTCACGGCGAGCAAGTTCACCGAGGGGGCGTGGCTGGTCGTGATCGCCCTGCCGCTGCTGGTGGCCGTCCTCGAGCGCGTGCACCGCGCGTACGGCCGGATCGGGGACCGGCTCGGGCTCGGGACCGTCCCCGAGCGTCCGCACCGCGAGCGCTCCCTGGTGATCGTCCCGGTGTCCGCGCTGTCCCGGCTCACCTCGGAGGCGCTCACGGTGGCCACCTCCCTGGGGGACGAGGTCCGCGCGGTGACCGTCTGCCACCCGGACCCGGAGGACCGGGCCGCGCTGCACGCCCTGGAGCGGGCGTGGGCCGGCTGGGACCCGGGGGTGCCGCTGGTGCGGCTGCCCAGCGCGCGGCGCACGCTCGGCCGTCCGATCGCCGCCTACGTCCGCGCGGTGGCCGCCGCCGAACCGGCCACCCGGGTGACCGTGCTCATCCCGGAGACCGGGCCGGAGCGGCCGTGGCCGGGGGCGGTGTGGGGATGGCTGCTGCGGAACCGGCGGGGCGCGCTGGTCGCGCGTGCCGTGCGCCGGGAGACCGACGCGGTGGTCTGCCGGCTGCGCCTGCGCCTGCCGTAAGAGACCCGTCAAAGCCGTACGGACCGCCGTATGGGAGGCGTCAACGGGCGGTCGGATCCGGCCATGGAGGCGCTTTCCTCGAACCGTCCGATTCCTTTCGCACCTCACTCCAGGAGTTCGCGATGGCCGACCTGGCCTTCGTCGTCACCGTGCTCGCGGCCTTCGCGCTGGTGGCCCTTGTCGCCAAGGGGGTGACGAAGCTGTGACCGCCGAGAACATCGTCGGCCTGGTCGTGGCCGTCGCCCTGCTGGGCTATCTCGTCCTCGCCCTGATCTTCCCGGAGAGGTTCTGAGAGCAGACATGGGTCCCGTACCGGCAGGCGTCCTCCAGCTGACCGCCCTCATCGGCGCGCTGGCGCTCGCCTACGTCCCCCTCGGCACCTACATGGCCAGGGTCTACTCCTCGCGCGCGCACCTGCGCGTCGAGAAGTGGATCTACAAGGGCATCGGTGCCGACCCCGACACCGAGATGACCTGGTCCGCGTACCTGCGCGGCATCCTGGCCTTCTCGGTGGCCGGCGTCCTCTTCCTCTACCTGCTCCAGCGGCTCCAGGGCGTCCTGCCCGGCTCGCTGGGCTTCTCGTCGGTGAACCCGGCGCAGTCGTTCAACACGGCAGTGTCCTTCGTCACCAACACCAACTGGCAGTCGTACTACGGCGAGCAGACCATGGGTCACGTCGTGCAGACCGCGGGTCTGGCGGTGCAGAACTTCGTCTCCGCCGCCGTCGGCATGGCGGTCGCCGTCGCGCTCGTCCGCGGCTTCGCCCGTTCGCGCACCGGCGCGCTGGGCAACTTCTGGTCCGACCTGGTGCGCGGCACCGTCCGGATCCTGGTGCCGGCCGCCGCGCTCGCCGCGGTGGTCCTGGTCGCCTGCGGCGCGGTCCAGAACTTCTCCGGCATCCACGAGGTCGGCCAGTTCATGGGCGGCTCGCAGCAGTGGAACGGCGGCGCGGTCGCCTCCCAGGAGGCCATCAAGGAGCTGGGCACCAACGGCGGCGGCTACTTCAACGCCAACTCCGCCCACCCCTTCGAGAACCCGACCGCCGTCTCCAACCTGCTGGAGATCTTCCTCATCCTGGTCATCCCGTTCTCCCTGACCCGCACGTTCGGCGTGATGGTCGGATCGGTGCGGCAGGGCTACGCGATCCTCGCCACGATGGCCACCATCTGGCTCGGGTTCACCGCGCTGATGATGTGGACCGAGTTCGCCCACCACGGCCCGGCGCTCCAGGCCGCGGGCGGTGCGATGGAGGGCAAGGAGGTCCGCTTCGGCGTCGGCGGTTCCTCGATCTTCGCGGTGGCCACCACGCTGACCTCGACCGGTGCGGTGGACTCCTTCCACTCCTCCTTCACCGGCCTGGGCGGCGGCATCACGATGCTGAGCATGATGCTGGGCGAGATCGCGCCCGGCGGCACCGGCTCCGGTCTCTACGGCATGCTGATCATGGCGGTCATCGCGGTGTTCATCGCCGGCCTGATGGTCGGCCGCACGCCCGAGTACCTGGGCAAGAAGATCGGCGGCCGGGAGATGAAGCTCGCCGCCTGCTACATCCTCATCACCCCCGCCCTGGTGCTGGTCTTCACCGCCGCCTCCATGGCCCTGCCGACACCGCCGCACTCGATGCTCAACTCCGGTGCGCACGGCTTCTCCGAGGTCCTGTACGCCTTCACCTCGGCCGCCAACAACAACGGCTCGGCCTTCGCCGGCCTGAACGCGAACACCGACTGGTTCAACACCATGACCGGACTCGCGATGCTGCTCGGCCGCTTCCTGCCCATGGTCTTCGTCCTGGCACTGGCCGGCTCGCTCGCCGGGCAGCAGCCGGTACCGGTCACGGCGGGCACCCTGCGCACCGAGAAGCCGCTGTTCACCGGCCTGCTGGTCGGCGCGATCCTGATCATCACCGGTCTCACCTACTTCCCGGCCCTGGCACTGGGCCCGCTCGCCGAGGGGCTGGCGTGACGACCACCCGAACGGAAGACCACGAGGACGCGATGTCCACTCCCACCCTGGCGCCCCACCAGGACACTCCGACGGGGCACAAGACCCCCGAGGGCCGTGTCGGCGCGGGCCTCTTCGATCCCCGGCAACTGGTCAAGTCCCTGCCGGAGGCGTTCCGCAAGCTCGACCCGCGGGTGATGGTCAAGTCGCCCGTGATGTTCGTGGTGTGGATCGGGTCCGTCCTGACCACCGTCTTCTCCTTCCAGGACCCGGGTGACTGGTTCGGCTGGACGATCAGCGCCTGGCTGTGGCTGACCGTGGTCTTCGCCAACCTGGCGGAGGCGGTCGCCGAGGGCCGCGGCAAGGCGCAGGCCGACACCCTGCGCAAGGCCAAGACCGACACGGTCGCGCGCCGCCTGGCGGGCGGCACCGAGGAGCGGGTCCCCGGCACCGGGCTGAGGATCGGCGACCTGGTGGTCTGCGAGGCCGGTGACGTCATCCCCGGTGACGGCGACGTCGTCGAGGGCGTCGCGTCCGTCGACGAGTCGGCGATCACCGGCGAGTCCGCCCCGGTGATCCGTGAGTCCGGCGGTGACCGCTCCGCGGTGACCGGCGGGACGAAGGTGCTGTCCGACCGGATCGTCATCAAGATCACGACGAGGCCCGGCGAGACCTTCATCGACCGGATGATCAACCTGGTCGAGGGCGCCGCCCGGCAGAAGACGCCGAACGAGATCGCGCTGAACATCCTGCTGGCGTCGCTGACGATCGTCTTCCTGCTGGCGTGTGCCACGCTGCCGCCGCTGGCGGACCACGCGGGCACGCACCTGACGCTGGTCGTGCTGGTGGCCCTGCTGGTCTGTCTGATCCCCACCACCATCGGCGCGCTGCTGTCCGCGATCGGCATCGCGGGCATGGACCGCCTGGTCCAGCGCAACGTCCTGGCGATGTCGGGACGGGCGGTCGAGGCCGCCGGCGACGTCTCCACGCTGCTGCTCGACAAGACCGGCACGATCACCCTCGGCAACCGGCAGGCCGCCGGGTTCCTGCCCGTGCCCGGCGCCACCGAGGCCGAGGTCGCCGACGCCGCCCAGCTGTCCTCGCTGGCGGACGAGACGCCCGAGGGCCGCTCCGTCGTCGTCCTGGCGAAGGAGCGGTACGGGCTGCGCGAACGCCACCAGGGCGAGCTGGCCGGCGCGCAGTGGATCGAGTTCACCGCCCAGACCCGGATGTCGGGTGTGGACGTCGGCGGCCGCAGGATCCGCAAGGGCGCCACCGCCTCGGTCATCGGCTGGGTCGAGGCCCGGGGCGGCGAAGTCGCCGCGGAGGCGCAGGGGCTGACCGACCGGATCGCGCAGGCCGGAGGGACCCCCCTGCTGGTCGCGGTCGAGGACGCCGAGGGCGCGCGCGTACTCGGTGTCATCCACCTGAAGGACGTCGTCAAGGACGGTATGCGGGAGCGGTTCGGGGAACTGCGCCGCATGGGCATCAAGACCGTCATGATCACGGGCGACAACCCGCTGACCGCCAAGGCCATCGCCGACGAGGCGGGCGTGGACGACTTCCTCGCCGAGGCCACCCCCGAGGACAAGATGGCCCTCATCAAGCGGGAGCAGGCGGGCGGCAAGCTGGTCGCGATGACCGGTGACGGCACCAACGACGCGCCGGCCCTCGCTCAGGCGGACGTCGGTGTCGCGATGAACACCGGCACGTCGGCCGCCAAGGAGGCCGGCAACATGGTCGACCTCGACTCCAACCCGACCAAGCTGATCGAGATCGTGGAGATCGGCAAGCAGCTCCTCATCACCCGGGGCGCGCTGACCACCTTCTCCATCGCCAACGACGTCGCCAAGTACTTCGCGATCATCCCGGCGCTGTTCGCGGCGGTCTACCCCGGCCTGGACAAGCTGAACGTCATGCGGCTGTCCTCGCCGGACTCCGCGATCCTGTCGGCCGTCGTCTTCAACGCGCTGATCATCGTCGCGCTGGTGCCGCTCTCCCTGAAGGGCGTGCGGTACAGGCCGATGAGCGCCGACCGGATGCTCCGCCGCAACCTCGCGATCTACGGCGTCGGCGGCCTGGTCGCCCCCTTCGTCGGCATCAAGGTCATCGACCTGCTCCTCTCCCTCGTCCCCGGGCTGTAACTCCTCGAAAGCGTGCTGATGGCCATGAACACCTCCGTAATGAACACGGCCCGGTTGCTCGGGGCGGGGCTGCGGGCACTGCTCGTGCTGACCCTGGTCACCGGTGTCGTCTACCCGCTGGTCGTCACCGGCGTCGCCCAGGCACTGTTCACCGACAAGGCGAACGGCTCCGAGATCACGTCGGACGGCAGGGTCGTCGGCTCGTCGCTGATCGGGCAACAGGGCTACGGCCCGGGGTACTTCCAGCCCCGCCCGGCGGCCGGCCTCGGCACCAACAGCCTCAACACCCGGTACAAGCTGATCCTTTCGGGAGCGACGAACCTGGCCGCCGACGACAGGAGGCTCGTCGACTCCGTCGAGCAGGCGAAGGCCAAGGTGGTCGAGGACAACTCGGTGCCCGGCTACACCGTGAGGCCGTCCCAGGTACCGGCCGACGCCGTCACCTCCTCCGGCTCGGGCCTGGACCCGGCCATCTCCCCGCAGTACGCCGCACTCCAGGCGCACCGGGTCGCCGTGCGCAACGGCCTGCCCGTCGCCGCGGTGGAGAAGCTGGTCGCGGACCACACCCAGGGCCGCACCCTGGGCTTCCTCGGCGAGCCGCAGGTGAACGTCCTGGAGCTCAACATCGCGCTCAAGGACCTCGTGGCCCGCAAGTGACGGCCTTACGCGAAGGCGGGGGCCGGCGGCCCGGGGCGCATCCCGGACCCGCCGGCTCCCGACGCCATGGACAGGAGAGGCACACCCCCATGACCCGGGTGCTCGTGGTGGAGGACGACCCGCAGCTGGTACGGGCCCTCGTCATCAACCTGCAGGCGCGGCAGTACGGCGTGGACGCCGCCCCCGACGGTGTCACGGCCCTGCGGCTCGCCGCCGCGCGCCGGCCCGACGCGGTGCTGCTGGACCTCGGTCTGCCCGACATGGACGGTGTCGACGTCGTCAGGGCCCTGCGCGGCTGGACCCGCGTGCCGGTCCTCGTCCTCTCCGCCCGGCAGGCGTCCGACGAGAAGGTCGCGGCCCTCGACGCCGGCGCCGACGACTACATCACCAAGCCGTTCAGCATGGACGAACTCCTCGCCCGGCTGCGGGCCGCCGTCCGCCGTACCGGAGAGACCCCGCTCGTCCCCGACGCGACGCTGGTGGAGACGCCGCACTTCAGCATCGACCTGCTCGCCAAGAAGGCCGTACGGGACGGACAGGACGTACGGCTGACACCGACCGAGTGGCACCTGCTGGAGATACTGGTGACCCATCCCGGCCGGCTGATCACACAGAAACGCCTGCTCCAGGAGGTCTGGGGCGTCTCGCAGAGCACCAAGACCAACTACCTGCGGGTCTACATGGCCCAGCTGCGCCGCAAGCTGGAGACGGACCCGGCCCACCCGCGCTACCTCATCACCGAGCCCGGCATGGGCTACCGCTTCGAGGGCTGACGGGGACCGCGACGGGCGCGCCGGGGTACGGCGCGCCCCGGCCTCTTCCGTGGCGGTCCGGGCTCAGGCGTCGGGACGGACGGTCCCGCGCTCCTGCACCAGCAGCCGGGTGTCCAGCCGCAGCCCCAGGGCGTTCCGCCGGTGCAGGGCGGCCAGTGCGGCGCGCAGCGGGGACGGCGGTACCGCGAGCACGGGACAGCCGGCGTGGGCGAGGCAGTAGCGGCCGACCGACGGCCACAGCGCCCGGCGCAGCCGGCCGCGCGCCCCGGCACCGACGACGAGCACGTCGTCGTCCCGGTCGGCGGTGCGCACCAGGGCCGGCCCGGGGGCGCCCCGGACGAGGAGCGCCCGCCCCGGCAGCCCGGTGCCGGGACCGCCGAACACGGTACGCAGCGCGCCGAGCAGCCGCTCCCCGGCCAGTTGCTCCCACTCGCAGGCCATGACGGAGGCCACCGGGGACCTGCGCGTGGCGAGGTCACCGGCGGGCGGCTCCCAGGCCAGCACCGGCCACAGCTCCGCCCCGCGGCGCCGGGCCTCGTCGGCGGCCCGGGCCAGCGCGGTGAGGCTGCCCGGGGAGCCGCTCACACCGGCCAGGACACGAGGGGCTGGGGACGGGCGGGACTCGGACATCTGATCCTCCTCGGAACGTCGTCCATCTGACCCCGGACGGACCCGTTCAAACAGCCCGAACGCCCGTTCTTGGCATCCCTCTGACGGCCGGCGCCCTCCCGCGCACCGGGCCCGTCAGCATCCCGTCAAGGTCACCCGGTTCCCCGTCAGTGTCCCGTCAGGGCCTACCCGGTGACGGGGGAGAACGGGCATAACGTCGATGCCGAGCCCCGGTACGCCTCCCCGCCGCCGGGGCCTCCCAGACCATCTGCTCCTCGCCTTCCGGGAGGCATCCCATGGCAGAACTCCGCTACGGCGACGACCCCGAGCCCCTCGATCGGTTCCCGGCCGGACCCCTGTACATCCCGGTCCGGCCGGGTCGATCCGGGTGTGCGGCCCGGCTCTTCCGCACTCCGCTCGGCGTCCGCACGGCCGTCGGCTTCACCTCCGAGCGACGGCTGGCCGCCACCCTCGGCCCCGGCCAGGCGTGGATCCGGCTCGCCGGGACCGCGCTGCGCGCACTGACCGAGCCGCTCGGCGTCACCACCGTCACGGTCGACCCGCAGTTCACCGCCCCGGCACCCACGCCGTCCGCTCCGGCCGCCTCGGCCGCGCCCTCGGCACCCTCCGCCGCGGCAGCCTCGGCCGCCGCGGCGGCGGTACCGCCCACCGTGCGCACCCCGCTCACCCCGCTCACCCCGGTCATCCAGGACACCCCGGCCAACACCCCGCTCACCCCGGCCGCGCCGGTCCCGTCCGAGGCCGCCGCGCTGCGGATCGCCTGAGAGGGGCAGCCACGATGACCACGCTTCACGAGCCCACCGCCACCGCCACCGCCACCGCCGCCGCGGCCGACCTGTCGGTGTGGCCCGCCTCCACCACCGAACCCCTGCGCGGTGCCCTCGCCGTGGGCGGCGTACCGCTCGCCGAGGTCGCCGACCGCTTCGGCACCCCCGTCTACGTCCTGGACGAGGCCGAGGTGCGCGACCGCTGCCGTACCTACCGGGACGCCTTCCCCGACGCCGAGGTCCTCTACGCCGCGAAGGCGTTCCTGTGCCGCGCGATGGCCCACTGGACGGCCGAGGAAGGCCTCGGCCTGGACGTCTGCTCCGCCGGTGAACTCGAACTCGCCGTCACCACCGGCTTCCCGCCCGAGCGGATCGTGCTGCACGGCAACGCCAAGTCCCCCCACGACCTCGACACCGCCCTGCGCCTGGGCGTCGGCCGGATCGTCATCGACAGCCCCGCCGAGATCGCCCGGCTGGCCGCCGCGGTCGGCCCGGACGGGCACCAGAAGGTCATGGTCAGGGTGGTGCCCGGCATCAGCGCGGGCGGCCACGAGAAGATCCGCACCGGAACCGGCGACCAGAAGTTCGGCCTGTCCATCTCCGACGGCTACGCCCAGCACGCCATCGCCCGCATACCCGACCAGCCGCAGCTCGAACTCACCGGCCTGCACTGCCACCTGGGCTCGCAGATCACCGGCGTCAAGCCCTACCTCGTCGCCGTCCGCCGCCTGGTCGGCCTCATGAGCCGCCTGCACGAGCAGCACGGTCTCGTCCTGCCCGAACTCGACCTCGGGGGCGGCCACGGCATCGCCTACCGCCCCGGCGAGGAGGCCCTGGACCTGACGGCACTGGCCCGCAAGGTGCGCGCCGAACTCGCCGACGCCTGCGCGACGGCCGGGCTCCCCGTGCCCCGCCTGATCATCGAACCGGGGCGGGCCATCGCCGGCCCGGCGGGCGTCGCCGTCTACCGGGTGCTGTCCGTGAAGCACACCGGTGAGCACGTGTTCGTGGCGGTCGACGGCGGCATGAGCGACAACCCCCGACCGGCCCTGTACGGCGTCCGGTACGCCCCCCGGCTGACCGGCCGGCACAGCACCGCGGCCCCGGCCCGGGTGACCGTGGTGGGCCGGCACTGCGAGGCCGGCGACGTCCTCGCCGCGGACGTGGACCTCCCCGCCGACGTACGCCCCGGCGACCTGCTCGCCGTACCCGTCGCCGGCGCCTACCACCTGTCCATGGCCTCCGGCTACAACCTGGTCGGCCGCCCGCCCGTCGTCGCCGTACGCGACGGTCTCGCCCGCCTCCTGGTCCGGCGCGAGTCCCTGGCGGACATCCGCAGCCGCGACGTGGGCCTGTAGCACCCGCGGACTCCCGGGCGGGCCGGCCTTCCCACCACGCCGGCCGGCCCGCCCGGGACCGGCCGGCCCGCCCCGCGCACCGGTCGGTACGACCCCGCGCACCGGTCGGTACGACCCCGCGCACCGGTCGGTACGACCCCGCGCACCGGTCGGTACGACCCCGCGCACCGGTCGGCACCCCCGCCCGCCGGTCGGTACAGGCAGCCGAACAGCGGCGAGGCCGTCTGGACGCCATCGTCCAGGTGGCACCTCGCTCCGCCGTACCCGGTCAGCTCCCACGTCATCCGCGGAGCGTCCGTGGAGGCGTGGTCCCCCGTCATGACGTCCAGGCTACGGACACACCGCCGTACCCCCTCCGGACCGCCGGCTTCCCGCCTTCCGCCTTCCGCCTTGCGTCTTTCGCCTGGCGCCTTCCGCCTTTACCGGGCACGGTCCGTGCTGGATGCTGTGTCGCGTCGTCGGTAGATCAACGGGGGAGCGCCGTGCGCGTGGTTGTGCTGGGCCCTGTCCAGGTGCGGGGAGACGGGGAGGACGCGGACGGGGTGCCGTCCACCTCCGTCTCGGGGGCGCGGCTGCGCATGCTGTGCGCCCGGCTCGCCCTGGAGTCCGGGCGTGCGGTGTCCGTGGACGCGCTGGTCGACGGGCTGTGGGGGGCGGATCCCCCGGCCGAGGCGGGCAACGCGCTGCAGTCCCTGGTGTCCCGGCTGCGCCGGGCGCTCGGGGCCGTGGGCCGCGTGGAGTCCGCCGCCGGCGGTTACCGGCTCACCGCCGACGAGGGGCTGGAGGTCGACGCCGCCCGCTTCGAGCGCCTGGCCGCCGAGGGCCGCAGGCGGTGCGCCGAAAGCCGCCACGGCGAGGCGGCGGACGTGCTGCGCGAGGCACTCGGCCTGTGGCGGGGCGAGGCCCTCGCCGACGTCCGTGAGGCGCCCTTCGCCGCCGCCGTCGTCACCCGCCTCGACGACCTGAGGGCCGCGGCGGCCCAGGACCTGTTCGAGGCCGAACTGCGGCTCGGCCGGCACGCCGAGATCCTCCCCGACCTGATCACGGCGGCAGCCGCCGACCCGCTGAGCGAGCGCCTGGCCGAACTGCGGATGCGGGCCCTGTGGGCGGCGGGCCGGCAGTCGGACGCGCTCGCGGCCTACGAGGAGATCCGCGAGCGGCTCGCCGACGAGCTGGGCGTCGATCCGTCGGTGGGCCTCAGGGACGTCCACCTCGCGCTGCTGCGCGGGGAGCTGGAGCGTCCGGCGGCGGCCCGGCCGCAGACCGCGGCGAACCGGATCCCGCCCCGGCTGACCAGCTTCGTCGGCCGCGAGCGGGAACTCTCCCGGCTCGCCGCGCTACTGGCCGCGTCCCGCCTGGTCACCATCGTCGGCCCGGGCGGCGCGGGCAAGACCCGGCTGTCGCTCGAAGCCGTCGCCCGGGACCGGGCGCAGGAGCGCGGCCGCGTCTGGTTCGTGCCGCTCGCCGGGGTCGGGGCACCCGGGCAGCTGGCCGACGCCGTGCTCGGCGCGGTCGGCTCCACCGACGGTGCCCTCTACGACGCCGGCCGCACCCAGGGTGCCGCTCCGCTCGACCGGCTGGCGCAGCTGCTCGACATCGGCGACGCCCTCCTCGTCCTCGACAACTGCGAGCACCTCGTCGAGGCCGCCGCCGAACTGGCCGGGCAACTCCTGCACCGGCTGCCGCAGTTGCGGATCCTCGCCAGCAGCAGGGAGGCCCTCGCCATCGACGGCGAGGCACTGTGCCACCTCGGCCCGCTCGACGTGCCCACCGGTACCCCGGAGCCCGCCGAGGCCGCGCGGTCGGCCGCCGTACGGCTGTTCGTCGACCGGGCCGCCGGCATCCGGCCGGACTTCACCCTGGATCACGCCACGGTCGGTGCCGTGGTCGAGATCTGCCGGCGGCTCGACGGACTGCCCCTCGCCCTGGAACTGGCCGCCGCCAAGCTGCGCTCGATGGGCGTGGGCCAGATCGCCCGCCGCCTCGACGACCGGTTCCGGCTGCTGACGTCCGGCAGCCGCACCGCGCTGCCGCGCCAGCGCACCCTGCTCGCGGTCGTCGAGTGGAGCTGGGACCTGCTCGACGAACCCGAACGCATCCTCGTCCGCCGCCTGTCCGCGTTCCCCGGCGGTGCCACGCTCGCCGCCCTCGAAGCGGTCTGCGCGGACGCGGCACTCCCCGCCGACGACATCCTCTACACCCTCGACGGGGTCATCGAGAAGTCCCTGGTCGACACCACGGACACGGGCGACGGCGAACCGCGCTACGGCATGCTGGAGACCGTACGCGCCTACGCCGCCACCCGCCTGGACGCCTCCGGGGACGACATCGCCGGACCGTTCGCGCGGTACTTCCTCGCCCTCGCGCAGGAGCACGAACCCCGGTTGCGCACCGGCCGGCAGCTCGACGCGATCGCGGTGTTCGACGCCGAGCACCCCAACCTGACGCACGCGCTGCGGTCGGCCGTGGACGCCGGGGACGGGGACCTCGCCGCCCGGCTCGTCGGCGCGCTGTCCTGGTACTGGGGGGTGCGCGGTATGAGCTCCCAGCTGGACGCGGCACTGGCCGAGCTGCGCGCCCTCGGCGACGCCCCGCCCCGGGCCCGGGCGCTCATCGCGGACGTGGACTCGGCGGGTGCCCGCGAGTTCCACCCGGCCGGGCTGTTCCTGCGGATCTCCCAGCTCGCCGTGGCGGACGACGAGCCGGAGTCGCCCGAGGAGCGTCTCGCGCGCTCGCTCCGCTCGCCCGACCCGTGGGTGCGGGCCGGCGCCCACCTCGCGTACGACTTCGTCCTCACCGAGCAGGGTGATCTGCGCACCGGTGAGGCGTCCCGGCTGGCGGCGCTGCGCGGCTTCGAGGAGGTGGGCGACCGCTGGGGACTGGTGATGAGCCTGCTCCCGATCGGCCGCGACCACTCCCTGCGCGCCGAGTACCCGCAGGCCATCGCCACCTTCGAACGGGTCGTCGCACTCAGCTCGGAGCTGGGCACCGACGACTACCTGGATCTCGGCCGGGTCCGTCTGGCCCGCGAGCGGCGGCGCAGCGGTGACCTGGCCGGAGCCCGTCGCGACCTGGAGTGGGCCCAGGGACAGGCCCGGGAGCGGGGGCACCGCCGGCTGGAGGCCAACATCGTGGCGGGCATGGCCAACCTGCACCGCAGGGAAGGCGATCTGGCGGGCGCCGACCGGGTGCTCGACGAGCTGGAGTCGTTCGTCCGCGGCCGGTCCCTGCCCGAGGGGCTGGCCCGGGACCTGATCGTCTCCACCCGGATGGAGAACCGGCTCGCCGCGGGCGACGCCGCGGCGGCCCGGGCCCTGCTGCCGGAGGCGGCCGGCGGACTGCTGGCGCAGGGCGCGGGGGCGGGCCTAGCCTGGGTCGCCGAGCTGCTCGGCGGGCTGCTCGCGCTGGAGGACGACCCGGTGGGTGCCGCGCGCTCGCTCGGCATGAGCCAGGTGATGCGGGGCGCGTTCGACGCCGGTGAACCGGAGCTGCGTGAACTCGCCGGGCGGCTGACCGGGCGGCTCGGCGAGCGGCGGTACCGCGAGGCGTTCGGCGAGGGGGCCGCGCTGGACCGCCCCGACGCGCTGAACCGGCTGGCCGAGGAGGTCGGCCGGCCGGTGTCAGCGCCGCGTCGTGTTGCTCCCGCCCCGGGGTGAGGCGGGGATCAGCCGACGTTCTTGCGGTAGGAGCGCATCGCCAGCGGGAAGAAGACCGCGACCATGCCGGCCATCCAGCCGAGGCTGCCGAGCAGCGGGTGCGCGATCGCGCCGCCGTTGAGCAGACCGCGCACGGTGTCGGCCATCAGGCTGACCGGGTTGACGTCCGACCAGGTCTGCAGCCAGCCCGGCATGGTCTGGTCCGGCACGAACACGTTGCTGGCGAAGGTCAGCGGCAGCACCACGACCGTCATCAGGCCCTGCACGGAGGCGGGGGTCTTGGCCAGCATGCCGATGTACACCGACAGCCAGGAGAAGCTCAGCGCGAAACCGACGAGCAGGACCAGCGCGGCGAGCGTGAACACCGGGTTGGTCCCGATCCGGTAGCCCATGACCAGGGCGAGGACCAGCAGGGTGCCGAGGCAGATCACGTAGCGCACGAAATCGGCGAGGACGGCGCCGATGAGCGGCCCGGAGCGGGCGATCGGCATCGACCGGAACCGGTCGAACATCCCGGTGCTCGCGTCGGCGTTGAGTGAGACGCCGATACCGATGCTCGCCTGGAAGACGGTCATCACCATGACGCCTGGCGTGACCATCTGCAGATAGGCGTGGTCGTGACCGCCGGAGATGGCGCCGCCGAAGAGGTAGACGAACATCAGCAGCGAGATGACGGGCGTCAGCACCACATCGGTCAGCTGCAGAGGGGACTTGACGAACTTGGTGACGCCGCGCCCGGCGAGGGCGAAGCTGTGCCGCGCGGTCCGCGCCAGGCCGACACGCAGCGGGGCGGCGGCGTGGCCGACGGCGGGGGCGAGGGTCTGGGTGCTCATACCGGGGTCCTCTCGGAGATGATGCCGTTGTTCTGAGTGCCGTTGTTCTGAGCGCCGTTGCTCTGAGCGCCGTTGCTCGGTGTGCCGCTGTTCCGCGTGCCGTTGCCCTGAGTGCCGTCGTGCTGCGTGCCGTCGTGCTCCGTGCCGTGGTTCTGCGCGCCGTCGTCCTGGACGGCGTCGTTCGGTGTGCCGGCGTGCTGCCCGCGGTCGGTGGCGGGGCGTCCGGTCAGGGCCAGGAAGACCTCGTCGAGGCTGGGCAGGCGCAGCCCCATCTCGTCGGTGCCGATGCCGTCCGCGGCCAGGCGGCGGGCCAGCGCGGACACCAGCAGGGGGTCGTCGGCGGGCACGGTCAGCAGACCGTGCGAACCCTCCTGGGCGGGCGTGGTGCCGGTCAGCTCGGTCAGCATCGCCGTCACCCGGGGCACGTCCCGCGTCAGCGACGGCCGTACGTGCAGGATCTGTCCGCCCACCCGGCGCTTCAGCTCGCCGGGGCGGCCCTCGGCGACCACCCGCCCGTGGTCGAACACCGTGATGCTGTCGGCGAGCTGGTCCGCCTCCTCCAGGTACTGCGTGGTGAGCAGCACCGTGGAACCGTCGTCGACCAGCCGCCGGACCACGTCCCACACCTCGCCACGGGCATGCGGGTCGAGGCCGGTGGTCGGTTCGTCCAGGTAGAGCACCTGCGGCCGGCCCACCAGGCTCGCGGCCAGGTCCAGGCGGCGGCGCATGCCACCGGAGAACGTGCTGATCGGCCGGTTCGCCGCCTCGGTGAGCGAGAACTGCTCCAGCAGCTCGGCGGCCCGCTTCTGCGCGCCCCGCTTCGACAGATCGAGCAACCGGCCCAGCAGGACCAGGTTCTCGGTGCCGGACAGGGCCTCGTCGATCGAGGCGTACTGCCCGGTCAGGCCGATGAGTTGGCGTACCCGCACCGGATCGCGCACCACGTCGTGGCCGCCGACCAGGGCCCGGCCGCCGTCCGGCCGCAGCAGCGTGGACAGGATCCGTACGGTGGTGGTCTTGCCCGCCCCGTTCGGCCCGAGCACGCCGATCACCTTGCCGGCCGGCACCTCCAGGTCGACGCCGTCCAGCGCGACCATGTCCCCGTAGCGTTTGACCAGACCCTCGGCCTGGATGGCGTACGACATCTGCGCCCCTCCCCATCTCTTCACCCGCTCGCCCGCTCGCCCGCTCGTGCGGTGCGCGCTGCTCTCGATGAGGAAGACAGTGCCGGGGCGCACTGGCAGACCGCTGACAGGCCGCTGTCAGCGGTCGGCGATCCTGTCAGCGGCGTGACTCAGGGGCATCCGGGCGCCAGGCCGCACGAGGACCCCGAGCGCTCGCGGGCGTCTCGCCCTGAAGCGTTTGCAGGCGTCCTGATCCGAGCGCTCGCGGGCGTCTCGCCGCTAAGCGCTTGCAGGTTTCCTGGCCCGAGCGCTTGCAGGCTCCCGGCCCGAACGCAGCGCGGACGTCGGGGGGGTGCCCGAACGCAGCGCGGACGTCGGGGGGTGTGGCGTCACCTGTTCCGCCGGATCTGCCCCACGACGATCCCGACGACGGTGAGCACGCCGATCACGACCAGCAGCCAGGTCGGCGTACCGTCGACGCCCTTGTAGGCGAACGTCTCGAAGCTGTCAGCTGTCTTCATCCGTACCCCCGAGCGGTTGCAGAGCCTTACGGATGCCCGCCGCACCGGCCGACAGGCCCGGGGCACGCCGGCAATGCCGCTGGGGACCGTCGGAGCCGCCGACGCTCACAGTGGTCCTCCGGGGTGCCTCCGGGGTGCCTCCGGGGTCCTCCGCGGTGCCTCCGGGGTCCTCCGCGGTGCTTCGGGATCCTCCGCGGTGCCTCCGGGGTCTTCCGGGGTCTTCCGGGGTCTTCCGGGGTCTTCCGGGTCCTCCGCGGTCCCCCGGGCTGCCTCCTCCGTGCTCTGCCCGATCTGCCTGCTGGACGCGGCCGTGGTGCGGAGTCGGAGCGCCGGCCGGAACGGGGCCGGTCGCCGCTTCACTCCATGGAGCCTGTTTCCCGGGACTCGCGCAGCCGGAGACCTCTCTCCAGGGCTTCGGTGAACACTTCGGGCTGCCGCCGGGCCAGCGTCTCCCAGATCTGGACGGCGCGGGTGATGGCGGTCAGGGCTTCCTCTCGCCGTCCCAGGTCCGCCAGATAGACGGACTGGTTGTTGAGCGAGTCGGCGAGGTCGGGGAGGAACGCGTCGGGCCGCTGCCGGGCCAGGGTCTCCCAGATGTCGACGGCGCGGGTGATGGCCGTCAGGGCTTCCTCCAGCCGCCCCAGGTCCGCCAGACGGGCGGACTGGTTGTTCAGCGAGCCGGCGAGGCCGGGGAGGAAGGCGTCAGGTCGTTGTGCGGCCAGGGCTTCGTGCATGTCGACGGCGCGGGTGATGGCGGTGAGGGCTTCCTCCCATCGCCCCAGGTCCGCCAGATGGTTGGACTGGTTGTTCAGCGAGCTGGCGAGCTTGGGCAGGAAGGCGTCGGGCCCTTGCCGGGCCAGGGTCTGGTAGGTCGTGACGGCGCGGGTGATGGCGTCCAGGGCGTCTTCCCGCCGTCCCAGGTCCGCCAGACGGATGGACTGGTTGTTCAACGCCATGGCGAGGTCGGGGAGGAAGGCGTCGGGCTGCTGCCGGGCCAGGGTTTCGCGGATCTCGACGGCGCGGGTGATGGCGGTGAGGGCCTCGCCCCGCTGTCCCAGGTCCGCCAGGTGGTTGGACTGGTTGTTGAGCGAGGTGGCGAGGGCGGGGAGGAAGGTGTCGGGCCGCTGCCGGGCCAGGGTTTCGCGGATCTCGACGGC
>NZ_WWJT01000658.1 GCF_009865385.1 Streptomyces sp. SID486 | reverse complement strand
GGCGGAGGCGACGGGCCCGACGGCACTGACGGCGCCGGCGGCCGCCCCGAGCGCGGTGAGCGCGAGGGTGAGCGGTACCGCGTCCAGCCCCTGCCCGGCGTACGTGCCCACGAGCAGCCCGAGTGCCCCGGCCAGCCCGGGCACCCCGAGCCGCCGCACGGAGGCCCGCCGGCTGCCGGGCCGGTCGTTGATGCCGGCGAGCATCGCGCCGATGGCGGCGAGGACGCCGTCGGCCGTCTGCCCGAGGAGCATCCCTGCGAGCAGCAACGGCCCGGCCGCGAGCGCTCCCCGGCACACCGCACTCCAGGGCACGGGGCCGCGCTGGGCACGGAAGGCGTGGGCGAGCCAGGGAGGTACGGCGGGCCTGGACACGGGGCTCCTGTTCATTCGAGGGCAGGGGTGGGCCTTCGGACGACGGCGGCCGGTGGGTGTGGCTCCACGGTAGATCGCGTTCCCTGAGCAAACGGGACGATCACGTTTCAGGCAGGTGAAAGATGCCTGGGCAGCTGTTTTCTTTATGAACGCAACCGGCGCAGATCCAGCCACCGGGTCCGGTCCGGATCGGGCCGGGGGCGTCTACGGCCCGCGGGCCCCCTCCTTCTGGCCTGCGCCGCTCTCACCACGGCCATGGACGAGCCACGGGTACTCCACACGGTCCCGCACACCGGCAAGCCGGATCCCGCGCCTGACCGCCCGGCGCTCACGGGAAGCGGGCAGCCGTCGGGCACCGTCGGGCGGATCGCGGTGGCCGCGTTCGACGCCGTGCCGGTACAGGAGCCCCACGTCTTCGGAGATCGGCGCCCGGAGATCGGCGCCCGGGGAACGACGGGGTGAGGAAGGGGGCGGGAGACGGCTGGGCGGCGCGGTCCGAGAGGCTGGACCGGCGTCTGCCGTGCGTGCCTTCGACCCGGCGGTGCGCTAGAGGTCTGCGGCCGGCTTCCGCTTCGCTTCCTCGAAGAGCGCCTGTGCCTGGCTGATCACCTGGTCCGAGCGGGCCGGGTCCGCGTCTGTGGCAAGGGACGCCAGGATCTCGTCCACGGCTCTCAGCCCGGCCCGCTCCAGCAGTCGTTTCTCGTTCGTCACCCACTGTCCGCGGGCCGCCAGGACGGCGTGGGCCGACTGGGTCGCGGCCACGGCGACAGCGCCGGCCGTCTCCGTGAGGCGGCTGTGCGGGGCGTGGTTGGCCCTGGCGTAGGAGAGGGTGGCGCTCGCGGCGCCGGACCAGTGGTCGGCGGCGGTGCGGCGCAGCTTCGGCGGGTACCCGGCCAGGCGCGGGAGTTCGCCCCGCAGCACCTGATTGAGCGCCAGTTCGGCGACGACCAGGTAGCTGGGGATCCCGGCCAGGTGGAAGAGGAGCGGCTCCACCCGGAATCGGCCCTCCTGCGCCTGCGCCAGTTCGTGCTCCACCACGTCCAGGTCCCGGTAGTGCACGTCGACCCGGCGTCCGTCGACGGTGAGCCAGGCACCGCCGTTGAAGACACCGCCGCCCCAGCCGCCGATCCCGGAGACCTCGCCGGGCCAGCCCAGGGCACGTAGGTCGTCGGGGTCGAAGGAGCCGCGGTAGTAGACGGCCATGTCCCAGTCGCTGTCCGCGCGGTGCGTGCCCTCGGCGCGGGAACCGCCGAGGGCCACGGCGCGGACGGCGGGGAGGGCTGCCAGCCGGTCGGCGGTGGTGGCGAGGAAAGCGGCATCGGAAAGTTCGGGCATGGTCCCAGCCTGGCGCAGTGGCGCCCGGGTGCGCTCCTGGTTTCCGGCGGGCCGTCCGGCGGCTCGCGCCCGGTAATTCGGATGCGCACGGCCCGAGCAAGCCCGATCATCGGGAAGTTGCCCGACGTCAGCTGCGGCAGCACTGTCCCGTTCTCCTCGCCGCGACGCCGTCCGGCGTTCCCCGCCTGGACGCCGTCCCGTCCCACCCTCGGAGCCGCTTTCATGATCCGGCGTGTCACCGTCCCCGGTCTCTTCCCTCCGCCCACCTACTCCCACGCTTCCGTCGTCGAGGCCGGCACGAAGCTGGCGTTCCTCGCCGGGGCGGTGCCGCTCACTGCCGACGGCGAGCTGGTGGGACCCGGGGATCCCGTACGCCAGGCCGAGCAGGTGATCGCCAATCTGCGCGAGCAGTTGCGGGCCGCCGGCTCCGATCTGGAGCACGTGGTCGTGTCGGAGGTGTACGTGGTCGCCGACGAACCCGCGACGCTCTCCGCGGTGTGGGACGTGGTCGAGGCGTCGGGCTTGAGCGTGGGGCCGCACTCGTCGACGCTGCTCGGTATCTCCTGCCTGGGATACACCGGGCAGCTGGTGGAGATCACGGTGACGGCTGTGGTGCCGGAGACGGACGGGGTGCGACGGTGACGGACGGAATCGTGCTGCGCAGGGCGGGGTCGGCGGACGCCCGTGCCGTCGCCGACGTCTGGCTGCGGTCCTTCGCCGCCGCCCTGCCCACGGTCGTGCGGGCTCACTCGGACGACGAGGTGCGCGCCTACTTCCAGGACGTGGTCGTACCACTGCACGAGACCTGGGTCGCCGAGACGGCCGGCACGGGCGACGGGGACGACCGGGATGAGGAAGGCGATGGGGGCGAGCAAGGCGAGGGGGGCGGTGGGATCGTCGGCATGATGGTGGTGGACGGGGACGAGATCTCCCAGCTCTACCTCGAGCCCGCCTGGCGTGGTCGCGGGCTCGGCGACCGCTTCGTCGCCGCGGCCAAGGAGCGGAGCCCCGAGGGCCTCACCCTGTGGACCTTCCAGGTCAACACCTCCGCCCACCGCTTCTACGAACGGCACGGTTTCGTCGCCGCCGAGTTCACGGACGGCAGCGGCAACGAGGAGCGGGAGCCGGACGTCCGGTACGTGTGGCGGCCGTGAGCCCTCGCCACGGGTGACCGGTGAGGGGTTTCTCGGACGGCCCGGGGATGGGTTCCCGGGACGGGTCCGGGGGTGGGTGAGGGGTTCCTGGGGCGGCGCCGGGGGATGAGTGATGGGTTCCTGGGGCGGGTCCGGGGGTGGGTGATGGGTTCCTGGGGCGGGTCGGGGGACGCGTAAGGGGCGGTGGGGGCCGAGGGGGCGGCTCGGTGGAGTGGCCGCCGTACCGTCACCGTCCTTGCGTCGCCGCCCTACCGTCACCGCCCTACCGTCACCGCCCTACCGTCACCGCCCTTGCGTCGCCGCGCTACCGTCACCGCCCTTGCGTCGCCGCGCTTCGGCGGCGGCCGCCGCGTCGCCCGGCGACGCGTTCACCTGCACGTTACGGGGCATACGGTGGCGGTATGGACGACAGCAGCGCTCTCGCCCGGCTCGACCGGCGCGTCGCCGACTGCCGGGCCTGCCCCCGGCTGGTCGACTGGCGTGAGGAGGTGGCCCGCACCAAGCGGGCCGCGTTCGCCGAGTGGACGTACTGGGGGCGGCCGGTGCCCGGGTTCGGTCCGGCCGACGCCCGGCTGGTGATCATCGGGCTGGCCCCGGCGGCGCACGGCGGCAACCGCACCGGCCGGATGTTCACCGGTGACCGCTCGGGCGACGTCCTCTACCAGGCGATGTACGACGTGGGGCTCGCCTCGCAGCCCACCTCCGTCAGCGCCGACGACGGTCTGGAGCTGCACGGCGTGCGGGTGACGGCGCCCGTGCACTGTGCCCCGCCCGCCAACAAGCCGACCCCGGAGGAGCGGGACACCTGCCGCCCCTGGCTGGTCCAGGAGCTGACGCTGCTCCGGCCGACGGTGAAGGCGGCGGTCGTCCTCGGTGCCTTCGGCTGGCAGGCCGCGCTCCCCGCGTTCCAGGAGGCGGGCTGGACGGTGCCCCGTCCCCGCCCGGCCTTCGCGCACGGCACCCGGGTGGCGCTCGACGGCCTGGACCTCTTCGGCTGCTTCCACGTCAGCCAGCGCAACACCTTCACGGGCCGGCTCACCACCGGCATGCTGCGGGAGGTCCTGCGTACGGCGGCGGACGCGGCCGGGCTGCCGTAGCGCACCGGCGCGCCGGGACGGCCGGCCCGTGGCGGCGGGGGGTGACGCACGGTACGCCGGTGCCTCGGCCGATCACCGGCGCCGCGAAAAACGCTTCCGGCTCCGCCTCCCCGTGGCGTTAGGGTCGGGGCATGGCTTCCGAGGATGCGGACGAGAACGTGGGCCGTGGGACCGGCGAGGGGGCCGGCGCCCCGGACGGCACGACCGGCGACGGGACCGGCGCCCCGGACGGCACGGGGGCCGCCCCTGCCGGGCAGTCACCCGACCCGAAGATCGCCGCCGCGCTGGCCGCCGCCGAGGCCGCCGGACCGGGCAACGGCGAGACCGTCCGCATCGACAGCTGGATCTGGGCCGTCCGCCTGATCAAGACCCGCTCCCTCGGCGCCACCGCGTGCCGGGGCGGCCATGTGCATGTGAACGGCGAGCGTGTGAAGCCCGCCTATTCCGTACGCGTGGGCGACGAGGTGCGGCTGCGGCACGAGGGCAGGGAGCGTGTCGTGATCGTCAAGCGCCTGATCCGCAAGCGGGTCGGCGCACCCGTGGCCGCCCAGTGCTTCATCGACAACTCCCCGCCGCCTCCGCCCCGCGAGGCCATCGCCCCCGCCGGTCTTCGCGACCGCGGCGCAGGGCGGCCCACGAAACGGGACCGCCGTGAACTGGAACGCCTGCGCAGCCTCGGCAGCCCTGGCCCCTTCGGCGGCTTCGCCGGCCCGGGCGCCCCGAGAGGCTTCGGTGGCCTGGGCGGGCCGGACGGGCCGGATGGACCGGGTGGCCCCGGCGCGACGGGCGGGGCCGGTGGACCCGGCGGCCGTGGCGGGTCCACCGGCCATGGGAGCCGCCGCGGTTCCGGCACCGCCGGGGGCCGCGGTGGTGCCGGTGGACTGAGTGGGCCCGGTGGTTCGGGTACGGCCGGTGGTTCGAGCACGTCCCGTGGTTCGGGTACGTCCCGCGGTTCTGGTGGGTCTGGTGGGGTCCGTGGTTCGGGGGGTTCCGGTCGGTCCGGGGGCTCGGGGGGACGGTCGCGCGGGCGGTGACCCGCGCGGGCGGCCAGGGGCGAGACCCCGCCGCTCCTTCGGGTTGCCGGCCCGTCGTCGGCGCACCCTCGGCGAGGCGGACTTGGCCCCGGGCGGCGCGCCTCCGACGGCTGTCGGCCGCACTTCCACCGCCCGGTCGGCAGTCGGCGGCGACGACATCGTCGTCATCGGCGACGGCGGCGACGGCGGCGGCGGCGTCACTGTCGGCGGAGCAGCCGCAGGAGGTCCTCGTTGTGTGCCCGACGGGTCCAGGCGATCAAGGCGAGGGGTGCGATCAGGATCACCGGGGTCGCCGCGTTCTGCCCGTCGAACACGGTGACCTGGACGATGAACGCACCCACCATGAGCGCACTGAGGGCGATCGCCGCGACGGACTGCAGCAGCGGGACCAACAGCGCTGCGGCTCCCGCGAGTTCGAGCGCGCCGATGGTGTACATGGCCCCGCTCCCCCAGCCGATTCTGTCGAAGGACTCGACGGCCGACGGATGCCCGATGAGCTTCGGAAGCGCGCTCGCGATGCCGTAGAACAGGGCGAGCAGCACCTGCCCGGTCCGCAGGGCGAGCAGGGCTCCGCGCGCCCGGCCCGACCGGGCGCCGGCGGTGGCCGTGGACCTCGTGGAACCGGAGCCGACGGGGGCGGTGGTCTCGGACATGGGGTCTCCTCGCGATGCGGTGCCGATTGCTTTCACCGATATGGACCGGCCGGACGCCAAGAACTCATCGCCGGAGGAGCGCACGCGGCAGAGACGCTCACGGGACGGACCGAACGGACCGTTCCGTCGGCTCGCCGCCCGCTCACACCACCGGCACCGCCCTCACCCACGTGCCGTCGGCCGTCAGACAGGTGTCCACCTCCAGTCCCGCCTCCGCGAGCGCCGACTCGAACTGCTCCTCCGTCAGGGGCCTGGCCCGGAAGGTCTGGGTCCAGACGGCGTCCGGGAACACGTACTCCGCGCGTACCGAGTTGACCCCCTCCCCCACCGGTTCCACCGAGGCGATGCGGACGGTGAAGCCGCTCGGGTCGACCCGTTCCCTGGGCACCTCGGTGTGGTAGTCCGGACCCTCCCGCTGGACGAGCACGCAGCCGCCGCGCGCCACATGCCGGGCGCAGGCCCGCAGCATGCCCCTGCGCACCTCCTCGTCACCGGTGTGCACCAGGAACGACGCGAGCATCACGACGTCGAACTTCTCGCCCAGGTCCAGGCTTTCGATCGGGCCGCATATCGTGCGCGCCCCGTGGACCCGGCTCAGCATGTCGGCGGACTCGTCCACCGCGGTCACCGTGAAGCCGCGCTCCAGCAGGGCGTGGGTCACCCGGCCCACCCCGCTGCCCAGCTCCAGGATGTGCGCCCCGGCCGGTACCGCAGCGGCGACGACATCCGGCTCGTCGCCCACCGGCAGCCGTGCGTACAGCTCGACCGCGCAGCCGTCCGGGGTGATCGCCCCCGGGCCCGTGCCCTCGTATCCCTCACGCATGTCGATCCTCATGCCCGCACAACGGCCCGCCCCCGTACACCCGTTCCCGTCTTCACCCGGTTCACCCGTTCGAGCTATCCGGACGGGAACGGGAACCATCCGTGCCCGATATGCCCTCGGCCGACCCACTCTCCTCATCCCGTCGACCGGCCTGCCGCTACTACGCCGTCGACCGGCCTGCTGCCCTCACGCCGTCGACCGGCCTGCTGCCCTCGAACCGTCGGCCGGCCCCCGGCCCTCGCCTGCGGTGGAGAACCGTACGCCGTCGCCTCGGGCGGTCCCCAGGTCGCGCCGCCGAGCGTTGAAGCACCGCGTCGGCGAAGAGTACGTTGCCATCAGGAGTGGTTTGGCGATGCGTACAGGCAGTGAGCCGGCGACCGCGCGTAGTGCACTGCGGGCGCGGTTCTGGCTGAGCGTCTGGGGGCTGGTCTGGGCCGTCTTCGGCACCGCCGCGTTCGCACTGGCGGGGCGTCCGGGCTGGGCGGCCGCGTGCGGCGTGCTGTGGCTGGTGGTCACCGTCGACCTGGCCATGATCCTCCGGCACATCCGGCAGGGCCCTCACTACCAGCCGGGCCGTGACATACCGCCGTACCGACCACCGGACGACGGGCCGCCGGAGCGCGGCACATCCCGCCAGCGGCCGGGCGGACCGCCGTACCCCGGCCCACCGGGGCACCGCCCTCCGTGACCGCCGCCTTGACCAGCGCCGTCGCCGTCGCCTCGCCCGGCACCGACGCCGTAGGGCGTCAGTCGTCGAAACGGGCCGCCTTGAGGTACTGCGGATTGGGGTCCAGTGCGGCGGCCAGCCTGAAGTGACGTTTGGCCTGCTCGGGTCGGCCCTGGCGCTCGAAGGTGCGGGCCAGGGCGAAGTGCGCGAACGCGTTGTCCGGCTCACGCTCCAGCACGATGGTGAACTCCAACTCGGCGGGCCGCAGTTGCGCTGCCGCGAAGAAGGCACGCGCGCGCAGCAGACGCGCGGCGGTGTTCTCGGGGTACGCGGCGATGACTCCGTCGAGCAGCTTCACCGCGCCCCGCGGGTCCCGTGCGTTGAGCAGTTGCTCCGCGGCACGGAAGTCGATGACATGCGTTTCCGGCGTACGTCCGGTGGAACCGCTGGTCTCGGGCACGGCTGAGTCCTTCCCTCGCTCCAGCGCTTCAACGCCCCGGGAAGGACGGCTATTCCGTTGCCCCGGCCGCCTGCCGTGCCCGACGGGCAAGGTCGTCCCAGACCTCGGCGACCCGCTTCCTCAGCGCGTCCAGGGGCACGTCGTTGTCGATGACGACGTCCGCGATCTCGCGCCGCTGCTCACGCGTCGCCTGTGCGGCCATACGCGCGCGTGCGTCGGCCTCGGTCATCCCGCGCAGCCGTACGAGCCGGTCGAGCTGGGTCCCGGCGCTCGCGTCCACGACGATCACGACGTCGTAGAGGGGAGCGAGACCGTTCTCGGTGAGCAGGGGCACGTCGTGGACCACCACGGCGTCCTCGGCCGCGGCGCTCTCCAGCTCCCGCGAGCGCGCGCCCACCAGGGGATGCACGATCGAGTTGAGAACGGCCAGCTTCTCGGGATCGGCGAAGACGATCGAGCCGAGCCGGGGCCGGTCCAAGCTGCCGTCGGCGGCGAGGACGTCCGCCCCGAAGGCGTCGACCACGGCCGAGAGGCCGGGGGTGCCGGGTGCCACCACCTCGCGCGCGATGCGGTCCGCGTCGATCAGCACGGCCCCGTGCTCCACGAGCAGCCGCGACACCTCGCTCTTGCCGGCACCGATACCGCCGGTCAGGCCCACTGTCAGCATGAGCGGAAGCCTAGACGCTCCACCGGAGGCCGGATCCGCCGGGCCCGACGAGGATCCGCGAGCACCGGCGGGATCAGTGTCGCCTTCGCACTCCGCGAGGATCCGGGAGAGCCGGCGGGGTCAGTTGTCGCCCTCACGCTCCGCGAGGATCCGCGAGAGCCGGCGGGGTCAGTTGTCCCCCTCGCGCTCCGCCAGGAAGCGCTCGAACTCCCGGCCGATCTCGTCCGCCGACGGGATCTCCACGGGCTCGGCCAGCATGTTGCCGCGGGTCTCGGCTCCGGCCGCGGCGTCGTACTGGTGCTCCAGCCCCTGGACGAGCGCGGTCAGTTCCTCGTCCCCCTCCTGGATCTGCCGGTCGATCTCGTTCTGCGTGCGGTGCGCTTCAGTGCGCAGCGAGTGGGCGACGCCGGGCAGCACCAGACCGGTGGCGGCCGTGACCGCCTCCAGGACGGTCAGGGCGGCGTCCGGGTACGCGGAGCGGGCGATGTAGTGCGGGACGTGCGCGGCCACGCCCAGGACGTCGTGTCCGGCCTCCATGAGGCGGTATTCGACCAACGACTCGGCGCTGCCGGGCACCTGCGCCTCGTCGAAGGGGCTGCGGTGGCCGGGGACGAGATCCGTGCGGCTGCCGTGCGGCGTCAGGCCCACCGGGCGGGTGTGGGGGACGCCCATGGGGATGCCGTGGAAGTTCACGGACAGGCGGACGCCGAGCCGTTCCACCACCTGCCGCACCGCCGCCGCGAAACGCTCCCACTCCACGTCCGGTTCGGGGCCGGACAGCAGCAGGAACGGAGCACCGGTGGCGTCCTGCACCAGGCGGACCTCGAGAGCCGGAACCTCGTAGTCCGTCCAGCGGTCCCGCTTGAAGGTCAGCAGCGGGCGACGTGCCCGGTAGTCCACGAGCCGGTCGTGGTCGAATCGGGCGACGACCTGGTGGGGCATCGAGTCGAGCACCTGGTCGACGATCTGGTCACCGGTCTCACCCGCGTCGATGTATCCGTCGAAGTGGTAGAGCATGACAAGGCCGGCCGACTCCTGGGCGAGCGCCATGTCGACAGCGGCGAGGCCCTTCGGCTCCCATGCGTACAAACCCTGCGGATCAAGCACTGTGACCGCCCCTCCTCGTGTTCGTCTTCGACAACGCGCCCTGCGGCGGCGGAATTCCCGCGACACGCCGCGAGCTGCGATCTCGCGCCGGACGCCTTGACGCCCCGTCACCTGGTCCGTACCTTCACGAGCATCGGAGTTCACATGTGCGATCAGTGTTCATGTACGAGGAAGAGTCGGGCTGTGCCCTGAGCCCGGCATCCCGAGTCCGACGCCCCGGCACCCCCGCAACCCCGCACCCCTGCACCCCTGCACCCCTGCACCCCGGCACCCCGGCACCCGTACGACAGGAGAGCACTCATGCGCATACGCACCCCGCTCGTCTTTCTGGTGGCCACGGCCCTGGCCGGCGGTGGCCTGTTGCTGACCGCCGGCGGCCCGGCCTCGGCCACCACCGCCGGCGCCACCCTCGAGGTGACGACCGCCGCCCAGCTGAAGACCGCCCTCGGCACCGCCCGGGCCGGCGACACGATCCATCTGGCGGACGGCGTCTACAGCGGGAACTTCAAGGCGACCACGCCCGCCACGGCGTCCGCCCGGATCACGCTCACCGGCTCCCCCGGCGCCGTACTGACCGCCGGCGGCGGCTACGGACTGCATCTGAACGGTGCCTCCTACTGGACGGTCAGCGGCCTGACCGTGACCGGCGGGCAGAAGGGCATCATGATCGACACGGCGAAGGGGGTCGTCGTGGACGGCGTCACGGTGCACGGCCTGGACATGGAGGGCGTGCACTTCCGTAACTCCAGCACGGACGGCGTGATCAGGAACTCGCGCATCTACGACACCGGCAACGACGGAAGGGGCATGGGCGAGGGCGTCTACGTCGGCACCGCGAACACGCTGTCCGACAGGAGCGACCGCATCGAGATCCTCGGCAACACGATCGGTCCCGACGTGGGCGGTGAGAACGTCGACATCAAGGAGGGCACGACCGGTGCGCGGATCATCGGCAACACCTTCGACGGCAGCGGCCTGACCGGGGCCAACTACGACGACTCATGGGTCGACGTGAAGGGCGACGACGTCCTCGTCCAGGACAACACCGGCACCCGGACCAGCAACGACGGCTACCAGACCCACACCCAGCAGCCCGGCTGGGGCTGCGGCACGGTCTTCAAGGGCAACAGGTCGACCCTGACCGGCGCCACCGGATCCACCCAGCTCGCGATCGACGTCACCGACAACGGCTCCGACTGCAAGACGACGGTCTACAGCAGCAACACGGTGACAGGCGGCAAGGGCCTCACGAACATCCCCGTCACTGCGCCCGGCGACCGCTGACGGGCGGTCCCTGAGGAGGAGCGCCCGAGGCGGGCCCCCTCCGAGGGGGGCCCTTGGAGAAGCCGCAAGGGAGCCCTGAGCGATGTGCCCGAGGGATGCGCACCCGGCCGAGGCGCGCACCCGGCCGGGGCCGGAAAACCCTGAAGAGCCGCACCTCGAAAGGTGCGGCCCCTCAGCAGCTATCGGCTAAGCCTCAGCGGCAGCGATCAGCTCTGGCCACCGGCCAGCTTCTCGCGCAGCGCGGCCAGCGCCTCGTCCGAGGCCAGCGCGCCGGAGGTGTCCGCACCCTCGGAGGAGTACGAACCGCCACCCGAAGCGGCCGGAGCGGCAGCCTCGCCACCCTCGGCGGCAGCGGCAGCGTCGGCCTCGCGGCTCTTGATGACCTGCTGCTGGTGCTGCTCGAAGCGGGTCTGCGCCTCGGCGTACTGGCGCTCCCACTCCTCGCGCTGCTTCTCGTAGCCCTCGAGCCAGTCGTTGGTCTCGGGGTCGAAGCCCTCGGGGTAGATGTAGTTGCCCTGGTCGTCGTACGACGCGGCCATGCCGTACAGGGTCGGGTCGAACTCGACCGAGGCCGGGTCGGCACCGAAGGACTCGTTGGCCTGCTTCAGCGAGAGGCTGATGCGGCGGCGCTCGAGGTCGATGTCGATGACCTTGACGAAGATCTCGTCGTTGACCTGGACGACCTGCTCCGGGATCTCCACGTGGCGCTCGGCCAGCTCGGAGATGTGGACCAGACCCTCGATGCCCTCGTCCACGCGGACGAACGCACCGAACGGAACCAGCTTCGTGACCTTACCGGGCACGACCTGGCCGATCTGGTGGGTGCGGGCGAACTGCTGCCACGGGTCTTCCTGGGTCGCCTTCAGCGACAGGGAGACGCGCTCGCGGTCCATGTCGACGTCGAGGACCTCGACGGTGACTTCCTGGCCGACCTCGACAACCTCGGACGGGTGGTCGATGTGCTTCCAGGAAAGCTCGGAGACGTGGACCAGACCGTCGACGCCACCCAGGTCCACGAAGGCACCGAAGTTGACGATCGAGGAGACGACGCCGGAACGGACCTGACCCTTCTGGAGGGTGGTGAGGAACGTCTGGCGGACCTCGGACTGGGTCTGCTCGAGCCAGGCACGGCGGGACAGGACCACGTTGTTGCGGTTCTTGTCCAGCTCGATGATCTTCGCCTCGAGCTCCTTGCCGACGTACGGCTGGAGGTCGCGGACGCGGCGCATCTCGACCAGGGAGGCCGGGAGGAAGCCGCGGAGGCCGATGTCGAGGATGAGACCACCCTTGACGACCTCGATGACGGTACCGGTGACGATGCCGTCCTCTTCCTTGATCTTCTCGATGGTGCCCCAGGCACGCTCGTACTGGGCGCGCTTCTTCGAGAGGATCAGGCGGCCTTCCTTGTCCTCCTTCTGGAGGACCAGGGCCTCGATCTCGTCACCGACGGCGACGACCTCGTTCGGGTCGACGTCGTGCTTGATCGAGAGCTCGCGGCTCGGGATGACACCTTCGGTCTTGTAACCGATGTCGAGCAGGACCTCGTCCCGGTCGACCTTCACGATGACGCCGTCGACGATGTCGCCGTCGTTGAAGTACTTGATCGTCTCGTCGATCGCGGCGAGGAAGGCTTCCTCGTTACCGATGTCGTTGACCGCAACCTGCGGGGTGGTGGCGGTGGTCTCGGTGCTGCTCGTCATGTGGGAAAGGGCTCCGGTACGGACATTGAAGTCGTAGGTACTGCTACGCCGGGAGCCCGTATCGCTCTGAAGAAGCCGGACAGCCAAGGAAGCGTCACCCAAGAACACTGGTGACGCCTCGAAAACCGAGGGGACATACAACAGATGCGAGCGCAGCCTGCTACGTCTGAGGTGCGCAGGCCCGCAGCGCAACTTGTAGCATACGGGGGCAGCCGGACATGGTCAATGCGCGAAGGCGCACACCCGGGGCGGATCGCCGCATAACCGGCGAAAGAATCGCCCTGACGGGCCACATGAGCCCATGGGACGCCTTCCGCACGGGCCCCGGCGGGTTGGACGGAAGAGTACGACGAGGGAGCCGATCATCCAAGAGCCGGAAGCGTACGACCCTGAGCGGTCGGAGGGGTTCGAGCCGGAGGCCACCCGGCGTGACTCCGGTGTCACGGAGAGCGCACGGGCCAATCGGGGCTGGTGGGACCGGAACGCGGACGAGTACCAGGTCGAGCACGGCACGTTCCTCGGGGACGACCGCTTCGTGTGGGGGCCGGAGGGCCTGGACGAGGTGGAGGCGGAGCTGCTCGGCCCGCCGGAGGAGCTGAAGGGCAAGGAGGTCCTGGAGATCGGCGCGGGCGCGGCGCAGTGCGCCCGCTGGCTGGCCGCCCAGGGCGCGCGTCCGGTGGCCCTCGACCTCTCCCACCGCCAGCTCCAGCACGCGCTGCGGATCGGCGGATCGTTTCCCCTGGTCTGCGCCGACGCCGGCGCGCTGCCCTTCGCCGACGGCTCCTTCGACCTGGCGTGCTCCGCGTACGGCGCCCTGCCTTTCGTCGCCGACCCGCGGCTGGTCCTGCGTGAGGTGCGGCGGGTGCTGCGGCCGGGCGGGCGGTTCGTGTTCTCGGTGACGCATCCGATCCGCTGGGCGTTCCCGGACGAGCCGGGTCCCGAGGGCCTGTCGGTGTCCTCGTCCTACTTCGACCGCACGCCCTACGTGGAGCAGGACGACCAGGGCCGCGCGGTGTACGTGGAACACCACAGGACGCTGGGTGACCGGGTGCGTGACATCGTGGCGTCGGACTTCCGGCTGCTGGACCTGGTGGAGCCCGAGTGGCCCGCGTGGAACACCTCGGAGTGGGGCGGTTGGTCGCCGCTGCGCGGCGCGCTGCTCCCGGGTACGGCGATCTTCGTGTGCGAGCGGGACTGAGGCGTTCCCGCCGCCGCCCCAGCTCATGACGCCGGGCCGCCCATGACGCCTTCGCGCGCGTGACGCCTGGACGCCCGTGTACACCTTCGCGCGCGTGAGGACGTGAGGAGAGGGGAGGGGCGGTCCGGTCGTCGTGCTTTCACCGCGCGCGTACGCGTAGGGGGGCGCCCCGGTCGTCGGGACGATTCGCGCGCGTAGAGCGACGCCCCGGCTGTCGGGACGATTCACGCGCGTAGAGGGTGCGGTCCGGTTGTCGTACGACACTGGGGGTGTGATCCGTTACGACGCCCTCGACGCGCTGCCCGTGCGCTCCGCCCTGCCCGCCCTGGCCGACGCGCTGGAGGGCGACGGTACCGCCGTCCTCGTGGCGCCGCCCGGCACCGGCAAGACGACGCTGGTGCCGCTCGTGCTCTCGGGGCTGGCCGGGGACGGTCCCGCGCGGCGGGTCGTGGTCGCCGAGCCCCGGCGGATCGCGGCGCGCGCGGCCGCCCGGCGCATGGCGTGGCTGCTGGGCGAGAAGCCCGGCCACAGCGTCGGCTTCACGGTGCGTGGCGAGCGGGTCGTGGGGCGGCACACGCGCGTGGAGGTCGTGACGACCGGCGTGCTGCTTCAGCGGCTCCAGCGCGACCAGGAGCTGGCCGGGGTGGATGTCGTCGTCATCGACGAGTGCCACGAGCGGCATCTGGACGCCGACACGGTGGCGGCGTTCCTCTGGGACGTCCGGCAGGCGCTCCGGCCGGAGCTGCGGCTGGTGGCGGCCTCGGCGACCACGGACGCCGAGGGGTGGGCGCGGCTGCTGGGCGGGGCGCCGGTGGTCGAGGCGGCCGGTGTGGCGCATCCGGTGGAGGTGGTGTGGGCTCCCCCGGCCCGTCCGGTGCGGCCGCCGCACGGGATGCGGGTGGATCCCGCGCTGCTCGCGCACGTGGCGTCGGTGGTGCGGCTGGCGCTGGGCGAGCGGGACGGGGACGTGCTGTGTTTCCTGCCCGGCGTGGGCGAGATCGCGCGCGTGGCGGGCCTGCTGGGGGATCTCGGTGCCGTCGATGTGCTCCAGGTGCACGGCCGGGCGCCGGCCGCGGTGCAGGACGCTGTGCTGACGGCCGGGCAGCGGCGCCGGGTGGTGCTGGCGACGTCCGTCGCCGAGTCGTCGCTGACCGTGCCCGGCGTGCGGGTGGTGGTCGACGCCGGGCTGGCGCGGGAGCCGCGCGTGGATCACGCGCGCGGGCTGAGCGGGCTGACCACCGTGCGGGCGTCGCGGGCGGCCGGGCGCCAGCGGGCGGGGCGGGCCGGGCGTGAGGCGCCGGGGACGGTGTACCGGTGCTGGACGGAGGCCGAGGACGGCCGCCTGCCGGCTTTCCCGGCGCCGGAGATCAAGGTGGCCGACCTGACCGCGTTCGCGCTCCAGGCGGCCTGCTGGGGCGATCCGGACGCCTCCGGGCTGGCGTTGCTGGACCCGCCGCCGGGCGGGGCGATGGCGGCGGCCCGGGAGGTGCTGTCGGCCGTGGGGGCGGTGGACTCCGGCGGGCGGGCCACGGAGGTCGGTGCGCGGCTGGCCCGGCTGGGGGTGCACCCGCGGCTGGGGCGGGCGCTGCTGGACACGTCCGGTGCGGGGGCGCCGGTCGTCGCCCTGCTGTCCGAGGAGGTGCCGCGGGACTACGGCGACGATCTCGCCGGTGCTCTGCGGCGTGCCCGGCGTGGGGGTGACGCCTACGCGGGGCGCTGGGCCGCGGAAGTGCGGCGGCTGCGGGCCGTGTCCACCGGGTTCTCCCGTCCGCCCGCCCAGGGCCGTCCGTCACCGGCCGACACCGGTGCGGGAACGGCCACACCGGCGGAGGGGGCGGCGCGCACGGGGACTGACGAGGGGCGCGGACATACCGGGAGCGGCGAGGAACTGGTACACACCGGAGCCGACCAGGCGCTCGGGCGCACCGGGGCCGGCGAGGAGCTGGAACCTGTAGCGGCCCACGAGGAGCTGGGACGCACCGGGACCGGCGAAGGGCGCGGACGTACCGGGACCGGCGAAGGGCGCGGACGTACCGGGACCGGCGAAGGGCGCGGACGTACCGGGACCGGCGAAGGGCTGGGGCGGACCGGGGGCGGCGAGGAGGCCGGCCGCGGTGGGGTCGGGGGTGACGCGGTGTGGTCGGACGGTGGTGCGCGCGGGGCGCTGGGCGCGGGTGTCGGCGAGGTCGCCGCTCTCGCCTTTCCCGAGCGGGTCGCCCGGCTGGACGGGAGCTCGTACCTGATGGCGTCCGGGACGCGGGCCGAGGTGGCCGACGGATCCGCTCTGCGGGGCGCTCCCTGGATCGTCGTGGCCGTCGCCGACCGGCCCACCGGCAAGGGCCACGCGCGGGTGCTGCTCGGTGCCGCCGTGCACGAGGACGTGGCACGGGCCGCCGCACGGTCTCTGCTGGGCGAACGGGACGAGGTGCACTGGGCGGCCGGTGACGTCGTGGCCCGGCACGTGACACGGCTGGGGGCGATCGAACTGGCCGTGCGGCCCCTGAAGGACGCCGACCCGGCGCTCGTACGCGCCGCCCTCCTCGAAGGACTCCGGGAGGAGGGGTTCGGTCTGCTGCGCTGGTCGCCGGAGGCCGGGGCACTGCGGCAACGGCTCGCGTTCCTGCGTGCGCATCTCGGGGAGCCGTGGCCGGACGTGTCGGACGACGCGCTGCACGCGCGCGTGGACGAGTGGCTGGAGCCGGAGCTGAGCAGGGCCCGCAGGCGGGCCGACCTCGCCCGGATCGACGCCGGGCAGGCGCTCTCACGGCTGCTCCCCTGGGCGGGCGGGGAGGCTTCCCGGCTGGACGAGCTGGCGCCGGAGCGGATCACCGTGCCGAGCGGGTCCAGGATCCGGATCGACTACGGCGAGCCCGCGCGGCCGGTCCTCGCCGTCAAGCTGCAGGAGATGTTCGGGCTGCGGGAGACACCGGTCGTGGCGGGCGTGCCGCTGCTCGTGCATCTGCTCTCCCCCGCCGGGCGCCCGGCCGCCGTCACGGCCGACCTCGCCTCCTTCTGGCAGGACGGCTACCGGGCCGTCCGGGCCGAACTGCGGGGCCGCTATCCCAAGCATCCGTGGCCCGAGGACCCGGCGACCGCCGAGCCGACCCGGCACACCAACGCGAGGCTCAGACGCTGACCCCGCTCAAGCGCTGACCCGCTCGGACGCCGACCCGCTCAAGCGCTGACCCGCTCGGACGCTGACCGGCACGGGCGCTGACCCGCCTAGGCGCCGACCGGCACGGACGCTGACCCGCTCAGACGCTGACCGGCGCGGACTCCTCAGGCTGCCTGGGTGCCGGGCCCCGGGGGCTGCGGGCGCGGGCCTCCAGGACGAGGGAGAGGGCGAGGAGGAGCACGCCGAGGCCGAGGAGGCTCCAGGGGGCGTAGGAGGTGAGGACCAGGACGAGCGTGCGGTTCTGCTTGACCAGGGCGACCGTGTGGGCGATGTAGTCCTCGCGCATCTTCACGTGCCCGGCGAAGGCGGTGACCTTGGCCCGGCCGCCGAGCAGAGTGCCGCCGCGCAGCTCCTCCTTGTGGAGTTCCTCGCCGTACACGGGTGCGCCGGTGACCGGTTCGACCCAGAACCTGCGGACCGTGGTGTACCAGCGGGTGGTGCCCGTCTTCGCGACCGTCTCCGGGGTGATGCCCTGCACGGGCATGGTCTTCGGCATGGGGACCCTGGTCCAGGGGATGGTCTGCTCGAAGTAGTAGACCGGCAGGCTGCGGAAGGTCCGGGTGCCCTCGTAGTGGATGGGGCTGGTGGTGCGGGTCTGCGCGTCGAAGTACTCGTAGTCCCGTTTCTGCGTCAGGAAGGGCCACTTGAACTCGATCCCGTCGCGCGTCACCGGGTCGCCGTCGACCATCTCGCCGGTGGCGTGCACGGGGTCCTGGCTGTGGGCGTCGAAGATGTACCGTTCGGGCACCTTGGAGACCATCTTGCCGTCGGGGCCCTGGACGTAGGACAGGCTGTCCCAGACGACGACCGGCCGCCCCGCCGTCTTCCCGATCTTCTTCGCGGCCTCCACGTCACCCTTGAGGGTCTGCACGATGGTGACCTTGGAGACCTTTTTCGCGCGCATGGTGCCGTAGTCGAGGAGGGTGGCGCCCCTGGCCTCCAGGACCATGTCCTGGTACTGGTTCGCCGGGATGCGGGCCAGACGGGGGAAGGCGTACCAGCGCAGCAGCGGGGACAGCGCCGCGCAGAACACGGCGCAGGCGAGCAGGACCAGGCTTGCCTTGCGGCGCATGTGTGGCCTCCCTCCCGGACGGGCGCGGCTAAGGGTGCGCGGGCACCGTCGTCAGCAGCGGCTCGGGGGACGTCCGGCCCGACGGCGGGCCCAGCGCGCTGATCGTGAGGACCAGGGCGAGTGCGAGGACGAGACCGGTCGCGGCGGCGATCAGGGCGCGCATGCGGGCCTCCCCGGCGGACGGTCCATGACCTGACTGGTCCTGATGGCTCGTCAGGTCGGGCACCGTAGCAACGCGCGGGCGAGATGAGAACAGCGGTGCACGCACGAAGAGGGTGCCCACCCCGCAGGAGCGGACGGTGCACGCACGAACGAGGGTGCCCACCCCGGATGACCGGGCGGTGCACGCACGAACGAGGGTGCCCGCCCGCCGCAGCGGGGGGCACCCTCGGGGCACCGCCTCAGGACGAGGAGGCGGACGGGTCCGGGGCCGGGGGCTCGGAGGGGTCGACGGCGACCGCGACCTTCAGCTCCACGGTGAGCGTCGCACCGCCGTCGGTGGTGATGCGGAGCAGGAAGGTGCCGGAGACGTCGTCGGCGTACAGCTTGGGCAGCGTGAGCAGGCCCTTGGCGTCGGTCCGGAGGCCGGTGAGCGTGTGTACGGCGTTGCCGTCGGCGTCCTTGAAGTAGGGGCCCTTGTCGTTCTCCGTGGGGTCGGTCGCGGACTTGACCAGGGTGGCGGTGGCCGCGACCTTGTCGGCCACGGCGTTCTTGTACGTCGCCTTCACCTGGACCTGGTCGGCGAACTCACCGCCCGGGGTGCAGGTCAGCGGGGTGTCGCCGGTGCGGACCAGGGTGTCGGCGGCGCGCGGGGTGACGGTCGCCGTGTAGTCGACGCCCTTGAGCGAACGGCCCACGACGGAGGCGGTGACCTTGAAGTCGCCGGTCTTGTCGCCCGCCTGGAGCGCGGGGGCGTGCGCGATGCCCTTCGCGTCCGTGGTGACCGTGGCGACGGTCTCGCCGCCGGTGAAGGTGGCGTCCGTGTCGCCGGTGACGGTGAACCGGACCCTGATCCGGGCCAGGGACTTGCCGCCCTTGGTCTCGGCGCGGGTGCCGATCCGCTGGGTGAAGGCGTCGTCGGCCATCGCCGTGAGCTTCTTCGTGCCGGCGTCTTCCAGGTGGTCCACCAGGTCGGTCGGGGTCGGCGGGACGGGCGGCTTCGGCGGCTTGGGGTCGGGCGTGCCCCCGTTGCCGTTCCCGTCGCCGCCGTTGCCGTTCCCGCCGTTCCCGCCGTCGCCGTTCCCGCCCTCGTCGTGGCCGGGCCTGTCGTGGCCGGGCCTGTCGTGGCCGGGCTTGTGGGGCCTCGGGGCCGGCTTCGTCCTCGGCGGCCGCGAGGGGCCCGGGGTGGTGGTGGGGCCGGAGGTGTCGTCGCTGCGGTGCTCGGGAACGCCGCCGGAGCCGTCGGGGACGGAGTGGGTGCCCTTGCGGTAGTACTCCATCCAGTTCAGGACCAGGTCGAGGTAGTCCTGGGAATTGTTGTAGCTGAGGATCGCACTGTGCAGGTCGGCCTCGCGGGACAGGTCCCAGTCGTTGCGGCACAGGTAGTGGCCGGCGGCGAGCGCGGCGTCGTAGACGTTGTTGGGGTCCTTCTTGCCGTCCCCGTTGCCGTCGCGGCCGGCCCAGGCCCAGGTGGACGGGATGAACTGCATGGGGCCGACGGCCTGGTCGTAGGTGCTGTTGCCGTCGTACGCGCCGTTGTCGGTGTCCGGGATGAGCGCGAAGCCGTTGCCGTCGAGCTGCGGGCCGAGGATCGGGCGCAGCGTGGTGCCGTCGGCGCTCACCTGCCCGCCGCGGGCCTGTCCCGACTCGACGTTGCCGATGGCCGCGAGCAGCTGCCAGGGCAGGTTGCAGCCGGCCTTGGCGGAGCGCAGTTCGGCGGCGGCCTTCTGGTACGCGTCCAGAACCGTCGCGGGGATGCCGCCCTCGGCCCTGCTCACGGAACTGGAGGGGCCGACGGTCGGCGCGGGGCTGGGTTCGGGGCTGTTCAGCGGCGGCAGGTCCGTGTAGTACGGCGAGTTGCCGGTGGCGTTCGCGCTGCCGTCGCCGTCCGGTACGGAGGTGGCGGTGCCGGCCGAGGTCTGTCTGCCGGGCTCCTCGCCGGTCGCTCCCGGAGCCTGGGACGCGGAGAGAGCCGCGACCGCCGCTGCCGCGACGGCGGTGGTCGCCGCCCCCTTGCGCAGCCGTCTGCCGAAATGCGCCGCCATTGAGTGAACCCCTCCCGTGGACGCTCGCGCGTCCGTCTCCGTCGCTGTGTTCCTCGCTCTGGTGTGACGGTCGGCCCGGCGTTCTGGTTGCCCCTGTTTCGTCTTTCGGTCTGTGGGACATGTGTACGACCGTGCGCCCGGCACCGCGCCGCAGGTGACCCTACGACAACTTGCTGTGAGCAGGCACCCATTGCGTCCGGATTTTACCGGTTGGCCGACTGTCGTCGGCACGGGCCGCCCTCGGACGGCGTCACGCATACTGAGCGGATCTGATCACCGGTACCGGGCCGCGGGTAGCCGAACGCCCTGGAGGCTGTGTTGCCGTTCACCCTCAGCCATGCGGCGGCCGTACTGCCCGCGATACGCCGGGACGGGAGCGGGCGGGCCGGGTTGGTGCCCTCGGTGCTCGTAGCGGGTTCCTTCGCACCCGACTTGCCCTATTACGCGGCAGGTGTCCTGTCCGGTGGAATGGAATTCGGCGCTGTCACGCACGCGTTCACCGGTGTCGTCACGGTCGACGTGCTCATCGCCTGGGCCCTCGCGGGACTGTGGCTGCTGGTCCGCGAGCCGTTGGTCGCACTGCTGCCACGGACCCGGCAGGGCCGGCCGGCCGCCCTGCTGCGCTGCGGCGCGCCACGTGCGCGTGTGAGTGTCTCGGCGGCGGGGTGGTGGTACGGGTCCGCGGTGACCGGCGCGCTCACCCATGTGGTGTGGGACGCGTTCACGCATCACGACCGGTGGGGTACGCGGCTGATTCCGGCCGTGGGCCGGGCCCGGCCGGGCGGCGTACCGCTGTTCACCTGGCTGCAGTACGGGTCGTCCGGGGGCGCTGCCGTACTGATCGCGGTGTTCGTGGTGCGGGCGCTGCGGCGGACCGCGGACGGGGTGCCGGTGGGGGTGCCCGCGCTGTCGGTGCGGGACCGGTGGTGGGCGCTCGCGGGGATCGGCGGCTGTGCGCTCGCCGGGGCGGTGCAGCGGACGGCACGGTGGCGGGCGGAGTGGGGGGCTGCCGGGCACCTGTGGGAGCTGGTGCCCACCCTGTGCTTCGGGGTGGGCGCCGGGATGCTCCTGGGGTTGCTGCTGTACGCGGTGGCGGTCAGGGTCCGGCGTCCGGCCGCCGGTCCTGGGGGGCCTGGGGATCTCGCCGAGGCGGCCGGTGCGGGCCGGGGGCGGCCGGTCGCTCGGTGAGGGAGGCGACGAACACCGTGAGGGTGGGGCGGGGGCGTGATCTCGGGACCAGGGTGAGCGTGAGGGCGAGGTAACCGCGGGCCAGGTCGGCCCACTGGCGCCAGTCGGGCAGGCGGTCCGGGCGGCCGGCGAGTCTGCGCCGGATGCTCTTGGCGACGTCTCGGACGGTCGTGGCCGGGTCGGCGGGGATGCGGGCGGTGCTTGCGTCGGCTGCTAGGGCCGGGACCGGCGCGGCGGGCATGGCCTGCGCCGAGGCGGTGACCGCCCGGACCCCGGTGACTGCCTCGGGCGTCCGGCGGTGAAGCATGCGTATACCCATGCCCGCAGTGTTGCGGCTGCGAGGGGTGCGGGGCGTTTTGGCGGGGGCCACGAGAGTGACGGGTCCCTCCGGGGGTCCGGCCGACTCCGGCCGGGGCTCGGCCCGGGGTATGGCCGGGGTCCGGCCCGGGGCCAGGCCGGGGTCCGGCCCGGGGGGTGGCTGGGGTTCGGCCCGGGGCCAGGCCGGGGTCCGGCCGGTACGGGCGGGCCGCCGTGGGCGCCGGCCGGACGGCACGGCTCCACAGCGGAGGCCGCACCACCGGCCCGCACCGCCGGATGCCTCGCGGCACGCACCGGCAGCCCCTGGCACGGCCGCTCCGCCCCGCCAGGGGCGGTAGGGGCGGCCCCGCCGGTCCGACGGCGCCGCACCACAGCGGAGGCCGCACCACCGGCCCGCACCGCCGGATGCTTCCCGGCACGCACCGGATGCCTCGCGGCACGCACCGCCGCTCCGCACCGCCGGTCCCCGCACCGCCGGGGCCGGTCGCCGTCGTCGGGCGGAGAGGGGGCGTGGGGAGGGGGTGGTCGCCCCCTCCGGTCGCGCCGTCGGCTAGTGGGCCGCCGACTCCCAGTCCGGGCCCACGCCCACCGAGACGTCCAGCGGGGCCCTCAGGCGGACGGCGTCGGCCATCTCCCGGCGGACGAGCTCCTCCACCGCCACCCGCTCGCCGGGGGCGATCTCCAGGACGATTTCGTCGTGGACCTGCAGGAGCATGCGGGACTTGAGGTCCGCCTCCCGCAGCGCGCTGTCCACCTTGAGCATGGCCAGCTTGACGATGTCCGCCGCCGTGCCCTGGATGGGTGCGTTCAGCGCCATCCGCTCGGCCGCCTCGCGGCGCTGGCGGTTGTCGCTGTTGAGGTCCGGGAGGTACCGGCGGCGCCCGAAGAGCGTCGCCGTGTAGCCCGTCGCCCTCGCCTCGTCGACCGCGCGGCGCAGGTAGTCCCGGACCCCGCCGAAGCGCTCGAAGTACGCGTCCATCAGGGCGCGGGCCTCGGCCGCCTCGATGTTCAGCTGCTGCGAGAGGCCGAACGCGGACAGGCCGTAGGCGAGGCCGTACGACATCGCCTTGATCTTGCGGCGCATCTCCGCGTCCACCGCGCCGGGCTCGACGCCGAACACCTGGGAGGCGGCCGTGGTGTGCAGGTCCTCGCCGGAGGTGAACGCCCGGATCAGCCCCTCGTCCTCGGAGAGGTGGGCCATCACCCGCAGTTCGATCTGGCTGTAGTCCGCCGTCATCAGGGACTCGAAGCCCTCCCCCACCACGAAGCCCCGGCGGATCGCCCGGCCCTCGTCGGTGCGGACCGGGATGTTCTGGAGGTTCGGGTCCGTGGAGGACAGCCGGCCGGTCGCCGCGACCGTCTGGTTGAACGTGGTGTGGATACGGCCGTCGCCCGCGATGGTCTTGATCAGGCCCTCGACCGTGACCCTGAGCTTGGCCTGCTCACGGTGCCGGAGCATGATCACCGGCAGTTCGTTGTCCGTCTGGGCGGCGAGCCAGGCCAGGGCGTCGGCGTCGGTGGTGTAGCCGGTCTTGGTCTTCTTGGTCTTCGGCAGGGCCAGCTCACCGAAGAGGACCTCCTGGAGCTGCTTGGGCGAGCCCAGGTTGAACTCGTGGCCGGCCGCCGCGTGGGCCTCCTTCACGGCCTGCTGCACCGCGCCCGCGAACATCTGCTCCATCGCCTCCAGGTGCGCCCGGTCGGCGGCGATGCCGTGCCGCTCCATGCGGGCGAGCAGGGCGGAGGTGGGCAGCTCCATGTCGCGCAGGAGGTCGGCGGCACCGACCTCCTCCAGCCGGGTGCGGAACGCCTCGCCGAGGTCCAGCACCGCGCGGGCCTTGATCATCTGGGCTTCGGCCTCGGCGCCCTCGTCCGTGCCGAAGGCCAGCTGGCCGTCGGCCGCGGCGGCCGGGGCCAGCTCGCGGTGCAGGTACTCCATCGAGAGCGCGTCCAGGTCGAAGGAGCGGCGCCCGGGCTTGACCAGATAGGCGGCGAGCGCGGTGTCCATCGTCACGCCCTCGACGGACCAGCCGTGCTCGGCGAAGACGCGCATGGCGCCCTTGGCGTTGTGGAACACCTTGGGCCGGCCCGCGTCGGCCAGCCAGCCGGCGAACGCGTTCTCGTCGGCCTCGTCCAGCTCGGCCGGGTCGAACCAGGCCGCCGCCCCCCCGTCCGCGGCGAGGGCGACCTCGGCGACCGAGCCGGTGCCCAGCGCCCAGGTGTCCACCGTGGCGACGCCCAGCGTGCCGGTGGCGTGCTCGGTGAGCCAGTCGGCCAGCTCGCCGGTGCGCAGGATCCTGCCGTCGATCTCGACGCCCTCGGCGGTCACCGGGGCGGCCTCGGCCTCCTCCGTGCCCGGGTCGACGGCGAAGAGACGCTCGCGCAGGGACGGGTTGCGGATCTCCAGGGTGTCGAGGACCATCGCGACGGCCTTGCGGTCGTACGGGGCCCGCTCCAGGTCGGCGACCGCCTTCGGCAGTTCGACCTGGCGCTCCAGTTCCGTCAGGACGCGGTTGAGCTTGACCGCCTCCAAGTGGTCGCGGAGGTTCTGGCCGGCCTTGCCCTTGACCTCGTCGACGCGCTCGACCAGCTCGGCGAAGGACCCGAACTGGTTGATCCACTTCGCGGCGGTCTTCTCCCCGACACCGGGGATGCCGGGGAGGTTGTCGGACGGGTCACCGCGCAGGGCCGCGAAGTCGGGGTACTGGGCGGGCGTCAATCCGTACTTCTCGAAAACCTTCTCCGGGGTGAACCGGGTCAGCTCCGAGACGCCCTTGGTCGGGTAGAGCACGGTGACGTGGTCGCTGACCAGCTGGAAGGAGTCGCGGTCACCGGTGACGATCAGCACGTCGAAACCGGCGGCCTCGGCCTGCGCGGCGAGCGTGGCGATCACGTCGTCCGCCTCGAAGCCCTCGACGGCGAAGCGCGGGGCGTGCATCGCGTCGAGCAGCTCGCCGATCAGCTCGACCTGGCCCTTGAACTCGTCCGGGGTCTTGGAGCGGTTCGCCTTGTACTCGGTGAACCGCTCGGAGCGCCAGGTCTTGCGCGAGACGTCGAAGGCGACCGCGAAGTGCGTGGGCCCCTCGTCACGCAGGGTGTTGGCCAGCATCGACGCGAAACCGTAGATCGCGTTCGTCGGCTGGCCGGTCGCGGTCGTGAAGTTCTCCGCGGGCAGCGCGAAGAACGCGCGGTAGGCCAGCGAGTGCCCGTCCATGAGCATCAGCCGGGGACGGGTGCCGCCGGGGGTCTTGTCGGTCTGCTTCGATGCTGTCTTCGCCACGCCCCCGATCCTGCCACGCCGCACCGACACTCCGGTCCGGACGGTTCCCGCCCCGGCACGGCGAGGCATCCTCCGGTCACCCTCCGCGACGATCCCGGGCGCGGTCGACCGCGGGCCGGTCGGCCGCCCGTCGTCCCGGCGGCCCGGCCGACGCCCGCCCGGAACGGTTGTCGGTGCCCCGTGGGAGGATCGTCGGCGTACTTGTCACGCGCAGTCGAAGGGGAGCGTGCGATGGCGACGAAGCCGCCCAAGGGCGATCCGGTCCAGGACGCACCGCAGGTCGCGGAGCCGAAGCACGCGGCGGCGGGGCTGCCCGCCGTCGGGCACACGCTCCGCGTCGCCCAGCGGCAGATGGGTGTGAAGCGCACCGCGCTGACGCTGCTGCGCGTGAACCAGAAGGACGGCTTCGACTGCCCGGGCTGTGCCTGGCCCGAGCCGGAGGACCGGCACGCGGCGGAGTTCTGCGAGAACGGCGCGAAGGCGGTCGCCGAGGAGGCCACCCTGCGCCGGGTGACGCCGGAGTTCTTCGCCACGCACTCCGTCGCGGACCTCTTCGGCCGCAGCGGCTACTGGCTGGGCCAGCAGGGCCGCCTCACGCACCCCATGTACCTCCCCGAGGGGGGCACCCACTACGAGCCGGTCTCCTGGGAGCGGGCCTTCGGCATCGTCGCCGACGAGATCGCCGCCCTCGGCTCACCGGACGAGGCCGTCTTCTACACCTCGGGCCGCACCAGCAACGAGGCGGCGTTCCTGTACCAGCTCTTCGCGCGCGAGCTGGGCACGAACAACCTGCCGGACTGCTCGAACATGTGCCACGAGTCGTCCGGGTCGGCTCTCAACGAGACGATCGGCATCGGCAAGGGCAGCGTCCTGCTGGAGGACCTGTACCAGGCCGACCTGATCATCGTCGCGGGCCAGAACCCGGGCACGAACCATCCGCGCATGCTCTCCGCGCTGGAGAAGGCCAAGGCCAACGGCGCGAAGGTCATCAGCGTCAATCCGCTGCCCGAGGCGGGGCTGGAGCGCTTCAAGAACCCGCAGACCCCGCAGGGCATGCTCAGGGGCGCCGCCCTCACCGACCTGTTCCTGCAGATCCGCATCGGCGGCGACCAGGCCCTGTTCCGCCTCCTCAACAAGCTCGTCCTGGAGACCGAAGGCGCCGTCGACGAGGAGTTCGTCCGCGAGCACACGCACGGCTTCGCCGGGTTCGCGCAGGCCGCGCGGGCCGCCGACTGGGACGAGACGCTCGCGGCCACCGGCCTCACGCGCGCGGAGATCGAGCGGGCCCTCGGCATGGTCCTCGCCTCGAAGCGGACCATCGTCTGCTGGGCCATGGGCCTCACCCAGCACAAGCACGCCGTCCCGACCATCCGCGAGGTGGTCAACTTCCTGCTGCTGCGCGGCAACATCGGACGGCCGGGGGCCGGTGTGTGCCCGGTGCGCGGGCACAGCAACGTCCAGGGCGACCGCACCATGGGCATCTTCGAACGGCCCGCTCCCGCCTTCCTGGACGCCCTGGAGAAGGAGTTCGGGTTCGCGCCGCCGCGCGAGCACGGCTTCGACGTCGTACGGGCCATCCGCGCGCTGCGTGACGGCGAGGCCAAGGTCTTCTTCGCGATGGGCGGCAACTTCGTCTCCGCCTCGCCCGACACCGAGGTCACCGAGGCGGCCATGCGCCGCGCGCGGCTGACCGTGCACGTGTCGACCAAGCTGAACCGCTCGCACGTCGTCACCGGCGCGCGGGCGCTGATCCTGCCGACGCTGGGCCGCACCGAACGCGACCTGCAGGCCGGCGGCGAGCAGTTCGTGACGGTGGAGGACTCCATGGGCATGGTGCACGCCTCGCGCGGGCGCCTGCGGCCCGCGGGCCCGCAGCTCAGGTCCGAGCCGGCCATCGTCTGCGGTCTGGCGCGCCGGGTGCTCGGCGAGCGCAGCGTCGTGCCGTGGGAGGAGTTCGAGAAGGACTACGCGAAGATCCGCGACCGCATCGCGCGCGTGGTCCCGGGCTTCGAGGACTTCAACGCGCGCGTGGCCCGGCCCGGCGGCTTCGCGCTGCCGCACGCCCCGCGCGACGAGCGCCGGTTCCCCACCGCCACGGGCAAGGCGAACTTCACCGCGGCGCCGGTGGAGTACCCCCGGCTGCCCAAGGGCCGGCTGCTGCTGCAGACCCTGCGCTCGCACGACCAGTACAACACCACGATCTACGGACTGGACGACCGGTACCGGGGCATCACGGGCGGGCGCCGGGTGGTGCTGGTGCACCCCGAGGACGCCCGCTCGCTCGGAGTCGCCGAAGGGGCGTACGTCGACCTGGTGAGCGAGTGGCGGGACGGCGTGGAGCGGCGGGCGCCCGGGTTCCGGGTCGTGCTGTACCCGACGGCCCGGGGCTGTGCGGCGGCGTACTACCCCGAGACGAACGTGCTGGTGCCGCTCGACGCCACGGCCGACACCAGCAACACTCCGGCGAGCAAGTCCGTCGTCGTACGCCTCGAAGGGCGTTCCGCGGACCGTCTGGAAGAATCGGCGACCGACTGAGCGTTTGCTCAGTCACGACAGGCGGACGACGAACGGAGCCGGGCCCATGGGTGAGCAGCAGCGAACGAAGTTCCCGCAGGAGGTCATCGACGAGTACGCGGCACTCGGCGTGGACCTGCCCGCCCTGTTCTCGGCCGGCCATCTGGGCACGCGCATGGGCGTGCAGATCCTCGAGGCCTCGCCTGACAAGGTCGTCGGCACCATGCCGGTGGAGGGCAACACCCAGCCGTACGGCCTGCTGCACGGCGGCGCCTCGGCGGTGCTGGCGGAGACCCTGGGGTCGGTCGGCTCCATGCTGCACGGCGGCAGCTCGAAGATCGCCGTCGGCGTCGACCTGAACTGCACGCACCACCGCGGTGCCCGTTCGGGTCTGGTGACGGGCGTGGCCACGCCGGTGCACCGGGGCCGGTCCACGGCGACGTACGAGATCGTGATCAGTGACGAGGAGGGCCGCCGGGTCTGCTCCGCGCGCCTGACCTGCCTGCTGCGGGACGCCCGCCCCGGTGACGGCCCGGCCGGGTCCGCCGGAAGCTGATCCCCCGCTTGCGCCGGGGCGTTGCCCCTCGCCGCCCCTCCCCTTAGCTTCGGCACATGGGACGGCGAGGAGGCCCCCCGCCGGGGGTGAGGTTCCTGGTACTCGGGCCGATGGCAGCGGTGGCGCTGTACGCGACGGCGTGCGCCGCCCCCGCGGCA
>NZ_WWJT01000657.1 GCF_009865385.1 Streptomyces sp. SID486 | reverse complement strand
CGACTCGCTCGGCTACTTCGCGCTGCGCCGGGACAAGAGCGTCGTCTTCTCACCCACCGGCAAGGCCGCGGTGACTTACCGGGTGGTCGGCGGCGTCTCGCTGGCCTCGGCCGATCCGCTGGGCGATCCCGAGGCGTGGCCGGGGGCGATCGAGCGGTGGCTGACCGAGGCGCGCGAGCACGGGTGGACGCCCGCGGTGATGGGGGCGAGCGAACTGGGCGCCACCGTGTACGCCCGGCACGGGCTGGACGCGCTCGAACTGGGCGACGAAGCCGTCGTGGAGGTCGCCGACTTCAGTCTGGAGGGCCGTGCCATGCGCGGGGTGCGCCAGGCGTACCACCGGGTCCGCAGAGCCGGCTACACGGTGCGGATGCGGCGCCACGCCGACATCCGCGCCGAGGAGATGGCCCGGCTGGTGCGGCTGGCCGACGACTGGCGCGACGGGGACACCGAGCGGGGCTTCTCGATGGCTCTCGGACGGCTCGGCGACCCGGCCGACGGCGATTGCCTGATGCTCGAATGCGCGGACGCCGAAGGCAGGTTGAGAGCGCTCCTCAGTTTCGTCCCCTGGGGCGAGAAGGGACTGTCGCTGGATCTGATGCGACGGGACCGGGAGTCCGACAACGGCCTGATCGAGTTCATGGTGCTGGACCTGATCCGACGCGCGGACGAGGCCCGGATCACCCGGCTGTCCCTGAACTTCGCCGTGTTCCGGTCCGTCTTCGAGCGCGGGGCCCGGCTCGGCGCGGGACCGGTGCTGCGGGCGTGGCGCTCACTGCTCGCCTTCTTCTCCCGCTGGTGGCAGATCGAGTCCCTCTACCGTGCCAACGCCAAGTACCGCCCCGTCTGGGAGCCACGTTTCATGCTCTTCGAGAAGAGCACCGACGTGCTGCGCATCGGGCTCGCCGCCGCCCGCGCCGAGGGTTTCCTCACGGCGCCGGGCCTGCCGAAGTGGATGAACCGGGGGCAGTTGCAGCGGGGGCTCGACCTCTGACCCTGATCGCACGTGACGATGCAGGATCCGGGAACCGACGTCTCGCGGACATGCAGACCCGTCCGCCACAGTGCGGGGCGGACGCGGACGCGCCGTACCGGTCGCGCCCGAGGCGGGACCCGGCAGGTCGTCGCCGGTCCGGGGAGTGATCCCGAGACCCGGGCGTCCCACGCGGCCGGGCGGTGGGCTCTCGCCCGCGGTCGCATGTGACGTCCGGGTCCGCGGTCGTGGTGCGGTGCCCGGCACCCGCCTCCTGTTGCAGGGCAGGAACGGGACCGGTCCCCCATGTGCGCGGTCTGTTGTGCTACGCCGCTCGCGTACCGCACCGCGTCGATGCCGTCGACGCCCTCGACGGCGAGTGCTTCCGCCCGCGTTGCGCGCGACCCGCCCGGTGTTGCCGAACTCCCGGAAGACCAGTTGGGCGGCCCGTTCGTCGTTGGTGACGATCGGGTCCTTGACGTTCCGGTGCACGGGCGCCTCCGCGCCGGCGGCGAACCGGGGTGCCCATGCTCACGGCGCAGGCTCCGAGCGCGAGTGCGGCGGCGAGGCCATTGCCGGTCGCGAAGCCGCCGCTGGCGATGACCGGGATGTCCACCCGTCGCACGGCGGCGGGAACGAGGACCAGGCCGGGGATGTCCTCCTCGCCCAACGGGCGCTTCCCTGGGCCGACCCACCCTGCGGCGCCGGCGGGCATCCAGTCGATCTCATCGCGAACAAGGTCTTGACCGCCGCAGTGCCCCGGCGCATAAACTCGAACTCGATTCGACATCGGATCTCGCGTTCCTCGGCCCTGCCGGCCGGCCGCGACACGGAGGTCGCCGTACGTACTCGGCGACGGCAACAGAACGGAGCGGGTCATGGCCCACTGTCTTGACGTCGGAGTGCTCGAGGCCGGAGTCGTCGCGTGACGGGGCGGCGGGTCGTGTTCATCGGCGCCGCGGGCGAGATGTGCAAGGTCGCCATCGAGCGTTTCGCGCGGGCGGGAGGCGACTACGAGCTCACCCTGTGCGACATCCGGCCCGAGCTCCTGAAGCCGCTGGTGAAGAGGCTGCCGACCGGCCGGGTCAAGGTCCGGCGGCTCGACCTCTACGACCGGGACGCTCTCCTCGACGTGGTCGACGGCGCCGCCCTCGTCGTCCTCGGTGCGGGGCCCTACATCCGCACCTCGGAGCCCGTGATCACGGCCTGCATCGAGCTGAAGGTGCCGTACCTCGACTTCGACGACGACGTCGAGAGCACCCAGCATGCACTGGGCCTCGCCGAGCAGGCGCAGGAGGCGGGCGTTCCGCTCTACATCGGCTGCGGCGCCTCGCCGGGCATGAGCAATGTGCTGGCCGTGGACGCCGCGAGCGAACTGGACACGGTCGAGGACATCGAGATGTTCTGGACGGTCGGCGACGAGCGGCCGAACGTGGGCCGGGCGGTGATCCAGCACCTCATGCACATCGCCGCCGGCGACTGCCTGACGTGGGAGAACGGCGGACCGGTCACCCACCAGTCGTACGTCGAGACCGGTTCGGCGCCGATGGGCGGCGGCCTGGGCGAGACCCTGCTGTACGAGACGGCCCACCCGGAGCCCGTCACCATGCCCCGCCGCTTCCCTGCCGCGCAGCGGATCCGCTGCCTCGGCGGCATGGACCCGGCGCCGGTCAACGGCCTCGTCAAGGGTCTCGGCCAGGCGATCCAGTCGGGCCGGATGACCTCCGACGAAGCGGTCGACTTCATGATGGCGATCGTCAAGAGCCGCTTCGGCACTCCCTCGGGCTGGCGTCACGCTCTGAACGGCATGATGGCCCAGGTCCGCCGCGGCGAGAGCGGGGCGGGCGAGCTGCTCAAGTACCTCGGGGCCTCGGCCGTCCGCCGGCGGTACACCTGGCGGGGCGGCCTGCTGGCCCGGGTCCGCGGGACGCGCGACGGGCGCCCGGCCGTGGCCGTCCGTCGTACACCGGTCAGCGGGCCGGGCTCGTATCTCGTCGCCAGCATGGCCACGGTGACGGGGACCGCCTGCGCCGCGTTCATGGTGCTGGCCCTCGACGAGGCCGGGAAGCGCGCCGGTTCGTTCGCCCCGGAGGACTGGGCCGAGCCGGAACCCTTCTACGCCGCCCTGGAGCGCGTGGGGACACCGCGCCACGAGATCGTCGAGTCGGTGCGGTAGGAACGCTCCCGACCCGACCCTGACCAGGGCGTCGCCGCGACCGCGTACTCGGGAGGTCCGGGAGCGGCGATGCCCTGGTCGTCCACCATCGTCCTTCGCCTTCGTGTGCCGCCCGCCACGCCCATGCCCTGGAGCCGCCGAGATGCCCCGTCCCATCACCCCCGTCATGCGTTCGCGCAATCCGTTCCCTCAGGACGATCTGGTGAGGGACGCGGACGGTGTCCTCAGGTACCCGGACGCGCCCGCGACGCTGCTCGACGCGCTCCGTACCCACGTCGAGCTTCGCCCGGACGCCGAGGCGGTCGTCGAACTCGGCGGGGACCGGCTCACGTACGCGCAGCTGTGGCGGCGCGCCGCGCGGGTGGCCGGGGGGCTGCGGGCACGTGGCGTGACGGCCGGGGACCGGGTGGCCGTGCGGTACACGGCCGGTAGGGACTGGGCCCTCGCCTTCTGGGGCACCCTGTTGGCCGGGGGCATCGCCGTGGCGGTCAATTCCCGATCGACGCCCGTGGAGGTGGAGTCCGTCCTCGGCGACGCGGGCGTGAAGGTCGATCTTCCGGCCGATGCCCCGCTGCCGGACGGCGAACCGCATGTCACCACGGATGTCGTCGCCGCCGATGTGGCCGCGCTCTTCTACACCTCCGGTACGACCGGGCGTGCCAAGGGCGTGCCGATCACACACGAGGCGTTCGTGACCAACGCCGAGAACCTGATCCGCTGTCTCGGCATCCCCCGGGACGCCGGCTCCGAGCTGCGGACCCTGATCTCGGTGCCGCTGTTCCATGTCACCGGCTGCAACGCGCAGTTCGTCGTCGCCGCCTGCCTCGGCGGCACCTCGGTGATCATGCCCGGCCTTGATCTGCCACGGCTGGCGGCGGCGCTGGCGGAGGAACGGATCTCGTTCCTCGTGACCGTGCCCGCGGTGTACGCACTGCTGCTGCGGCACCCGGCCTTCACCGGTGCCGACGTCTCCGGGGTCCGCTGGCTCGCGTACGGCGGTGCCCCGGTCGCGCCGTCGCTCGTACGCCGGCTGAAGGAAGCCTTCCCGGCGGCTGCAGTGATCAACGGTTACGGCATGACCGAGACGGCGTCGCTGATCACCGTCCTGCCGGACCGGGACGCCGCCGAACACGCGGACTCCGTCGGCTACGCGGTGCCGTCGGTGGAGCTCGGCGTCGTCCCGATCGGCGACGACCCGTACACGGGCGAACTGGTGGTCCGGGGAGTCACGGTGACCACCGGCTACTGGCGCCGGCCGGATGCCACGGCACAGGCGATCAGGAACGGATGGCTGCACACCGGGGACATCGTCCGGGTCGACGAGACCGGACGCATCCACATCGTCGACCGGATCAAGGACATCATCAACCGCGGCGGCGAGAACATCTCCAGCGTCGAGGTCGAGGCGGTCCTGCTCTCCGCCCCCGGAGTCGCCGACGCCGCCGTCCTCGCCGTACCCGACGACGTCATGGGGGAGAAGGTCGGAGCGGTCCTCTTCGGGGACGGGGCGGAGATCGATGTCGCCGAGGTGCTCGCGCACTGCGGGGAGCGGCTCGCCGACTTCAAGGTTCCGCAGTACGCCACGGTCGTCACCGAGGCGCTGCCGCGCAACGCGGGAGGGAAGCTCCTCAAGAACCGGCTGCGCGACCAGGTGCGGTGGGGTGGCCCGCTGCGTTAGCCGGTCTGCGGGGGGGCGCCCACCCGTCGGGCGCGCCGCTCGCGTCAGCGTGTCTCTTCGGGGGCGTAGGTCAGCGTGTCTCTTCGGAGGCGCAGGTCAGCGTGTCTCTTCGGAGGCGTAGGTCTCCAGGTACGCGGTGACGAGGCGGCGCGCCTCGTCGATCGTGGCGTCGTCCCCGGCCGGCGAGCGCCGGAACGCGATCTCGAAGAGCCTGGTGCCGGTCTCGAAGGCGAGGAGCAGGGCGAGCAGGGGCGTGTCGGCCGCTACGAAGCGCTGTTCGACGAGGTGGTGCCAGAGCCGTTCCGCCTGCGCCTCGTCGAAGGCGCGCACCATCTCGTCGAGCGTGGTGTGGCGGCCCGCGAACCACAGTTCCGTGCAGCTGCGGTGACGGCGGAGATGGTCGAGGAGCAGATCGATCATGGCGTCGACGGCCTCGCGCAGCGTCTGCGCCCTCGGTTCGGCCAGCATGGCGCCGATGCGCCCGTCCAGCTCGCTCAGGTGTCGCTGCAGCAGTTCGGCGTCGACCTGGTACCGGTCGGCGAAGTAGTGGTACATCGAAGCGGCCGGGATGCCGGCCCGCTCGCCGGTCGCCTTCAGCGTGGCCGCCTCGTAGCCCTTCTCGGCGAGCAGGGCTTCGGCGGCGTCGAGGATGGCCTTCCTGCGCTCCATCCCGCGCCGCTGGGCCGCCGGGCGAGCTGGGACGCGGCTTGTCGCATTTTTACCGAACACGATTCGAGATCGTATCAGCCTCGCGGCCCCCCTTCCCGCTCGACACGTATTGACACACTCTGAACACTCCCTAAACTCGAATTCGAATTCGCATCGACTTTGGTGACCGAGCCGAACGGAGAAGTCCATGCCCCGCAGCGGGGAGGCCGTGGCGACCGAGCGACTGGTCGCCGGAGACGCCGAGGCCGTGAGCATCGGAACGCGAGCCCGACGCCCCGGCCGAGGCCGTCACCACGTCGGCGGCACGCGTCCCAGGCCCGGAGTTCCCGGACATGCCGACGACACCGCCCACAAGGACGCGGTGGTCGCACAGACGATCGACACCTCCGGCGGTGCCGACCTCCTGGCCGACCACACCGGTACGACAACGCCGTCCGGCTCCACCGAGCCGGCGGCGGGTCGCAGGACTTCCCACTCGCCCGCGTCCACGGCGCCGGCATCTGCCCACTGCGCCCGGCCGACGGCGCCGACGAGGTGCGCAAGAGCGCCCACGTCCACGCCGGCCTGAGCCGCCGGGCGGTCGCCGGCGACTGCCCGGCGGCGGCCGACCCCTCGCAGCCCCTCCCCCACCACGGCCAGGAGCCACCCGTGACTGACACGACCACCAGCAGGACCGCGCCGCCGCCCGGCTCGCCCACGGACGTCGACGTGCTGATCATCGGCGCCGGGATCTCCGGCCTCGGCGCGGCCTCCCATCTCAAGGCCCGCCGCCCGGGCACGTCCTTCCTGATCCTGGAGGGCCGCGACGCCATCGGTGGGACGTGGGACCTGTTCCGGTACCCCGGCATCCGGTCCGACTCCGACATGCCCACCTTCGGTTACGGCTTCAGGCCGTGGACCCACCGCAAGTCCATCGCCGACGGACACCTCATCCTCGACTACCTGCGGCAGACCGCCGACGACTACGGGCTGGCCCGCCACACCCGCTTCGGCCACCGGGTCGTCAGCGCGGACTTCTCGTCCGCGAAGGGACGGTGGACCGTCACCGCGCAGCACCGCGGCAGCCGGAAGCAGGCGAGATTCACCGCACGCTTCCTTTTCCTCGGCACCGGCATGTACGACCACGACGCCGGATTCACACCGGAGTTCACAGGCATCGAGGACTTCACCGGCACGGTGATCCACCCGCAGCACTGGCCGGCGGGCCTCGACCACACAGGCAAGCATGTCATCGTGATCGGCAGCGGTGCCACAGCGATCACCCTCGTCCCCTCGATGGCCCGCACGGCCGCCCACGTCACCATGCTGCAGCGATCACCGAGCTACGTGTTCTCCGTGCCGGCCCACGACGTGCCGGCCCACGCACTGCGGAAACTGGTCGGGCGCAGGCGGGCGCACCGGATGGTCCGGCGCAAGAACATCTTGTTCACGCGTGCGATCTACAAGGCCAGCCGGCGCATGCCGAAACTCATGCGCCGGCTGCTCATCGCCGACGTGCGCCGGCGACTCCCCCGGCACTTCGACGTCGACACCCACTTCACGCCGCGCTACGACCCCTGGGACCAGCGGCTGTGCGTCGTGCCCGACGGCGATCTGTTCAAGGCGATCTCGGCCGGGCGGGCCTCGGTCGTCACCGACCACATCGACCGGTTCACCGGAACCGGCATCCTGCTGAAGTCCGGCCAGGAACTGACCGCCGACATCATCGTCACCGCGACCGGGCTCACCATGTCGCCCTTCGGCGGAATCCGGCTGAGCGTCGACGGCCGCGAAACGAAACCCTCGGACACGACGGCGTACAAGGCGATGATGCTGTCCGGCGTGCCGAACCTCGTCTTCGCGCTCGGATACACGAACCTCTCCTGGACGCTCAAGGTCGATCTGGTCTGCGAGCACTTCTGCCGTCTGCTCGACCACATGGACGCCCACGGTCACGACACCGTCGAGCCCGTCCTCGACGACCCGACCGTCGAACGGGTGCCGTACATGGACCTGAGCTCCAACTACGTCCTGCGGGGCATCGGGGAGTTCCCCCGGGCGGGGACGAGCGGTCCGTGGACCGTGGAGATGGCCTACGAACGGGACGTCGAGCGGCTGCGTCGGGGGCCGGTCGAGGACAGCGCACTCCGGTTCACCTCCGGCGGCCCGGTGCCGTCGGCCCGGCCGGGGGCGGCACGGTGAAGCGCGACCTCACCTTCGTCAGCCACGGCGTCCGCTGCGCCGCCTGGCACGTACCGGCCGCCGGCGACGTCCTGGCCGGCCCGGGCGGACGTCCCTGCGTGGTCATGGCCCACGGCTTCGGCGGCACTCGGGACAGCGGCCTGCTGAACTATGCCGAAGGCTTCGCCGCGGCCGGCATGGACGCCTTCGTCTTCGACTACCGCGGCTTCGGCGACTCCGACGGCGCCCCGCGCCAGGACGTCTCGGTCCGCCGCCAGCGGCAGGACTACCACGCGGCCCTGGCGGCCGCCCGGCGGCTGCCCGGCGTCGATCCGCGCCGGATCGTGCTGTGGGGCGTGTCGTACGCCGGCGGACACGCCCTCGTGGTCGCCGCCCAGGACGCTCGTGTCGCGGCGGTCGTGTCGCTGACGCCCGTGACCGACGGTCTCGCCTCGCTGGCCAATGTCGTGCGGCATGCCGGGGTCGGCCGGCTGCTGCGCCTGGCGGGGCACGGGCTGCGTGACACCGCTCGCGCCCTCACCGCCCGGCCACCGCACCACGTACCGGTCGTCGCGGAGCCCGGGACGCTCGCCATGATGGGGCTCCCCCGGGCACCGGAGATCTGCGCGTCGTTCGTCGGCCCCACCTTTCGCAACGAGGTGTGCGCACGCGCGGCACTGAAGGTCGGCCTGAACCGGCCCACCAGCTACGTCCGGCGCCTGGACTGCCCGATCCTCGTGCAGATCGGCACGAGGGACCGCATCGCACCCGGCAGGGCGGCCCGGCGCACCGCCCGGAAGGCCGGCCGCGGGGAGCTGCTCGATTACCCCGTGGACCACCTGGACGTCTACGCGGGGCCGGGACAGCAGCGGGCGCTGGCCGACCAGCTCGCCTTCCTCACACGCGTCCTCCATCCGACGCCTTCGCCCCGTTGACCGGGACGGCGCCGGGCTCCTCGCAAGCCGGTACCTCCCTCTTCTCCACGCCACCACGCTGTATTCGTTCAAGGGACGGGATGAGCATGTACGACTACGTCATCGTCGGCGCAGGATCCGCGGGCTGCGTCCTCGCGGCGCGGCTCTCGGAGGACCCCGACGTGCGGGTCGCGCTGATCGAGGCCGGCGGCCCCGACACCGCGCAGGAGATCCACGTCCCGGCCGCCTTCCCGCAGTTGTTCAAGTCCGGGGTCGACTGGGACCTCGACTCCGACCCGGAACCTGGCCTCGGCGGACGGCGGACCTATCTGCCACGGGGCAAGGTGTTCGGCGGCTCCAGCTCCATCAACGCGATGATCTACATCCGGGGCAACCGCGCCGACTACGACGGCTGGGCCGCGGCCGGGGCGACCGGCTGGTCGTACACCGACGTGCTGCCGTACTTCCGGCGTTCGGAGGGCAACGAGCGGGGCGCGGACCCCTACCACGGGGCCGGCGGCCCGCTGACGGTGAGCGACGGCAGGTCCGGGCACCTGCTCGCCTCGGCCTTCGTGCGGGCCGCCGAACAGGCCGGGCACAAGTCCAACGACGACTTCAACGGTGAGACGCAGTTCGGTGTCGGCCGCTACCAGTTGACGCAGCGCGGCGGTCTTCGCTGCAGCGCCGCCGTCGCCTACTTGCACCCCGCTCTCGACCGGCCGAACCTCACCGTGCTCCCCTCGGCCCGCGCCCATCGCGTGGTGATCGAGGGCGGCCGGGCAGCGGGTGTCGAGGTCGGACGCGCGGGCGACGTCGAGGTGTTGCGGGCCGAGCGCGAGGTGATCCTCTCCGCAGGGGCCTACGAGTCACCGAAGCTTCTGATGCTGTCCGGCATCGGTCCCGCCCCCGCCCTGTCCGCCGTCGGCATCGACGTCGTCCGTGACCTGCCGGTCGGGCAGGGCCTCCAGGACCACTACATGACTCTGCTCAACTTCCTTACCGACGCCGAATCCCTGCTCGGCGCGGCGAGCCCCGAGAACGCGGCCCTGCTGCGGGACGAGAGCCGCGGCCCGCTCACCTCCAACGTGGGGGAGGCCGGCGGCTTCTTCCGCACCCGCCCCGAACTGGACGCACCCGACGTGCAGTTCCACGCCGCTCCCGTGCTCTTCCACCAGGAGGGACTCGGCGCGCCGATCGGCCACGGCTTCTCCTTCGGCCCGTGCGTGGTCGCCCCGACGAGCCGCGGAGCGGTGACCCTGCGCTCCGCGCGCCCGGACGCGGCGCCCCGGATCGTGCACAACTACCTGACGACCCCCCAGGACCGGGAGTGCATCGTCGCGGGCATCCGGATCGCCCTGGACATCGCCGCTCAGCCGGCGGTGGCCGAGCTGGTCACCGGGCCCTTCGACGTCCCGGCCGCGCACGCGGACGCGGACCTCCTCGCCTGGGCGCAGCGGTCCGGGCAGACGCTCTACCACCCGACGTCGACGTGTGCGATCGGTGCGGTGGTCGATCCGGAGCTGCGGGTGTACGACGTGCCGGGCCTGCGGGTGGTCGACGCCTCCGTCTTCCCGACGGTGCCGCGCGGCAACACCAACGCGCCCACGATCATGGCGGCGGAGAAGGCCGCCGACCTCATCAAGGGAGCCGCGTGATGACCGCCGCCCTGCCGTCCACCGCACAGAGGTGGCAGATCGACCAAGCCGTCGACGACCTCGTCCGTGGTGAGGCCGCCTGGGCCGCCTGCGACCTGGCGAAGCGACGGGAACTGCTCCTGCGGATGAGCGCGGCCACCGCCGAAGCGGCAGAGGCATGGGTGCGCGCGGCCGTCGCCTACAAGCGTCTGCCGAGCGGCAGCCCGCTCGTCGGCGAGGAATGGATCACCGGTCCCTACCCGGTGCTGACCTCTCTCGGTGCGCTCGCCGGAAGCATCACCGCCCTGGCAGAGAGCCGCAGCCCCGTCGACGGGTTCTCCTTCGGCCGAGCGCCCGGCGGACGGGTGGCGGTCCGCGTCCTGCCGCACAGCATCTGGGACCGCCTGCTGTTGAACGGTTTCGACGCCGAGGTGTGGATGCAGCCCGGCATCACTGAGGAGCAGGTGCGGAGGACCGCGGGTCTCGCCCTTCTCCGCCCGGCCGACACCCGGGGCGTGGGCGTCGTGCTCGGCGCCGGGAACATCACCTCGATCCCGATCCTGGACGTCCTCTACGAACTGTACGCACACAACCGGGTGGTGGCCCTCAAACTCAACCCGGTCACCGACGGGCTCCTGGCTGTCTTCGAAAGGGTGCTGGCGCCACTGATCGACCTCGGGGCGGTCCGGCTCCTCATCGGTGGCGCCGATGTCGGCACGTGCCTGGTGCACCACCCGAAAATCCGCCATGTCCACATGACCGGCAGCGCCGCGACCCATGACGCGATCGTCTACGGTCCGGGCGCAGAGGGCACCGGCCGCAAGAAGGCAGGCACGCCGCTGCTCGACAAGCCGGTCACCAGCGAGCTGGGCGGGGTGTCCCCCACGATCGTGCTGCCGGGTGGTTGGTCCGAGGCGGATCTGCGCTACCAGGCCGAGCACATCGCCACCCAGAAGCTGCACAACAACGGCTACAACTGCGTGGCGAGCCAGGTGGTCGTCGTCAGCTCCGACTGGGCGCAGAAGGACCGCTTCCTGGCGCACCTGCGAGCCGCACTGGCCGACGCGCCCGCCCGCCCCGCGTACTACCCCGGCAGCGACGACCGGACAGCCCGCGCCCTCGACACGTACGGCGACACCGCCGAACGTATCGGCGCAGGCCGCGTGCTGATCACAGCTCTCGACCCGGCGGACCCCGGACCGGCTCTGACCACGGAGCACTTCGCCCCCGTCCTCGCCGTCCTGGAACTTCCCGGCGACGCACGTCAGTTCCTCGCCGAGGCGGTCCGCACCGCGAACGAGGAGTTCGCCGGCACGCTCGGCGTGAACCTGATCGCCCATCCGGGCACCATGGCCTTGCTCGGCCCCGCGCTGGACGAGGCAATCGCCGAACTCCGTTACGGAACGATCGCGTTGAACGCCTGGACCGGCGTCGGCTATCTCACCGCGACCGCCTCCTGGGGCGCCTTCCCAGGGCACACCCTCGACGACGTGCAGAGCGGCATCGGCGTCGTGCACAACGCGCTGCTGCTGGACGGCCCCGAGCGCACCGTGGTCCGGGGGCCGTTCCGTCCCGCGCCCCGGGCGCTCCTGCACGGGAAGACGACCCTGTCCCCCAAACCGCCGTGGTTCGTCACCAACCGCACCGCGGCCACCACAGGCCGGCTCCTCGCCGACTTCGCTGCGGCTCCCCGCTGGTCCGCCCTCCCGAGGATCTTCGCCTCCGCGCTGCGCGGCTGACTCAGCCCCACCCCGGCGGCCGTGGCCGCCGGGGCCCACTCCCCCTCGGGCCCGCCACCGGAAGCACCACCCGGCGGCACAGCCCGGCAGCAGCGCCACAGTCCTCGCCCCCCGGATCCGATCACCGCGACTCACGCGGACGAAGGAGAGCCTGCCTTGCCCACCACCGCATATGCGGTACGGCGGTACGGCGAAGTCACCGTGCTGACGGGCCCCGAACAGGGCGCCTACCCCTACGCCAACTCCGTGCTCGTGCGCGGCACCGCCGAGACACTGGTCATCGACCCTTCGCTGTCACTCGTCGGTACGGCACCGCCTGCGGATCTGGTCCTCGTGAGCCACGCGCACGAGGACCACGTCGCAGGTCTCGCCGACTACGAGGTGCCCGTCCGCATCCACGAGAAGGATCTGGCCGCGCTGCGCTCGACCGAGGTCATGGTCGCCGGCTACGGCCTCCCCCCGGACGCCGCCGAGCGCGCTCGCACGAGTCTGCGCGACCGCTTCCACGTGCGGGATCGCCCCGACGCCACGGGATTCGAGGACGGCACGGTGTTCGACCTCGGTGGCCGCACCGTCACCGTCGTACACCTCCCGGGCCACACGCGGGGCCACAGCGGCTTCCTGATCGAGCCGGACGGCTTCCTCTACGTGGCGGACATCGATCTGACCTCGTTCGGTCCTTACTACGGAGATGTCGGCAGCAGTCTCACCGCCTTCGAATCCTCCATGCGCCGGTGCCGGGAGATCGGCGTCCGCTGGTACGGCACGGCTCATCAGAAGGGTGTGATCGAGGGCGCCGGAGAGTTCCGTAGGCGGCTCGACGAATTCGCCGCCGTGACGGAGAGGCGCGACACAGCCCTGCTGGCATTTCTGGACGCGCCTCGAACCGTCGAGGAGATCGCCGGGCACAGACTGGTCTACCGCCCTCACGTCAAGGGCCCGCAGGTGGACCCGGTCGAGCGACGGACCGCGGTGCGGCATCTGAACCGGCTGATCGACACGGGACTGGTCACGGAGGTCGAGAAGGGCAGGTTCCGCGCGACGTAGCACCCGCGCCGCCCTCCCCTTCCGCGTGGCGGTCCTGGCCGGAGTGGGAGGCTGTGCCGGACAGCTCGTTCAAGAGGACTCCTCCGTCGCCGAGTTGGTGGTGAAGGGCCGGTTCCGGTCAGTTCGTCATGGACCGGCAGCGGGCGGCGGCCGACCTCAACACGGGTGGCCGCGGCCCGTTTCAGCATGGCCCTGAGCGGGCCGGATTCCTCTCCGGACCGCTCGCGCCGGGGCGGGGGCGGGGCGCCGCCGGTGGTGGTCCGGCGGCCTTGGCCGGTGGTGGTCCGGCAGCCATGGCCGGTGGTGGTCCGGCAGCCATGGCCGGTGGGCAGTCCGTCCCCGTGCGTCTCCTCGACGACGCGGACGCCGCGGCCGACGGCTCGCGGGTGGACGGCCAGGAGCGTCTCGCTGTCGGCGTCGGGATCGGCGCAGTGCAGCATGACCCGCGACTTCGTGGCCCCGAACTCCTCCGATTGGCGGGGCCGGACGCGTCGGGCGGCCACCGAGCAGCGGTTGCCGCCGAACGCGACCAGGCAGTCCTTGCCGACCGGCCGCAGATGCCGCTCGGCCACCAGACACGGAGTCGGCGGCAGCGGCTTGAGGGCCGCGTGGTCGCGGGCACCTCGCTCGCCGATGACATCCCGATGCGTCTTGTGGATCCGGGCCCGTCGCTGCGGCACCCAGGTCACTGAGGCGGCGTCCGTCTCCCCGATGGAAGAGAAGGCCCGTCCGGCCAGGACGTGGTCACGGGACGATGAGGACCTGTCGCTCGCCCCGGCCTTCGCCGGTGGGGCGGTAGGCGGCCAGGCCGGCGATGTCGAAGTCGTAGTGGCCGGCGAAGCCGACCGCCTCCGGGTGCAGCGGGACCACCGCACCGGGGGCGACGTGACGGCGGACGACCGTTCTGGTGCGGCCGTGGACGATCGTCATCGGCACCCAGCCGAAGGGCGCGAATGCCCGGCGGTGGCAGTCGAAGAAGGTCTGCAGGTCCTGGCTGGTGGTGAAGCAGCAGAACGGGTCGCGGGAGTGTCGACCCGCGGCGCGGACTCGTCGATCACACTCGCCCGGGACCGTCCGCTCGGTGACCGGCGTGGTGGGGTGGCCGGGCCCGGCGCCGAGAGGACCTTGCGGACCGTCGACGTTCAGGTGTACGCCGACATCGTTCAGGTGTACGCCGACACCTCATGCCGGGCGAGCGCCCTGCTCTCGCAGAGCCGCTTCCAACCGGCTGATGTCCTCGGTGTCCTTCCTGCGACGTGGCCGACCCGGGACCCAGACCGGCATCATCTGCTTGATCTCGATCTGGGCGCGGGGACTGATGATCCGGCATCGGAGTGCCCCGATGCGGCCCACAGGAGCATCGAGCATGCCCTCCGGCCACACCTCGCCGGCCCAGGGACCGCCAGCGACCACAACGCGCCCGAACCGGTCCTTGCTCAAGAGAGCGAAGCTGCTCTCCACGCCCTGCTTGCAGAAATCGAGCTGCTGATCGGCAGGCGGCCCGGACAGAGGCTCATAGCCGAAACGCAGCAGGCCGTCGGTCAGAGCAGGAGCATCCTCCGCCCAGGCGAACCAGTCGATGTCCACATGGTCACGGGTGACCTCGCCGATGAAGAAGTCCATGGCCCACCCCCCGCGGAGCCACACCTCTACACCGAGAGTCTTCGAGATCTCCACCGTCTCGCCGATCAGCCGAAGCTGCCGAGCACTGCGCTCACTGTCCACAGCCAAGCACGCTATGCGGCAACGCCGCCCGTAGCACTCGATTTCCGGCTGCCAGAACAGGTGAACGTTGCCTGATGCGGCACCAGCCCGGTTGGGCCACGCGGACATGGCGCAACCGGCTGGGGGCGGCGGCCGGTCGCCCCTGCGGCCGTTACAGCAGCGAGGTCAGCGGATGCAGCTGGCCAGCCAGGGGGGTGGGGGCTGCCCGTGAGCGGGTTGGTGGGTCTCTCCCGGGAAGTCCGCAAGCCGGTAGCCCATCCCTCACCGATCGGGCCGCCCCCGAGGAACTCGGCGGCGACCCCCCGCGACGGGAACGGGGTCGACCACGCCTCGAGCCATCCGCCGATCCCGGACTGCACGTTCGGGTTCGGGTCGCGGGACCGGTTTCCATGAGGACGACAGCTCGTACGAGGTGGGGGGCGGCGGCGGTTAGCAGGGCGGTGTGGCCGCCCAGCGACTGAGCCGCAAGGACGGGCCGGTGCAGCGCGGCTCACTTCGCTCAGGCGGCGTCAGCTGGCGCCGTGGCCGCACCGGTCGACGGCGACGACCCCGTAGCCCGGGCTCAGGACCTCGGCGAGGGGGTCCCGTTCGCCGGCGTGTCCGGCGAGGCCGTGCAGCAGGACTACGGGCGCCCCCGAGCCGCCCCGGTCACGGCAGGACAGGCGGACACCCTGGCGTTCCGCAGTGCGTTCGGACCAGGTGCTCCGGTCGCCTCTGGGGGTGGTGGTGCGGTGGCGTTCATGAGAAGCGGAACATCTCCGTGAACCGGCTGAGCAAAGCGGGATCTCCTTCCAGGCGCACAGTGCCCTCGGAGACTGCTTCGACAGGGGTCTTGCTGCCGTTCATCAGTTCCATGATCGCTTTGTCGGTAAGCCTTTCGATGACGAGGTCGGGGGCTGGATGCACGCCGATGCCAACAGCCAGTTCGCCATCGGTGACCTGCAGGCGGATGCTGAAGTCGCCCATGCGGACTTCAAAGCCGATGGCGCCGCCCGGCGCCACTTCGGACCGATAGGTGGTGCGGAAGGACATGGCCACCGACTCCGCGGTGATGGCCTCGCCTGGGCGGGGCGCCGTCATCGTCCGGGCGCCCCAGCGCCCCAGCGCGATCAGCGCGGGTTCGAGATCACGGCCGTAGTCAGTGAGTTCGTAAACGACTGCGCGCGCGGGGTGAGACAACGCCCGGCGGGTCGCCAGCCCGGCCTCTTCGAGCTGCTTGAGGCGGGTCGACAGGACGTTGGTGGGGATGGCGGGCAGGCCGTTGCGCAGGTCCGTATAGCGCTGGGGCCCGTTGAGCAGGTTGCGGACGATCAGCATGGCCCACCGTTCGCCGACCATCTCCATCGCCCGGGCCAGGCCGCAGAACTGTCCGTACTCGCGAGTCGCCATGATGCACATCGTAACGCAAAGTGCTGTTGACAAAGTCTGCTTGCAAAAGACAAGCTCACTTCTCGTTCGGATGTCGCAGGTTTCCCGAGGGCCTCTCACGTGGAGTGTTCACATGACAGCAGGACGCAAGATCAGGGCCGGACTGTTCGTATCCCTGGACGGCGCCGTGAAAAGCCCGGAGAAGTGGGGCATGCCCTACACCACCGGCGAGGCGGCCGAGGCGGTGACGCGACTGTCCGACGATGCCGACTCCGCTCTGCCGGGCCGCAGCACCTATGAGATGTGGGGTTCGTTCTTCCCGGACGTCACCAGCGAGCAGGCGCCCACTGCCGACTGGCTGAACGCCGCGCCGAAGTACGTCGTCTCCTCCGCTCTCACGAGGTCGGTCAGTGGCAGGGCAGCCGCCTGATCACGGGCGACGACATCGCCGGCCAGATCTGGGCCCTCAGCAGCAGCCCGGCAGCAACATCGACGTCGGCGGCAGCATCACTCTCGTCCAGTGGCTCATGAGCAACGTCCTGCTGGACGACCTCTACCTGCACATCGCCCCCGTCATCGCCGGCAACGGCACCGGCACCGGCACCGGCACCGGCACCG
>NZ_WWJT01000656.1 GCF_009865385.1 Streptomyces sp. SID486 | reverse complement strand
CGCGCAGCCGGCGGCGGACGCCGTGCCCCGCAGAGCCGCCGCGCCGGCCAGGCCCTCCAGGGACAGGGCGAGGGCGCGCGGCTCGCCGAGGGCGCGGGCCGCCTCCAGGCCGCGCAGGTGCAGAGCCGCCGCCCGTTCCGCGTCGCCCCGCAGTTCGGCCACGAAGCCCCGTTCGGCCAGGACCAGGTGGTCGCCCGCCTGTGAGGAGACGGCCGCGTAGCCGTCGCGCAGGTTCCCCAGGTGCGTTTCGGCGGCGTCCAGGTCACCGGAACGGCGGGCACCGAGTGCGAGGCCCATCTCGGCATGGATCTCGCCGTACTTGTAGCCCTGCTCGGCGGCGCTGCGCCGCGCCTGTTCATGCAGGTCGCGAGCCCGGTCCCAGTCGCGGGCCAGCAGCGCGAGGCGGCCGAGGCCGGACAGCCGGGCGGACACCTCGGCCGCGAGGCCCAGTTCGCGCGCGATCCGCAGCCCCTCGTACTGGCGGTCCTCCGCCTCCCCGTACTCGCCCTTGATCTCCGCGAGGGCGGCGAGCGGGGACACCGTCTGGAGTTCGCCCCAGCGGTCGCCCACCTCGCGGAAGAGCGCGGCACTGCGCCGTCCGTCCCGGCCCAGTCCGGCGAGGTCACCGCGGATCAGCGCGAGGGTGGCCCGCAGGCCGAGGGCGGCGGCGGTGCCCCATGGGTCACCCGCGACGGTGGACAGCGCCAGCGCCCGGTCGTTCAGCTCGTCACCGTTCGGTGCGCCCGCGCTGAACAGGCCGTACGCGCACAGCCACAGTGCGCGGGCCCGGCGTACCGGATCGGGCAGGGCCGTGTCGTCCGGGAGCGTGACGGCCGCCTGGCGATCACCGGTGAGCAGAGCGAACGCGCAGTGCAGCAGCGCCAGTTCGGCCTGGGCGGGAGGCTCGGTGGCGGTCGTGACGGTGTCCAGGACCGCGCGCAGACTGCGGCGCGCCTGGGTGAGGCGCCCGCGCAGCAGCCACCACCAGGCCAGGGCGGTGGCCAGGCGCGCCGCCTGGGCGGGGGCGCCGGCGGCGGCCCGGCGCAGGGCCTCGTCGAGGGCCACCCGCAGGTTGCCGGCCTCGGCGTCCAGCCGGACGAGCCAGGACCGCTGACCGGCGCCGCGCAGTTCGGGCTCGGCGCGTTCGGCGAGCGCGAGGTAGTGGCGCAGGTGCCGGTCGCGTACGGCGGTGAGGTCCTCCATCTCGTGCAGCCGCTCGGTCGCGTACGCGGCGACGGACTCCAGGAGCCGGTAGCGCGGACCGGTCGGTCCGTCGCCGACGACGACGAGTGACCGCTCGACCAGCCGGATCACCAGGTCGGGTACCTCGAAGTCGGCGACGCCGTCGCCCGCGCACACCGCCTCGGCCGCCCGGAGGTCGCAGCCGTCGCCGAACGCGGCGAGCCGGCGCAGCACGATGCGCTCGGGCGCGCTGAGCAGTTCCCAGCTCCAGTCGATCACCGCGCGCAGGGTCTGCTGGCGCTCGGGCGCGCCGCGCCGGCCCGAGGTCAGCAGCCGGAAGCGGTCACCGAGCCGGGCCGACAGCTCACGCACGCCCAGGGCGCGTACCCGGGTCGCCGCGAGTTCCAGGGCGAGCGGGATGCCGTCCAGGCGGCGGCAGATCTCGGTGACGGCGGCGCGGTCGGAGTCGTCGCAGGAGTCCGGGGCGAGCGAGAAGCCGGGGGCCGCGGCGGCGGCACGCTGCGTGAACAGCTGTACGGCGTCCGCGGTGGGCAGGGGTTCGACCAGGAACACCTCCTCGCCCGGCAGGCCGAGCGGCTCCTGGCTGGTGGCCAGCACGCGCAGGCCGGGTGCGGTGCGCAGGAGCAGGGTGGCGAGTTCGGCTGCGGCGTCGACGACGTGCTCGCAGTTGTCCAGGACGAGCAGCATCCGCCGGTCGCGCAGCACGGCGGCGAGGTGGTGGACGGGTGAGCGGGTGCCGGTGGCGGAGACCGGTACGGCGGAGGGGGCGTGGTCGCTGATGCCGAGGGACGCGGCGACGAGCTGGGCGAGGTCGGCGGCGGTGCCGGTGCGGACACCGGAGAACTCCACGAACCAGGTCCCGTCGGGAAGCACCGGCTCGGCGGCCCCGTGGGTGCTCGGGCCGACGGCGGCCCCGTGGGTGTGCGGCGGCCCGACGGCTGCCCCGTGGGTGTGCGGCGGCCCGACGGCTGCCCCGTGGGTGTGCGGCCCGGCGGCGGCCCCGTGGGCGCTCGGGTCGGCGGCGGGGTGAAGGGCGCGCGGGCCGGCGGGGGATTCTTGGGCGCTGGGGCCGGTGGTGGGGTGGAGGGCGCGCGGGCCGGTGGGGGATTCTTGGGCGCTGGGGCCGGTGGTGGGTTCATGGGCGCCGGGGTTCCGCAGTTCCTCCGCTGCCGCCACGGCCAGCCGGGACTTGCCCACGCCGCCGGGGCCGGTGAGGGTCACCAGGCGCGCGCCGCGCAGGAGTTCCGCGAGCCGGTCGAGGGCATCGCGGCGCCCGATGAGAGGGGTGAGGCAGACGGGCAGGTTGGAGGGGGCGGGGGGCGCCTCGGCGGCTGTAGCTGGGGTGCCGGCGGGGGCGGCGCTCAGGCCGGTGCCGGATACGGGCGTGGGGTGCGGGTGGGACGACGCCGGGACGGTGGCGCCCTGCGGTATCGCCGTCAGCTCGGGATCCTGGCGCAGGACAGCCTGGTGCAGCGAGGTGAGTTCGGGGCTCGGGTCGACACCCAGCTCGGCGACGAGTCGTGTGCGCAGATCCTCGTAGGCCGCGAGTGCCTCGCTCTGCCGGCCGGCCGCGTACAGCGCCCGGATCTGGAGCGCGCGCAGCCGTTCCCGCAGCGGGTGCCGGGCCACCAGGTCGGCCAGCTCCCCGGCGAGGAGCACCTGTTCGCCGGTGGCGAGGCGGGCCTCGGCCTGCTCCTCCAGCACGGACAGCCGCTGCTCGGTGAGGCGTTGCACCGCGCCGCGGACGAACTCCCGGTCGGCGAAGTCGGCGTAGGCGGGGCCGCGCCACAACTCCAGTGCCTCGGTGAGCAGTGCGGCGCGGGCGCCCGGGTCCGGGACACCGCCGGCACGGTCCACGAGGTCGCGGAACCGGGCCGCGTCCACCTCGTCGGTGTCCTCCAGCCGCAGCCGGTAGCCGGAGGGCTGGTGCACCACGCGGTCCCGGCCGAGAGCCCGGCGCAGCTGTGAGACCTTGGCCTGGAGCGAGCCCGCGGGCCGGCCCGGCGGCCGGTCGCCCCACAGGTCGTGGATGAGGCGGTCCGCGGAGACGGGTCCGCCGTCGTGGGCGAGCAGGTCGGCGAGCAGCGCCCGGACCTTCGCCTCGGGAACCCTGACGGCCGCCCCCTCGTCGTCCCACACCGCCAGTGGTCCGAGCACCCCAAACCGCATGTGCGTCACTGTACGTCACGGCACCACTCCGGTACGGCGGTCACGTGGCCCCGGCGGCCGGAAGCCGGAGGCGAGGGCGGCGACGAGGGCGACGACGAGGGCGACGGCGAGGGCGACGGCGAGGGCGACGGCGAGCGGGGCCGCGCCCCTGCCGGCCGCAGCGCCGACCCCGGTTCCGAACCGGCCGCGCCGGGCCCCGGCCCCGCTCCCGGCCCCGGCCCCGCTCCCGGCCCCGGCCCCGATCCCGAACCAGGCCGTGACCGGTGCGCCGATCCCGTCGCGACCCAAGCCGTGACCGATGCGCCGATCCCGGTCCCACAACGGCCCTGACCGGGGCCCTACTTGGTTCCAGAACGGCCGTGACCGGGGGCCCTACGTGGTTCCAGAACGGGCCTGGCCGGGGTGCGGTGGTTCCGGGACGGGTCTGGCCGGGGCGCGACGTGGTTTCGGGACGGGCCTGAGCGGGGCCGGACGCGGTTTCGGGACGGCTTTGAGGGGTGCCCGGCCCTGTCCCGGGGCGGCCCTGAGCGGTGCCGGGGCCCGCGCACCGAGCCGTCCGACGAGGAGGCCGGCAGCCGGACGTAAGCCGTTCCGAAGGTTTCCCGAAGGGGGGCGGCGCATCGTCGTGTGCACCGGGCAGTTCGAGGCAGGTGCGGCGGAGGAAACGGCAGCATGACCAAGTACACGGGCCTGACGGCCGTCGTCGTCGGAGAGGCCACCGCCATCGGGCTGGCCGTGGCCAAGCGGCTGGTGGAAGGCGGCGCCCGGGTCGTGCTGGCCGCCCGCGCCGCGGAGGAGCGCCGTCGGCTGGGCGACGAGCTGGGCTCCACCGCCCGGGTCGTCGCACCGTCCGGCGTGGCCGGCTGTCTCGCCTCCGGTGACGCCGTCGACCTGCTGTTCGCCGACGTCGTGGCCACCGCCCGCCCGCTGCTGGCGCGGGTCGGGGACGGCGGTGCGGTCGTGCTCATGACCCCGGCCCTGTCACCCGCCGCCGTGCACGCGCTCGCCGCCGAGCTGGTCTCGCGCGGCATCCGCGTCAACGCCGTCGCACCGGGCTGTATCTCGGCGCCGGGCGGTGCCGGGGTGCCGCTGCCGCCCCTGGGCCGCCTCGGCGCCGCCGAGGAGGTGGCCCGGGCCGCGCTGTTCCTGGCCACCGACGCCACCTTCACCACCGGGGTCCGCTTCCCGGTCGACGGCGGGCTCAGCCGGCCATGAGCCCTTCCCCGGCCGGCGACGCCTCCCGGCCCTGCACCAGCGGCCGGTTCCACCTCGCCGGCCGTGTCCACTCCACCCCTGATCCGGCCACGCGACCTCGCCGGTCCCGCCCCCCGCTCCGGCCACCCCACCCCGCCGGCCCCGCCCCCCCGGCTCCGACCATCCCCCCGATCAGTTCACCTCGCCCCGTCCCATTCCCGTCCTCCCGTCCTCCCGTCCCCCCGTTCCGAAACCCTGGAGCACAGCCATGAGCACCACACCCGAGACCGCGGCCGGTTCGCCGGTGCGCACAGACGGCGATGGCCGTCGGCAGGGCGCGGAGGAGCAGCCGCAGAAGCTGCCCATGTTCGCCCTGCTGGCCCTGGCGACCGCCGTGTTCATCACGAGCCTCACCGAGACCCTGCCCGCGGGACTGCTCCCGGCGATGAGCCGGGACCTGAACGTGAGCGAGTCCGCGACCGGGCAGACGGTCACCGTCTACGCGATCGGCACCGCGCTGACCGCGATCCCGCTGACGGCGGCGACGGCCGGCTGGCGCCGTAAGCGGCTGCTGCTGACCGCCATGATCGGCTTCGCGGTCGCCAACACCGTCACCGCGGTGTCCTCCGCCTACGGGCTGACCATGGCGGCGCGCTTCGTCGCGGGAGTCGCGGCGGGCCTGGCCTGGGCGCTGCTCGCCGGCTACGCGCGCCGGCTGGCCCCGGTCCGGCTCCAGGGCCGGGCGATCGCCGTCGCGATGGCGGGAATCCCGGTCGCGCTCTCGCTGGGCGTGCCCGCCGGCACCTTCCTCGGCAAGGTGACCGACTGGCGGGTGGCGTTCCTCGCGATGACCGGGCTGACCGTCCTGCTGCTGGTGTGGATCGCCGCGGCCGTACCGGACTATCCGGGCCAGGAGCGCGGCGAGCGGCCGAAGATGCTGCACGCCCTGCGGGTGCCGGGCGTGGCGCCGGTGCTGTTCGTGACGCTGGTCTTCGTCCTGGCGCACACCATCATCTACGCCTACATCGCGACGTTCCTCGACGACCTCGGCCTCGGCGGGAACACCGACCTGGTCCTGCTGGTCTTCGGCGCCGCCTCACTGGCGAGCATCTGGATCGTCGGCGCGCAGATCCACCGGCGGCTGCGTGTGCTGACCGTCGCCAGCTCGCTGCTGGTCGCGGTGGCCGCCGCGGTGCTGGCCGTGCTCGCCGACCACACCGCGTTCGTCTATGTCGCCGCCGTGCTGTGGGGTCTGGGCTGGGGCGGGGTGCCGACGCTGCTCCAGACCGCGGCCGGTGAGGCGGGCGGCGAGACGGCGGCCGACGCCGCTCAGGCCATGCTCGTGACGCTGTGGAACGTCGCCATGGCCGGCGGCGGTGTCATCGGCGGCGTGCTGCTCGACCTGAGCGGCAGCGACTCCCTGCCGTGGAGCGTGCTGCTGCTCATGCTGCCGGTGATCGCCGTCGTCGTGCTCGCCCGCGGCCACGGCTTCCCCGCCCGCAGGCAGGCCGCGTAGCCGCACCGGGGGCGCCGAGCCCCCACCCCCCGTGGAACGACCATCACACCGAGTCGGTACCGGACTGTGGAGCCATGACCGAAGACACCGGATCGAGCAGGAGGGCCAGGACGGCGCGGTCGGCCCGGTACCCGCTGCACCACGTCGAGTTCGGTTCCGGCACGCCCGTGGTGCTGCTGCCCGGCCACACCACCGACCACCGGCTCCTGCTGCCGCTGGAGCCCGTGTTCGCCGCGCGCCGCGGCTGGCGGCGGCTCTACGCCGATCTGCCCGGGTCCGGCCGTTCACCGCGGCTGACCGGGCCGCTCACGGCCGAGGCCATGGGTGAGGCGGTGCTGCGGTTCGTGGACCGGGCCGTCGGTGACGCGCCGTTCGCGGTCGTGGGCATCTCCTACGGTGCCCGGCTCGCCCGGCTGCTGATCGCCGAACGGGGTCCGCAGGTCCTGGGCGCGGCGCTGGTCGCGCCGCTGGTCAGGCCGAGCGGTGAGCGCGTGCTGCCCGAGCGGCAGGTGCTCACCCGGGACCGGGCGCTGCTGGCCGCGCTCGGCCCGGACGACCGTGAGGCGTTCGCGGGCACCGCGCTGTACCAGGACGACGCGGGCTGGAGTGCCTTCCGCGACCACGTGCTGCCCGGCATCCGCGGCCACCACCGCGAGGACGCCGCCGCGTTGCTCAAGGCGCACCTGTCCGAGGAGCCGCCGGAGTCCCGGTTCGGCACGCACGACGGCACGCATCTGCTGGTGACCGGCCGGCAGGACCACGTGGTGGGCTGGCGCGACCAGCTGGACCTCCTGGAGCACTACCCGCGTGCGACCTACGCGGTCGTCGACGGCGCCGGACACCACGTCCATCTCGACCAGCCGGACGCCGTGCACGGCCTGCTGGGCAACTGGCTCGACACCCTGGCGGTGCGCCAGGTCTGAAGGAACAGGGCTCCGGCCCACCCGGTCCGGCCGCCGAAGGTATCCCCCGGCCTTCGGCGGTCTTCGGCATGCCCTCAACCGATTTTGTTCATAAACTTTTGACACGCCATCGGGTGAGTCGAGATCGGCCTGTAAGTATTGGCCGACCGGTATTTTCCGGCCGCCGGCGCCCTTCCTTCCTCCGGACCTTCCCGGGGCGTCTGCCCAGGTCAGCGCGCGAAGTCGTGAAGTACTGACTCCTGACGGACAGGATTGTGGCTCCGAGGGTATTTTGTGGCACGGGCACATGCACGGTGCGCCTTGCCTCAGTCTGAGCGTTACGAAATACGAGGGGACGTAGCGTTTATGTCATCGAGTGAGACGCGCGTGTCATCGGCCGACAGCCTGCGTATGCAGGGGTTTGTAGAGGATGTTTTCCGGTCACTTCACCGAGTGGAACAACATCGTTGGGCCCGGGCGTATCTGTGGGCCCTGATCCACGGTTCGGGCAAGAAGACACCACGGCGCATGGCGCGCGAGGACGCCTTACCCCCGGCGGCGCTGCGCGGGCTGCACCAGTTCATCAACGCCAGTTCCTGGGACTGGCGGCCGGTGCGCCGCAGGCTCGCCGAGCGCGTCGCCGCACAGGCGGCGCCCTACGCCTGGACGGTCGCCGAGCTGATCATCCCCAAGAGCGGCGGGCACTCGGCGGGCGTGCACCGCAGGGTGGACCCGGTGACCGGCCATTCCGTCAACTGCCAGCGGGCGCTCGGGCTGTTCCTGGCCGGTGCCGGCCATGCCTTCCCGGTCGACTGGAGCCTGGTGCTGAGCGGCGCCTGGGACCGGGACACGCGGCGCAGGCGGCGGGCCCGCATACCGGAGGACGAGAAGGAGCGCCCGATCGGCGCTCACGTCCTCGACTACGCCACGGACGCCGTGACGCTGCCGCACGTCGCCGGGCTGCCCTGGGTCCTGGACCTGACGCGGTGCGAGGACGCGGCCGGTGTGCTGGCGGGGCTGGCCCGGGAGCGGCTGGACGTGGTGTGCGAGGTCGGTCCCGGGCAGGTCGTGCTCGTCGGACAGCACACGCCGACCGTGTGCACGGTGGGCGCGCTGATGGGGGTCCGGCACGCCCGGCAGCCGCACGTGATCGTGGGGCACGCTCCCGACGGCCGTACCAAGGTGGTGCCGATCCACCTCTACCCCGGCACGGTGCGGCTGCCGCGGCCGGCGGCGGGCGCGGACGGTGCCTCGCGCACGTACCGGATCCTGGAGCGGTCCGCCCCGGACGGACGGCTGCCCGCCCGGTACTGGATCACCAGCCTCACCGACCGGCCGGTGGACGAGGTGCTGTCCCTGGTGCGGGGCCGGACCGCCGCCCTGATGACCGTCTCCGTCCTGCAGAACCGTCTCGGCGTCCTGGACTTCGAGGGCCGCTCCTTCCCTGGCTGGCACCACCACATGACGATGGCCTCGGCCGCGTACGTCCACCAGTACCTCGACGGCGCCCGGGGCGAGGCCCCCGCCGAGCCGAGGGGGGCCGCGTGCTGACGACGTCCGAGCGACCCGAGACGAGCAGACGATGAGGGGACGGCAAGGGGTGACGAACGTACTCGTGGTGGAGCGGGACGCGGCGGCGGCCGAGGCCGTCGAGCGTGACCTGCGCAGACAGGGCTACACCACGCGGAGCGTGCACACCGGGGCGCGGGCGCTGCGCACGTACCGCGACGCGGACCTGGTGCTGCTCTCGCTGGAGCTGGCCGACATGGACGGACTGGAGGTGTGCCGGTCGGTGCGCAGTGACGGTGACACCCCGCTGATCGCCGTGACCGACCTCGACGACGAACTGGAACGGGTGCTCGCACTGCGGGCCGGCGCCGACGACTGCGTGGTGAAGACCTGGGGATTCCGGGAGATCGGTGCGCGGATAGAGGCCGTCCTGCGCCGCGCCCACCGCGCCACGGCGCAGGAGAGGAGCATTTCCCTGCGCCCGCTGCACATAGATCCGCGCAGCCGGGAAGTGCGGCTGCACGACCGCCTGGTCCCCGTCACGTCGAAGGAATTCGAGCTGCTGTACGTCCTCGCCACGCATTCCGCGACGGTGGTGTCGCGCAAGGAACTGATGGCACGGGTGTGGGGGAGCGACTGGGCCTGCACCAGCCGCACCATAGACACCCATGTGAGCAGTCTGCGCGCGAAACTCGGCAGCAGCCGGTGGATCACCACGGTCCGCGGTGTCGGCTACCGGATGGGGTACGGCGGCGGGCGTGCCCTGGACGGGCCGGAGGCGTCCGGGATCTTCGAGATGCCCGAGGCGTCCTAGCCGCCCGGAGGGCGGGACACCGCAGGACGGCGTGCGGGCCCCGGCGGGCGGGGACCCCTGGGCCGCCGGAGCCCACCGCCGTCACACCACCGCCGTCACACCACCGCCGTCTCCAGCCGCCGTCTCCAGCCGTGCGAGGAGCGGGTGCGCACCGGCTCCGGCTCCGGCACCGCCGGCCAGGGCGCGCCGGGCCCACCACGCCGCCGCCAGGTTGGACGTGAGCAGCACCCGGCCGGGCTCCCGGCGGGCCAGCTCCCGCAGCGCGGCGAGCGTGCCCATGCCCGTGCCCGTGAACATCACGGCGGTGCCGGCGGGGAGGCCGGCCGCCGCCGTGCGGTCGAGTATCTCCGCGGTGGTCACCTGGTACGGGTCGTAGTGCGGGGCGGCGCCGGGGGCCGGGCGCGCCGGCACCGACACGGTGCCCTCGACCACCAGGCCGGCCCGCTCCCAGAAGGCGCGCGAGGTGTCGGTCAGCCACGGCTCGTACGGCGAGACCAGGGTCAGCCGGCGCACGCCCAGGGCGTCGCACGCGGCCAGGACGGCCTGGGTCGAGGACGTCACCGGGAAGCCGGCCCGCGCGGACAGTTCGGCGCAGAAGGCCCGGTCGCCGTCCGGTCCGAGCAGGTAGTGCGAGGCGCTGCACGCCACCACCGCGCCGTCCAGCCGCATGCCGCCGAACTGGCCGAGGGTCTCGGGCAGCACCCGGTTGTAGGACTCCAGCATGTCCCTGAGGCCGATCCCGGGTGTCGTCGGGAAGCGGGCCGTGTACACGTTCACGCGGTGGTCCAGCAGCGTCGCGAACTCCGGTTCCGCGGTCGGGTTCTCCGGCGGGACGACGAGCCCGAGCCGAGGCAGTGAGAGAAGGTCCATGAAAGGGCACGGTAGGCCCACCGGTCCCGGCCCGGCAGCGTATTCCCCGCTCTCTTGCGCACCGCCACACCGCCCTTGCACGGCCTGTACTTCCTGACATTCCCTGACAGTTTTCCACGGCCTTCTGACGCTGCCTTCCTTGTCCCGTACCCGCTCCACCGGGGAGGCTGTTGTGCGGCGCCAGACGCATTCGTTCCCGGATTGCGGTTCACCGAACTCTTCCGGAAGCCAGGGATGGAAATTCCTTTGCAACAAGGAGTGAACGGAAATGGCAGCAACGGAAAATCATGACGAACTTGTGAACCCGCCTCGGATATCCGACGCGACCCTGCGCGACTCCGCGCACATGGCGGGTGTCGAGTTCGGCCCGCGGGACGCCGCCGCCATCGCCGGCCTGCTGGTGCGCACCGGCGTCGAACTGGTCGAGGTGGGCATGGTCTCCGGCCCGGGCTCCAAGGACGCCCCGCTGGTCGAGGCCGTGCACGACGCCGTCGGGCCCGAGCGCGGCATGACGCTGCTCGTGGTGCGGGACCGGCAGCAGGTGGCCCGCGCCCTCGACGAGGCCGAGCGCCTCGGCGTGCGCCACATCATGTACTCCATCCCCACCTCGGAGCAGCACGCCAGGCTGAAGCTGGGCACACCGAGCGCCAAGTTCCTGAACGCCCTGGCCCGTTCGGCGATCACCCAGGCCAAGGAGCGCGGCTTCCACGTCACCTTCAGCGGCGAGGACGGCGCCCGCACGCCCAGGGAGCGGCTCGTCCCCTACGTCACCGCCGGCTTCGAGGCCGGTGCCGACCGGTTCCGGCTCGCCGAGACCGTCGCCTGCCTGTCGCCCTGGCAGATGGAGGCGGTGATCGGTGAGCTGACCGCGATCGACGGCTCCGAGATCGAGATCCACTCGCACAACATGCTGGGCATGGCCGTCGCCAACTCGCTCGCCGCCGTCCGGGCCGGCGCCCGGTGGGTCTCGGCGACCGTCGGCGGCATCGGCGAGCGCGGCGGCAACGCCCCGCTGGCCGAACTGCTCACCGCACTGCGGGTCGTGCACGGCGACACCCGGTTCGACCTCGGCCACCTCACCGAGCTGTCCCGGATCGCCCTGCGCGGCGCCGGTCTGGGCACCGCCTTCCAGTCCGGCCCGACCACGCCGCACGCCTTCGCCTACGAACTGCCCGGCCAGCTCAGCCACCCGGAGGCATACGAGACCCTGCCGGCCGAACTCGTGGGCGGCTCCAGGGAACTGCGGGTCCGCACCCGGCTCACCCCGGCCCTCGTCACCTGGGCGCTGGCCGACTCCGGGACGAGCGTCGACATCGACGCCTTCACGGGCTGGCTCACCGACCGCCAGCAGAACACCGGCGGCCCGCTCCTGGACCGGGACGCCATCCGCAAGGCCGCCATCGACTTCCAGGCCGCCTGAACCAGCCGTACCCACCAGCCGATCCGCGTGACAGAACGGAGCCCGACCATGTCCACCGCCACCCTCACCGGCGCCTGCCCGGAGTGCGAGACCGACCTCACCGTGCCGCCGGTCGTGCAGGGCGAGACCCTCTCCTGCCCCGAGTGCCTGCTCACCCTGCGCGTCGAGGACGTCGCGGACGGGCGGCTGACCCTCCAGATGGTCGAGGTGCAGCTGCGCGACTGGGGCCAGTGAGATGGGCCGCAGAGTCGCCGTCGTCGCCGACCGGATCGCCTGGGAGGAGCGCCAGCTGATCCAGCGCGCCGACGCCTACGGCCTCACCGTCGACTGGGTCAACGACGAGTCCCTGTGCCTCGGCGAACCCGGCGCCCCCGCCGTACGGGACTACGACGCGCTGCTGATCCGCAGTCGCAGCTACACCCGCGGCGGCCTGGTCGCGAGCCTCGCCGAGGCGGCCGGTGCCCGCACCGTCAACACCGCCCGGGCGATCCACGCCTGCGAGAACAAGGCCGCCCTGCGCACCGTGCTGCGCACGGCCGGCGTACCCGTGCCGGACTTCCGGCTCGTGCTGTCCCGCAAGGACTTCGAGCAGGCGCTCGCCGAACTGGAGCTGCCGGTCGTCCTCAAGCCGGTCTTCGGCGGCATGGGCAAGCGCGTCACGCTGATCCGGCACTCCGACACCGCCCAGTCCGTGTACGACTACGTCGAGGACCTCGGCCACGCCTTCGAGCAGGCCTGCCTGGTCGAGCCGTACCTGGGCGGCACCTCGGTGCGCTGCCTGGTCGTCGGCCGCGAGCTGGTCGGCGCCGCCGAGTTCGCCAGCGGCGGCACCGACTGGCGCAACAACGCCGCCCTCGGCAACGACACCCGCGCCCTCGCCCACGACCCAGACCTCGTCAGAATCGTCGACGCGGTCGTCGCGGAGCTGGGGCCCGGCATCTACGGCGTCGACCTGTTCCGGACCGCCGACGGCTACGTCGTCAACGAGGTCAACCACGCCCCCGGCTTCCGGGCCGTGGCCTCGGCCACCGGTGCGGACGTCCCCTCGGCCATCGGCCGCCATGTGCAGGAGCTGCTCGCATGATCCGCGCAGGAGTCGTCGGCGCCTCCGGGCTGGCCGGCGGCGAACTCATCCGACTGATCACCCAGCACCCCGACCTGGAGCTGACCTTCCTCGGCGGCTCCTCCAACATCGGCAGGCGCCCGGCCGAGCTGCACCCGGCCCTGCGCATCGACGCCGGGCTGACCGTGCAGCCGGTCACCGAGGACGTCGCCGACCAGGTCGACGTCCTGCTGCTGGCCACGCCCGCCCCGGTCTCCGCCGAGCTGGCCGCACTGTTTGCCGACCGCGTCGCCGCCGTCGTCGACCTCAGCGGCGCCTTCCGCATCCGCACCCCGGAGCGGCACGCCCGCTGGTACCCGAAGGTCCAGCGGCGCACCGACCTGGCCGACCGCTTCGTCTACGGCGTGCCGGAACTGGTCGGCGACCAGCTGGCCGGCGCGGCGCTCATCTCGCTGCCGGGCTGCTACGCCACCGCGATCACGCTCGGCCTCGCCCCGCTCACCCAGGGCCTCGGCCTCGACCTGAAGACCGTGGTCGTGGACGGCAAGAGCGGCTCCAGCGGCGGCGGCCTGCAGCTGCGCACCGCCGACCTGCACCCCTTCCGAAGCGGCGCCATCGCACCGTACGCGCCCACCGGCCACCGGCACGCGGCGGAGGTCAGCGACTTCCTGGAGCGCGGCAAGCCCGGCTCGATCGGCTCGCTGAGCATGTCGGCGTACGGCGTCTCGCACGTACGCGGCCTGCTCACCAGCTCCTACGTCTTCACCGACGACGCCGTCGACCAGCGCGCGCTGCAACGGGCCTACCTGCGCTTCTACAAGCAGCACCGGTTCGTGCGGGTGCGCCGGCACACCGAGACGCTGATCCCGGTGCCGGACCCGCAGGCGGTGCTCGGCTCCAACTACTGCGACGTGACGGTGCTGCACGACGAGGAGGGCGGCCGGATCGTCGTCCTCGCCGCCCTGGACAACCTGGTCAAGGGCGCCGCCGGCCAGGCCGTGCAGGCGGTGAACCTCCGGTTCGGGCTGCCCGAGGAGACGGGGCTGACGATGCACCCGGTGATGCCCGCATGAGCACCGCACAGCAGCCGCGGCAGGCACCGGCCGTCGTGAAACTCGGCGGCAGCGCCGTCGACGATCTCGACGGGACCTGGTGGGACGACCTGGCCGAACTGGGCCGGCGACGCCCGCTGGTCCTGGTGCACGGCTGGTCCAAGCCGCTGAAGAGGCTCAGCGCCCGCCACCGTGAGCCGTCGGCGGTCCTGCGCGACCGGTACGGCAACCAGAGCCGCTGGACCACGCCCGAGGTCATCGAGGACATCAAGACCGTCAGCGCCCGGCTCGGCGCCGAGGTGCTCCAGCGGCTGCGGGACCGCGGCCTGCGGGCCGAGCGGCTGCTCGGCAGCGACGGGCTGCTCACCGCGGGTGAGGCCGAGCGCTGGTGGTGGCGGGACAAACAGCTGGTCGAGCTGGAGAACCTGGTCGGCCCGGTCACGGACGCGGACCCCACCCTGCTGAAGGACCTGGAGCCCGGCCGGCCCCGCCTCGTCACGCCGCTGGCCCGCGACTCCTCGGGCCGGGAGGTGAACACCGACGCCGACCGGGCCGCCGCCGCCCTCGCCGGTGCGGTGGGCGCACCCGATCTGGTGCTCGTCACCGACGTCACCCACCTGCTGATCGACGGCGAGCCGGTCCGTGAGATCGGCGCCGAGGCCGCCGCCGCGTTCCGTGACAAGGGCGCCACCGGCGGCATGCGCAAGAAGCTGCGGGCCGCCGACGAGGCCCTGCAACGCGGCGTGGCACGGGTCGTCATCGGCAGCGCGCCCGTCTCCGACCTGCTCGCCGCCCGCACCGGCACCGTCATCACGCGAACGTGAGGAGCACGCACGTGGCCCAGCCCCGCGTCCTGGTCGTCGACAACGGAACCCTGTCCCTGCCCCAGCTGCGCCGCCGCTTCGAGGAGCTGGGCTCGGCCACCGACGCCGTCGACGCGGCGTCCGTCCCCGCCCGCCTCGACGGCCGCCACCAGGCGATCGTGCTGAGCGGCACCAAGGTGCGGGCCTACGACCAGGACCACTACAAGCCGCTCGTCGACCTCGTCATGACCTCCGGCGTCCCGGTCTTCGGCATCTGCGGCGGCATGCAGATCCTGGCCGTCTCGGCGGGCGGCCGGCTCGCCGAGGGACCGCAGCGGGTCGGCGGCTACGAGGTGCAGGTCGACCCGGACGAGCCGCTGTTCGGTCACGTCAAGCCGACCGTGACGGTGTTCCACCGGCACACCCTCTACCTCCAGCAGGCCCCGGCGGGCTTCCGCTCCATCGGCCGCTCCGCGCACGCACCGGTGGAGTTCCTGCGCTCCGACGACGGACGCATCTACGGCTCCCAGGCGCACCTGGAGTTCCGCAGCGACGGCCTGGAGATCCTGCGCGGCTTCACGCAGCTCTACCGGTGACCGCCGCCGAGCCACCCACCCACGAGGACTTGAGAGCTGACATGAGTTTTGTGGAAGACACCCAGGAGCCCGCGTTCACCGTCCATCTGAACGGCAGCGGCGGCGCCATCCGGAGCTGGGTGGTCGTCGACACGCTCGTCGACGGCCTGGCCATGGGCGGCGTGCGGATGACCCCCTCGGTCACCGAGGAGGAAGTCCGTGGCCTGGCCCGGGACATGACCGACAAGTTCACACTGGCGGGCCTGCGCATCGGTGGCGCCAAGGGCGGCATCGTGTCCGCCGGCGGCGACCGCGAGGAGACCTTCCGCACGTTCGGCCGCACCGTCAAGCCCCTGCTGCACGGCGGCATCCACCTCGGCATCGACATGGGCGTCACCCCCGCCGACCGGGCGGTGTTCTTCGACGAGGCGGGCTACGACCCCCGCTACCGCCTGGGCGCCCCGGACATGCCGGTCGACTGGCGCACCTACTACGAGCCGCTCATCGACGTCACCGGGCACGGGGTCGGCGTCGCCGCGGTCACCGCCCTGGAGGCGACCGGCCGCGGCGAGGCCGCCCGCGTCGTGGTGCAGGGCTTCGGCGCCGTGGGCCGCGCGGTCGCGCGGTTCCTGGAGGACCGCGGGCATGTCGTCGTGGCCGTCGCCGACGTGCAGGGCACCATCAGCTCCGACCGGCTGCCGGTGGCCGACCTCGTCGCCGTCACGGACGAGTTCGGCCGGATCGACCGCGCCCGCCTGCCGCAGCACGTGACCACCTCCGGCGCGCCGGACGCCTGGCTCGACGTCGACGCCGACGTGCTGGTCCTCGCCGCGCAGAAGCACGCGCTGAACGCCGGGAACGCCCACCGGCTGCGCGCTGCCCTGGTCGTCGAGGGCGCCAACCTCGCCTCCGACGCCGAGGCGCGGGAGAAGGCCCGGGCCGCCGGCGCCACGCTGGTGCCGGGGGTCATCGCCAACATCGGCGGAGCCGGTGCCGCCGCTCTGGCCGTCACCCGGGTCGTCCCCTTCGGGCTGGCGGCCGACGCCCGCAAGGCATGGGTCTTCGACTGGATCGGCGACCGCGTCCGGCAGAACACCCGCGACCTGCTGGAGATCGCGGCCGGCCGGGCGGGCGACCCGCTGCCGGAACTGCTCGCGGTCCGCCGCGAGGACCGCCGATGACCGCCCAGGGCTCCGCCCCCACCGACACCCAGGAGTCCCCGGCCGAGGGCCGGGCCCCGGCGGAGGGTCGGGCCCCGGCGGAGGGTCGGGGTTCTGTGCCGGGCGAGGGGCGGGGGGCCGCTCCGGTCGAGGCCGAGGGGGCTGTCCCTGGCGTGGGTCAGGGGGCTGGTCCGGGCGCCGTGCGGTCCGTTGCGGCCGAGGGGCTGGGGGCCGTCCCGGTAGCCGGCGGACTGGTTTCCGTCGCGGCCGGAGTGCGGCCCGCTCCGGGTGCCGTCGGGCCCCGCGGGGACGCCGCCGAGTACCGGCGCCGTGGCTGGTGGCGGGACGAGACCTTCCTCGACGACCTGCACCACCGGGCGCGCCTGCACCCGCGCAAGCTGGCCATCGCCGCCCGCCGCGTCGCCGAGTCCCGCACCGACACCCTGGACTACGCCGAACTTGCCCGGCTCAGCGACCGGTTCGCGCTCGCCCTGCTCCGGCTCGGTGTGCGCAGGGGCGATGTCGTGGCCGTCCAGCTGCCCAACCGCTGGGAGATGGTGCCGCTGATGTTCGCGTGCATGCGCGTCGGCGCCGTCATCTGCCCGATCTCCCCCGTCTGCCCCGCGGAGGAGCTGCGTCACCGCCTCGGACTGACCGAGGCCCGGGTCTGCGTGACGCTCCCCGAGTGGTCCGGCACACCGCTGGCGGAGATCGTCACCGGGCTGCGGGCCGAGCTGCCGACCCTCGCCCACGTCGCGGTCGTGGACGGCCCCATCCCGGACGGCGCGCTCTCCTTCCACGACCACTTCGTGGCCGAGGCCCGCGAGGAGGAGCCCGGCACGGCCGGACTGGAGGGCCTCGCGCTGGGCGCCGACGAGCCGTTCGTGGTGCTGTTCACCTCCGGCACCACCGGTGAGTCCAAGGGCGTCCTGCACAGTCAGAACACGGTCCACTCGGCCGTGCGCGGCTACGTCGACGCCTTCGGACTCGGCGACGACTGGGTGGCCGCCGTGTCCACGCCGCTCGTGCACTACTCCGGCTTCGCGCAGGGCGTCCTCGCGGGGGTCCTGCTCGGCGGCACCGTCGCCTTCCAGGACGTGCGCCGCAACGAGGTGCTGCTGGACCTGGTGGAGCGCTACGGGGCCACGCTGCTGTACGGCCCGCCGGCCACGCTCGCCGACGTCGCCGCCTCGCAGCGGGCCGAGCCGCGGCAGACCGGCACCCTGCGGCACGTGGTCATCGGCTCCGCCCAGGTGCTCGCCGAACTCGCCGAGGAGGTGCACGCGACGCTGGGCGCGCGGACGTACTCGCTGTGGGGCATGTCCGAGGCCGGTCCGGTCACCACGACCCGGCCCGCCGACCCCGAGGACTGGGCGGCGCACAGCAACGGCCGCGCCATCGACGCCATGCACACCCGGATCGAGGCGCCCGGCACCGACGGCACCGGCCGGCTCCGGGTGCGCGGCGCCTCCCTCGCGCTCGGCTACTACCGGCGCGAGGAGGTGTTCGCCGCCGAGTTCGACGCCGACGGCTGGTTCGACACCGGCGACCTGGCCCGCGACGACGGCCGTGGCGGTCTGCGCATCGTCGGCCGGGCCCGCGACGCGGTCGTCCGCGACGGGCGGGTGGCCCCGATGACGGAGCTGGAGGCGGTCATCGGCGGCCTCCCCGGGGCCGTGGAGGCCGCCTTGGTCGGCCTGCCGTCAGGCGCCGCCGGTGCCGACCCCGTGATCTGCGCGGTCGTGGTGCCGCGCGGCGAGCGGGGCCCGACGCTCGACGAGGTCCGGGACCGGATCCGCCGGGCGGGACACGACGAGCGCTTCCTGCCGGACCGCGTCGAGCTGGTGCCCGCCCTGCCCAAGACGCTCACCGGCAAGGTCCGCAAGGCCGAACTGCGCCGGCGCTACGCGACGGGGGGAGCCGCGTGACCACGGTTCCGGAGACGGCCGGGGATACGGCTCCGAAGACGGCCGGGGATACGGCTCCGAAGGTGGCCGGGGAGACGGCCGGGGAGGCGGCTCCGAAGGTGGCCGGGGAGGCGGCCCCGGGCGAGGGAGTTCCGCAGGCGGCCCCGGGGGAGGGGGTGTCTCAGGCGCCTCCGCCGCGGACGGTTCCGGGGGACGGGGTTTCTCCGGCGGCTCCGCCGCGGACCGTTCCGGATCCGGCCGCCACGCAGCGGGCCGCCACGCAGCCGGCCGCGGGGGACGGGGTTTCTCCGGCGGCTTCGCCGCGGACCGTTCTTGATCCGGCCGCCACGCAGCGGGCCGCCACGCAGCCGGCCGCGGGGGACGGGGTTTCTCCGGCGGCTCCGCCGCGGACCGTTCC
>NZ_WWJT01000655.1 GCF_009865385.1 Streptomyces sp. SID486 | reverse complement strand
AGTCCGCCGCGAACGCGCTGGCGGCGGCGGTCCTGGCGGGCGGCGAGCGACTGCGGCGCAGCGGCGGCTGACGACGACGGGCCGGGGTCTGACGCGGGTCGGGGCCGAGGCGGGGCAGGGCCGAGGCAGGGCAGGGCCGAGGCGGGGCAGGGCCGAGGCAGGGCTGAGGCGGGCGGGTCGGGGCGGAGGCAGGGCACAGGGCCGAGGCGGGCGGGTCGGGGCCGACGCGGGCGGGTCGGGGCGGAGGCGGGGCAGGGCCGAGACGGTCCGGGCGTCGAGGCGGGCCCGGCGTCGAGGCGTGCCCGGGGAGCCGGTGCGGAGGGGGGCGGGGGCGTCCCGGTGCCGTGAGGTGCGGTAATCGGCGCGTACAGATTCGGTGGAGATTACGGTACCGAAACTTACTGACCCGTCAGTATTGTGTCCGGCCCTTCCCCATGTGCGGGGGTTTCCCGGTCACGTTCCGGGAGGAACGAGAGGTTTGCTCAGATTCCGCCCCCCTCCCGTACGCCGACGCCGTGGGGTAGCTTTCACCGCGCTGTGCGGTGCACGGGCCACCAACGGCACTGAGGCGCGAGAGACGGGGAGCGAGGTTGCGCGAGTTCCACAACCCTCCGCTGGCGTCGCCGCCGCCGGTGGGCGGTCTGGCAGACGCCGTCTTCGAGCATGCCCGGACCGACCCCCTGCACATAGCGCTCGGCCGCAAGGACGACTCCGGGCAGTGGCGGGACGTGACCGCCGCCGAGTTCCGCGACGAGATCCTCGCCCTCGCCAAGGGGCTGCTCGCCCGCGGCATCCGCTTCGGCGACCGGGTCGCGATCATGTCCCGCACCCGCTACGAGTGGACCCTGTTCGACTTCGCCCTGTGGGCCATCGGCGCTCAGGTGGTGCCGGTCTACCCCACCTCCTCGGCCGAGCAGTGCTTCTGGATGCTGTACGACGCCGAGGTGTCCGCGGCGATCGTGGAGCACGAGGACCACGCGATGACCATCGCCACCGTCATCGACCGCCTGCCCCGGCTGCGCGAGCTGTGGCAGCTGGACGCCGGCTGCGTGCGGGAGCTGTACGACGCCGGGGCGCACCTGGACGACGAGGTGGTGCACCGGCACCGGCAGGCGGTCACCCCCGACTCGGTCGCCACCGTCATCTACACCTCCGGCACCACCGGCCGCCCCAAGGGCTGTGTCCTCTCGCACGCCAACTTCATGTTCGAGGCGGACACGATGATCGAGCGGTGGCAGCCGGTCTTCCACACCAAGAAGGACGACGAGGCGTCCACCCTGCTCTTCCTGCCGCTGGCACACGTCTTCGGGCGGATGGTGGAGGTCGCCGCGATCCGCGGCCGGGTCCGCTTCGGACACCAGCCGCAGCTGCACGCCGCCGCCCTGCTGCCCGATCTGGCCGCGTTCCGTCCGACGTTCATCCTCGCCGTGCCCTACATCTTCGAGAAGGTGTTCAACGCGGCCCGCCGCAAGGCCGAGAAGGAGGGCAAGGCGGGGCCGTTCGAGAAGGCCGTCGACATCGCCGTGAAGTACGCGGAGGCCGTGGAGGCCAAGGCGTGGGGCACCGGGCCGGGCCCGTCGGCGGGGCTGCGGATGCAGCACCAGCTGTTCGACAAGCTCGTGTACGCGAAGGTCCGCGCCGCGATGGGCGGCCGCATCCGCAACGCGATGTCCGGAGGATCGGCGATGGACCGCCGGCTGGGACTGTTCTTCGCCGGCGCGGGCGTGCAGATCTACGAGGGCTACGGCCTGACCGAGTCGACGGCCGCGGCGACCGCCAACCCGCCCGAGCGCACCCGCTACGGCACCGTGGGCCGGCCCATCCCGGGCATGAGCGTGCACATCGCCGACGACGGGGAGATCTGGCTGCACGGCGGCAACGTCTTCCAGGGCTACCTCAACAACCAGAAGGCCACCGACGAGACCCTGCACGACGGCTGGCTCGCCACCGGTGACCTGGGTTCGCTGGACGAGGACGGCTATCTGACCATCACCGGCCGCAAGAAGGAGATCCTGGTGACCTCCGGCGGCAAGAGCGTCTCGCCGGGCGTGCTGGAGGAGCGGGTCCGCGAACATCCGCTGGTCAACCAGTGCATCGTGGTCGGAAACGACCGCCCCTACATCGCCGCCCTGGTCACCCTGGACCAGGAGGCGGTCGAGCACTGGCTGCAGATGCGGGGCAAGCCGAGGCCGGCCCCGGCCCAGCTGGTGCGCGACGCCGACCTGGAGACGGAGGTGCGGCGGGCGGTGGTCGCCGCCAACACGCTCGTCTCGCAGGCCGAGTCGATCCGCACCTTCCGCATCCTGGCCCAGCCGTTCACCGAGGAACACGGCCTGCTGACGCCGTCGCTGAAGCTGAAGCGGAAGGCGATCGAGAAGGCGTACGAGAACGAGGTGGAGGCCCTCTACCAGAGCTGACGCCACGCGTCCCCGCCCGGCCGCCCTCCTCCCCGGGCCGCTGACGCGCGGGCCGGCCGCGACGGATTTCGCGGTCAGGAATGCGAGGCGGCGCGTGATCGTTGACGATGGGAGTACCACCTGTCGACAACCGAAGGATCAAAGGCTCGTGAGCAGCAAGGTCCCCCCGATCATCCTCAACAACGGCGTCGAGATGCCCCAGCTGGGCTTCGGCGTCTGGCAGGTGCCGGACGACGAGGCCGAGCGGGCCGTCGCCACGGCGCTTGAGGCCGGATACCGCAGCATCGACACCGCCGCGATCTACGGGAACGAAGAGGGCACCGGCAAGGCCGTCGCCGCGTCCGGCCTGCCCCGCGAGGAAGTCTTCGTCACCACCAAGCTCTGGAACAGCGACCACGGCTACGACTCCACGCTGCGCGCCTTCGACGCGTCGCTGGAGAAGCTGGGGCTCGACTACATCGACCTGTACCTGATCCACTGGCCGCTGCCGTCCCGCGGCGAGTACACCGACACCTACAAGGCGTTCGAGAAGCTGCACGCCGACGGCCGCGTCCGCGCCATCGGCGTCTCCAACTTCCTCCCCGAGCACCTGCGGCGGCTCATCGCGGAGACGTCGGTCGTCCCCGCGGTCAACCAGATCGAGCTGCACCCGCACCTCCAGCAGCGCGAGGCGCGGGAGTTCCACGCGGAGCACGGCATCGCCACCGAGGCGTGGTCGCCGCTCGGCCAGGGCAAGGGCCTGCTGGAGGTGCCGGCGGTCGTCGCGATCGCGCAGAAGCACGGCCGCACCCCGGCCCAGATCGTGCTGCGCTGGCACGTCCAGCTCGGCAACGTCGTGATCCCGAAGTCGGTGACGCCGTCCCGGATCAAGGAGAACATCGAGGTGTTCGACTTCAGCCTCGACGACGAGGACCTCGCGGCGATCAGCGCGCTCAACGAGGACCGGCGGCTGGGTCCCGACCCCGCCACCTTCGACATGAGCTGACACCGGGCCGGGACCGGCGCCCCGGCCCGCACGGCCGTGCGTCCCACCGGCGGGCAGGCGCGCGGCCGTGCGCGCTCCCTGGGCACGCGGCCGTGCGTGGTCCGAACCACGCCGCACCTTCCCGAGGCACACCGCACGATCCCGCGGGCACGCGGCCGTGCGCGGGCGGCGGTGGGTACCCGGACGGCTCAGTCGAAGCGCACGTCCGCGTACACCACGTCGAACTCCTCCAGGCCGACCACGTCCACATGCGCCTTGGCCGACGCCTCGTGCCGCACGGCCGCCACGGCAGCGCGCGAGGCGGCCAGCGAGGCGCGGTCGACGAACAGCACGCCCGCCACGGCCAGCCCCCGCTCCCGGTCGATCATCAGGGACGTCCTGGCCAGCCCCGCGAGGGACTCGACCCGCGGCACCACCGTGGCCCTGAAGGTGTCGACCACCAGATCCCCGTCCCGGGGGTCGAACTCCATCCTGGTCGCGCGCAGTCCGCCGCCCTGCCGCGGATGCTCGATCTGGTGGAACACCGCCACCTCGTAGTTGGCGACCGACACCGTGCCCGCGAACGGCTCCAGGAGCCCGCCACGCCGCTCGCGCATCACCTCGTCGCTGTTGCGCCGCGCCTTCTCGCTCTCCCACCAGCTCACCGCGAGCAGCTTGCCGAGTTCCCGGTCCGCGAACACACCCGCTCCGCGGTACCCGGGGCGCTCCTCGAGCAGGTCCCGTCCGCCGCTGTTCAGCGACCTCAGGGCCGAGTCCAGCAGTGCGGGATCACCGGTCGCGTACACCGCGCGTACGAACATGTGCCTCGCCTCCGGGGACGGTGACCGCAGACAGTGCCGGCCGGTCTCACCCGTCCGGCCCAACCAGTCTCTCCAGCGAGCTAAAACACCGCAATACGCGCACGATTCAGCCGTTCGTCACACCGGGGTTGACGAGGGCATGCCCACGGGTTCACGGTGGAGCACACCCGGTAAGGAAACTTTCCTAACAGAAAGGTGCTCCCCCACATGCGCCTCCGCACACTCACCCTCGCCGCGGCGTCCGGCACCGCCCTGCTCGCCGCCGGGCTCCTCCCCGCCCACGCCTCGGCCGCCCCCGCCCCCAGGTCCGCGCAGGAGGGTTCGGTCAGCGCCGCCGCCCTGCTGGCCAAGGTGACGTCCTGTTCGCAGATCTCCAGCGGCAAGTACAAGACCGACGACGAGACGTCGGCCACCGTGCCCGTGTGCGGCAAGAACGGCGCGGTGTTCTGGAAGGCCGACATGGACGTCGACTGCGACGGCCAGCGCACCACCAACTGCAACGAGGACCGCGACCCCTGGTACCAGGACGACACCGCCTTCCACCAGTCCGACGGCAAGCCGCTGAAGGCGGAGACCCTGCCGTACGTCGTGGTGCCCAGCACCAGCAGCATCTGGAACTACTCCGGCGCCGGCATCAAGGGCGGCGGTGTGGTCGCCGTCGTCTACGGCAACAAGGTCGAGTACGCCGTCGTCGGTGACACCGGCCCCACGCAGATCATCGGCGAGGCGTCGTACGCCACCGCCAAGGCACTCGGCATCGACCCCGACCCGGAGACCGGCGGCACCGACTCGGGCGTGACCTACATCCTGTTCAAGAACTCCAAGGTCTCCCCCATCGAGAGCCACAGTGCCGCGGTCTCCCTCGGCGACCAGCTGGCCCAGCAGTTCATCGCCAACAACTGAACCGTGAGGTACGTCAGTTGGGCTGTCCCAGCGGGCGGATCACGACGGTGTTGACGTCGACCCCGGCCGGCTGCCGGATCGCCCAGACGACCGAGTCGGCGATCTGGTCCGAGGTGAGGAGGTGCCCCGGGGGCAGGCTGCCGTAGCTGTCCCAGAAGGGCGTCTCCACCCGGCCGGGGGCGACCAGGGTGACCCCGATGCCGAACTCCGTGACCTGACGCCGGGTGTTCTCGGCGAGACCGGTCACCGCCCATTTGGTGGCACCGTAGATGTTGCCCGGTGTGTTCACCAACCCGGCGACGCTGCCGACGAGGACGATCCGCCCGCGGGTCTCCTTCAGCGCGTCGACGGCGGCGCGGACGAGGAGTGCCGGGCCGAGGACGTTGGTGAGGACCATCTCGGTCCAGCCCGACGGGTCGCCGTCCACCACACTGTCGTGGGTCGCGAAGCCGGCGTTGGCGACGACGGTGTCCAGCCGGCCGTACGACTTGAGCGTTAGGTCGACCGCGTTCTGTACGTCGCCGAAGTCCGAGGCGTTGCCGACGACCGTCAGCAGCCCGTCGGGACGTCCCAGGCCGTCGGCGAAGTCCCGCAGCCGCCGCTCTCCGCGTCCCGTGACGGTGACCCGGTACCCGGCGTCCAGCAGCTGCCGCGCCACGGCGGCACCGATCCCGCTGCCGCCGCCGGTGATGAGCGCGACCGGAGCGTCGTGCGTGGTCATGTCTGGCCCCTGTTCGTCGATGAAGGCCCTCACCTCACCACTTGGAGAGCACTCCAGGTCAAGTGCCCCGCGCAGACGACCAGATGGGCGGCGGGAGCCGACCCGGCGGGGCTACGCGGGACGTACCGCGGTGTGGAGCGTGTGAAAGGTGCGGGTACGGGTGTGCCCCAGGCCGGCGGCGGTGAGCAGGGCGGCCCGGTCCTCGGTCTCGGCGACGTGGCCCGGCAGGTCGGGCGCATCCGGGCGAACCAGTCCTCCTCCGCCACGTCCAGGCGCGCCCGCAGCCCGGGGCGGCCGATGCCGATGCCCTGGGGCAGGAAGCGGACGGGCGGACCGCCTTCGAGGAGGGCCGGCCCGCCGGGGCCGGGCGCCGGTGCCCGGCCCCGGCGGGGTCACCGCACTAGGGCAGCGGCGGGTAGGCGTTCCGCATCAGCTGCTGGAACTGGGCGGAGAACCAGTGCCCGGCCAGCGGCGAGTTCGCGAGCGCCCCCGTGGGGTTGTAGCCGTTGCGGGCGTTGCCGCCGTAGGTGGGGTCGCACATCCGGTCGAAGCCCTTGCCCTCGCCGTTGTCGATGGCGGAGCTGGCTCCGTCCGACTCCCCCGGGGGCTTCACCCACACATAGGCGTCGATCCCGGCCGCCGGAGCGGCGGTCGGCCGTTCGCCGAGACCGGCGCCGCTCTGGTTGCACCAGTTGCCCGCGTGGATGCGCCGGTCGACCCGGCTGCCGTTGACGTAGTCGTCGACGGAGGTGAGCGGGCCGGACCCGGTGGGCCGGGCCGCACCGCCCCAGCCGTTGCGGGAGGTGTCGATCAGCATGCCGAGGCCGGAGTCGAACCCGGCCGCGACGAGCTTGTCCCGCAGCCCCTGCGCGAAGGACTGCTCGTCCACGTACTGGTTCCAGTCCACCCACTTCGACTGGCGCACGGTCTGCCCGTTCACGGTGTCGGTGACCTTGAAGTAAGGCTCTTTGACCGGGCCGTAGTTGGCCGTGTTGACGATGAACCCGGTCACGTCGTTCACACTGGCGCCGTCGGTCGTGGCGACCTTGTGGAACTCCTGGACGGCGGGGCCGAGGTTGGAGTCCCAGCCGAGCCAGCCGTGGTGCCCGGCGTCGATGTAGTTGTAGACGTTCGGGATGGCGCCCAGCTTGTCGAGGGCGTAGCTCACGCCCTTCTCGTAGTTGCCGTTGGACTTCATGGTCACGCAGGCGTCGGTGGTGGTGCTGGTGCCGCCGGCGTTGGTGACCAGGTTGGGCAGCGAGTCCGGTTCGATGACGGTGGCGATCCGCAGGCCCGCGTACTTCGCGTCGGACAGGACGGACGCGATCGGATCGATGTACCGCGTCTTGTACTTGTCGAGGTCGTTCGGCCCCAGTTCCCCGTTCGAGGCGAGCGCGGCGCAGTCGCGGCCGGGCAGGTCGTAGACGACGAGCTGGACGACCAGCTCGCCCGAGCCCTTCTGCTTCAGCGCCTCGTCCAGGTGGGCACGCAGTCCCATGCCGCCGTCGACACCGTCGATGGCGGCGATCCGGTCGAGCCAGACCGCGGTGGGCCGGCCGGCGACACGGCTGCCGCCCGGTTCGGCCGCGGCCCTGGCCGACCACTCCGGGTTCACGTAGACCTTGGCGCCGGTGTAGGGGTTGCCGGCACGGCTGCCGGTACCGCCACCACCGTCCCCGCCACCCGTGCCCCCGCCGGTATCGCCACCCGTGCCGCCGCCGGAGTCCCCGCCCGTCGCGCCGCCGGTGCCCCCACCCGTGCCGCCGCCCGTACCCCCGCCGCCGACGTCGCAGGTCACGCCGTCGAGCGTGAAGGTGGCGGGCACGGAGTCGGTGCCGCTGTAGGAGGCGTTGAAGCCGAAGCCGACCGTGCCGCCGGTGGCGAGCGTGCCGTTGTAGCTCTCGTTGGCCGCGGTGACCGTCCTGCCGCTCTGGCCGATCCTGGCGTTCCAGCCGCTGGTGACCTTCTGGTCGCCGGTGTACGACCACTGCAGCGACCAGGCCGACCTGGCCGCGCCGTTGTTGGTGAGGGTCACGGCGGCGGTGAAGCCGGTGTCCCACCGGTTCTGGATCCGGTAGTCGACGCTGCAGGGGGCCGCCGCGTCCACGGCCCCGGCCGGTGCGATGAGCAGGGCCGTCCCCGCCGATCCGGCGACCAGCGTCAGGGCGGCGAGCAGTGATGTCCTGGTACGACTCATGGGTGCGGGTTCCTTAAGGGTTCTGTGGGAGTCAGGGGTTGAGGGCGCGCAGGTGGTCGCGCAGCCCGACGCCGTACGCCGTGGGTGTGCCGTCGTAGGCGGAGATGAGGGACGGCCCGCTGGAGCAGTCCCAGGTGTTCCAGGTCCAGCCCAGGTACGAGAGGCCGTGATCGTCGAACCACTTCATGGCCCGGTCGGTGTACGCGTGCGAGCAGGTGTTCTCGCCGATCTCCCCGGCGACCAGGGGCACCTGAGCGGCGACCGGGGCGAGCGTGGAGTTCCAGCAGCTCTCGTCCGCACAGGCGTTGAAGTTGTAGCCGTGGTAGGCGGCGGCGAGCTGACCGGCCGGGTCGGCCGGCCGGTACGCGGTCCACCGGCTGAGGTCGTTCGCGTAGGCGAGCCCGCCGGCCATGATCACGTTCTTGGCGCCGGTGCCCCGGACGGCGTCCACGAGGTCCTGCATCCCGGCGACCTCGTAGGGGATGCCGGGGCAGGTGCCGCCGTCCCGCCAGCACGTCCAGGCGTCCGCGGCGTCGGCGGTCGCGCGGTCCGGGTACGGCTCGTTGAAGAGGTCGAACACGGCCGCCCGGTCGTCCTTGAAGGTGCTCGCCACCGACTTCCAGAACGAGGGCGAGTACTGCATGTCGGGCATCGGTTTCTGGCAGGTGGCGTGCACGTCGGAGCAGCCGGCCGAGTTCCCGGCGTACCGGCCGTACGACCAGTGCAGTTCGACGACCGGGGTCATGCCGTGCGCCTCGACGCGCGACACCAGGTCCCTGACCGCGGCGACGTAGGCGGCGCCGCCGTACTCGGGCCTGACGCCGGGCAGACCCAGCCAGCATTCCTCGTTCAGCGGGATCCGGACCGCGTTCGCCTTCCAGTCGGCGATCGCCCGCAGGGCCGCGTCGTCGACCGGGCCGTCCCAGATGCCGCGGCCCTGGACGCACATGAACTCGCCGCCCGAGCGGTTGACCCCGAGCAGCCGGCGGGGGCGGCCGGAGGGGTCCACGAGTGCGTTCCCGGAGACGTGCAGAGCGGGGGCGGTGCCGTCGGCAGGCGGTGGGGTCGTGGGCGGGGTGGGCGGGGTGGGCGGGGGGTCCGTCGGCCCGGCGCCCGCGTCGCAGGAGGCGCCGTCGAGCGTGAACGCGGCCGGCTGGGCGGTGCTCCCCGACCCGGACGCGAGGAACCCGGCACTGACGCTCGCACCGGTGCCGAGCGTGCCGTTCCAGCTCTCGTCGGCCACGGTCACCGTGGTGCCGGACTGCGACCACCTGCCGTTCCAGCCCTGGGTGACACGCTGGCCGCCGGGGAAGTCGAAGCGCAGGGTCCAACCGGTCAGCGGTGACGAGTCGTTGGTGATCCGCACCGAGCCCTGGAAGCCGTCCGCCCACTGGCCGGTGACGGCGTACTCCACCGTGCAGGCGGTGGTGGCTCCCTGAGCCGACACCACCGGGACGATCGCGCTCGCGAACAGCGCGACGGCTCCGGCGATGACTGAAAGTACCGAACGCGGGGGGTGCCGCATGAGCGACTCCTTGCAGTTGGGCGCGTCGTGGCGGACGCGTCGACTGAATGGAACCGCTCCCACTGGTGCGAAGGAAGGTAGCGCCGACCCGGTGCGTTGCCCAGGGGCGCCGCCCGACTTTTCACCGAGGGGCACGTCGAATCAGTTCGGCTCTTCGGGCGTCTTGACCGCGCCGGGCGACTTGCCCACTATGGGAGCGCTCCCACTGATGCACGGCTTGACACCCCCACACCGTCGGCCCGCAAGGAGGCAACCGGGGCGTGGATCCCCGACGAAGAGCGACAGCACCGGCGCGTGTCCGGACGGATCACCCGTCAGCTGCCGTCGCCGGTTTACGGAAGGCGCGCATGCCGAAGCGCGGGTCGGGACGCGGGCGGTCCTGGTCCGGGAGTGCGGCCAGGCGCGCGGCGAACTCCTCGGTGCGCGGCTCGCCGGGCGGCAGCACGCTGAACCAGCCGCGGCGCAGGTCGGCGATGGTCGCGCGCGGGCTGCGGCCCTGTCCGGTGCCGGGGAAGACGGCGTGACCGGCGGGCCGGAGCCCGTGCCGGCCGGCATGGGCGGTGACGAGGCCGGCGGCGTCGGGATCGGGGCGGCGCGGACGGGAGGCGAGGACGGCGTCTATGTCACTGCCGACGTCGTGCGCGGACGCCTTGTCGACCGTGGTGACGTACACCCCGCCGGGGCGCAGGACGCGGGCGCACTCGGCGACCACCGCGCGCACGTCCTCGGCGTCGTGCAGCAGGTGCAGCAGCCACACAGTGGTGACCGCGTCGAACGTGCCGTCGGCGAAGGGCAGACGGCGGCTGTCGGCCCGCACGATCGTGCCGGGCAGCCGCGCCGACGCGAGGCGGACCATGGCGGGGGTGAGGTCCGCGCCGGTCACCCGCAGCCCGGGACGCGCGGCGGCGAGCCGCCGGGTGACGATCCCGGTGCCGCAGGCGAGGTCGAGGAGGCGGCCCCGCCCGGCCGGTATCAGTCCGAGGACGGCGTGCGCGGCTGCTTCGGCACGGGCCTCGCCGCCCCGGGAGGCGTCGTACCCGTCGGCTTCCTTCTCGTAGTCGAGCACACCGCTCAGTGTGCGCCATGGCCGCGGGCGATGTCCTCCACCCTGTGGGCGAGGGTGAAGTCCTTCGCGGTGACGACCCCGCCCGCGCTGTGGGTGTTCACGCTGAGGGACACGGAGTTGTAGCCGAGGGTGAGGTCGGAGTGGTGGTCCAGCTCGTCCTGGATCCCGGCGATGTGCACGACCAGCGCCGCCGCGGCGAAGTGCGAGCCGAGCCGGTAGGCGCGGGTGAGGCGGTCACCGTCCACGGACCAGCCGGGCAGTTCGGCCAACCGGTCCTCGATCTCCTTCTGCGACAGCGGTTCGACGGCCATGTCCGGGGCTCCTTTCGGTGCGTGTCCCCGTACGGGGCGCAACGGGTACGGAGTCAGCCTGCCACGCCGGCGGTGGGGGCCGTGCTGCGACGCGTGTCCGGCGCACGCGCGCCCCCGGACCGCGGGCTCGTCGATGCCGGCCGGGCGCGGGCACGTCGGCGGGGACCGGGATCGGCTCTTCGGCGCCGGCCGGGCGCACGCACGTCGCCGCGGGCCGGGATCGGCTCTTCGCCGCGGACCGGGGCTCGTTGCCGTGCGCCGTCCTCGACTAGGGTCGGCGGCATGACGATCGCCGCATCCGACCCGACCGTCTCCGCCGCCGTCACCGGGCAGGGGGTGGGCCCACTGCTGCGTGCCTGGCGCGAGCGGCGGCGGCTCTCCCAGCTGGAGCTGGCTCTGCGCGCCGACTCCTCCGCGCGGCACATCAGCTTCGTGGAGACCGGACGTTCCCGGCCCAGCGAGGAAATGGTGCTGCGGCTCGCCGAGCGGCTCGACGTACCGGTGCGCGAGCGCAACGCCCTGCTCCTGGCCGCCGGTTACGCCCCGCGTTTCCGGCAGACCCCGCTGCAGGACCCGGCGCTGGACGCGCTGCGCGCCGGCATGGAGCGGCTCATCCGGTGTTACGAGCCCTACCCCGCCCTGGTGGTCGACGCCGGGTACACGGTCGTCGCCGCGAACCGGGGCATCGCCATGCTGCTGGAGGGCGTCCCGGAGTCGCTGACGGCCCCGGCGCCGAACGCGATGCGCCTGACCCTGCACCCGGAGGGGCTGGCGCCGCGCATCCGCAATCTGCGCGAGTGGCGCGGGCATCTGCTCGCCCAGATGGAGCGGGAGATCGCCCTGCACCGCTCGGACCGGCTGCGCGTCCTGTACGAGGAGGTGGCGGCCTATCCGGTGCCCGAGGAGCCGCCCGGCGCGGAACCGGCCGAACCCGTCCCGTACTTCGCGCTGCCGCTGCGGATCGAGCACGCCGGGCGGATCCTGTCGTTCGTGTCCTCGATCTCCACGTTCAACACACCGATGGACGTGACCGTCGCGGAACTCGCCATCGAGACGTTCCTGCCGGCCGACCCGGCGACCGCGAAGTACCTGCACACGATGGCCGGTTGAGTCCGCGTCGGCGCCTCGCCCGGCGTCGGCTGCCGGGGGGCGGCCCTCGTGTTCCCTGCTGTCCGGTCCGCCTCGGGCACGTGTGCGAGGCGGCGACACGTGACAGACTGCATCCCGCATACCGGCGCGTAGGGGAGGGCGTGGCGTGAGTGAGCGGCGGGCTGCGCCCACCGTGGGTCAGGTGGTGCTCGGCAAACGGTTGCAGGAACTGCGGGAGGCGGCGGGCCTCAGCCGCGAGGAGGCCGCCCGGGTCCTCCGGGTGGCGTCGGCGACCGTACGGCGGATGGAGATGGCCGAGGTCGCGCTGAAGATCCCGTACGTGCAGGTGCTCCTGACCACCTACGGGGTGGCCGAGGAGGAGGCCGACGCCTTCGTCCGGCTCGCCGAGGAGGCGAACCAGCCCGGCTGGTGGCAGCGGTTCCACGACGTCCTGCCCGATTGGTTCAGCCTGTACGTCAGTCTGGAGGGCGCCGCCCGGATCATCCGCTCCTACGAGCCGCACTTCGTGCCCGGTCTGCTGCAGACCGAGGAGTACGCACGCGCGGTGCTGGAGGCGGGCACGATCGGGCAGACCTCGCCGGAGGCGGTCGAGCGGCATGTGTCGCTGCGCATGGAACGCCAGCGGCTGCTGGAGCGGCCCGATCCGCCCCACCTGTGGGTGATCATGGACGAGACGGTGTTCCGGCGTCCGGTCAGCGTGCGGCCCGAGGTGCTGCGGGACCAGCTGGACCGGCTGCTGGCGTACGCCGAGCGAGACCGGGTGACGCTGCAGATCGCCGAGTTCGCGGCGGGCCCGCACCCGGGGACGTACGCGCCGTTCACGCTGTTCCGGTTCGCCGAGCCGGAGCTGCCGGACATGGTGTTCACCGAGTACCTGACCGGCGCCCTCTACCTGGACTCGCGCCAGGAGGTGGCCGCCCATCTGGAGGTGCTGGACCACATGACGGCCCGGGCCGCCTCCGCCCAGCGCACGCTGAAGCTGCTGCGGGAGTACCGCGAGAGCGTCTGACCCGCGGAGCACCGGCCGGCATGACCCGTACGGGTCTGCGAACAGGTGGGTTCCCGGGGCCGCCCCTAGGTTCGGAGCAGGGGTGAACCGAGGGAGCGGACGTGACCGACACGCGGATACCGCCGAGGGAGCGGGCGGCCGGCTGCACAGGCCGGCCGGGATCTTCTCCGACCCCGGGCTCCCGGAGATCAAGGACCACGACGGGCCCTGGACGCACGAGCACGCGAACCTCCCCGACGCCCCGCTCGGCGACGGCTGCGCCGGGGCGCGGCCCGTGTCCTCGGTCACCGGCAAGCCGATGAGGATCCAGTGGTCGGCGAACGGGGACGGCGACCTCGCCGGCGCCCCGGCCCACGGCGAGCTGGACCGATGGTCGAGCGGACCCGGCGAGAGGCGTCCGAGAAGGCGCTGTTCGCGTGCGAGCAGACGTCCATGTTCCGTCTGCATGCGCGGGGACGGCCCGTTCGGCCAGGACTCCGGTGGCCGCGGGAACCTGCCGCCGGGGTCCGGGGAGAACTTCCGTCTGCTGCGCCGACGGCAGACGACCGACGACGCGAAGGAGGCGTGATGCCCTCGGACGCGGTGCTCTACCAGGCGGCGGCCCTGTGCCTGACCTATCCGGACGACGACCTGATCGCCCGGCTGCCGCTGCTGCGCCAGGCCGCCCCGCAGCTGCGGGAGTTCACCGACCACGCGGCCGTGACCCCCCAGCGGGAACTGGCCGCCCACTACGTGCGGGTCTTCGACTCCCGCAACCGGCACAGCCTGTACCTGACCTGGTGGCACGACGGAGACACCCGGCGGCGCGGGATGTCCCTGATCCGCATCAAGGAGCTCTACCGGCGGCACGGCCTGGAGTTCAGCGGCGAGGAACTGCCGGACTTCCTGCCGGCCGTGCTGGAGTACACCTCGCGGACCGGTGACACCGGCCTGCTCACCGAGTACCGCGACGGGCTGGAGCAGCTGCGCGCCCGGCTGACCGCCTTCGGCACACCGTACGCGGGCGTCCTGGACGCGGTGTGCGCCACCCTGCCGACCGCACCCGCCGGGGTACGCCGATGACCGTCCTGCTCTCGGGCGCCCTGCCCCGCGTCGCCTTCGCCTCACCGTACGGCGGGACGGCGACCGGGGTGTGCGGTGTCCGCCGCGCCCCGGCGGGGCGCGGCGGGAGGGGCCTCAGGCCAGCTCGGCCGTCAGCGTGATGGTCGTACCGCTCAGGGCCTGGCTGACCGGGCAGTTCTTCTTGGCGTCCTCGGCGGCCGAGGCGAAGCCGTCCGCGTCCAGGCCGGGCACCTCGCCGCGCACGGTGAGGTGGATGCCGGTGATGCCCTCACCGGGCTGGAAGGTGACGTCGGCCTTGGTCTCCAGCCGGGTGGGCGGGGTGCCGGCACCGGCGAGGCCGTGCGAGAGGGCCATGGAGAAGCAGCTGGAGTGGGCGGCGGCGATCAGCTCCTCGGGGCTGGTCTTGCCGTTCGCCTGCTCGGCGCGCGAAGGCCACGACACGGCCTGGTCGCCGATGCCGGAGGAGTCGAAGGAGACGAGGCCGCTGCCCTCGACCAGGTTGCCTTCCCAGACGGTGTGCGCGGTGCGCGTGGTTGCCACGATGCTTCCTTTCACAAGTGACGCGGAAGGGGTTCCGGTGCCTCCCTATCCGATCACATCCGGGCTCGTCACACTCCGAGGACCGGCCCACGCGGCGTGAACGGAAGGTGACTTCCCCCGCCGGGGGGCCGGTCTCCCGCCGGCGGAGGCGGCTTTCCCGCAGGTCCGGCGTCCCCGCGGAGCCGGGCGGGCGGGGCGCGCCGGTGCGTGTCGGTGCGCGCGGCCGGATCTCAGGCGGCCCGCTCCTCCGCGACGTCCGGGCGGAGCGGCACCTGGGGGCCGTCCAGCTCGCCCAGCCAGCGGCGCAGGACGCGGTGGACGTGCTCGGCGCCGGTCAGTTCCTCCCCGTCCCCGGCCGGCGCGGAGAGGTCGCGCGGCCAGAGCAGGAACGGGCGGGACTGGGCGCCCCCGAGCCCGCCGTGGGAGCCGATCTGCTCCTCGAAGGCGAGGACTTCGCCGTCGGCGGGGTCGTACGCGGAGTTCACCATGATGTCCGCGGTGTGCGGGAAGGAGTGGGTGCGGCGGACGGCGTCGGCGGCACCGGGCCCGAAGCGGGCCAGTGGCCCGGAGTCGTCGTCCAGTTCGGCCAGCGGGACCTCGGCGCCGTACGCGCCCAGCACCACGCCGTCGTGCGCCTCGCTGCGCACCAGCAGGAAGCCGATGCCGGGGTGGTTGGCGAGGGTGCTGAGGAGGGCGGGGTGGCGGGCGTCGATCTCCTCCTTGGTCATGCGGTGCGGGACGTCCGGGAAGGAGACCAGGCCGAGGTTGCCGGAGGCCAGCACGACCGGCTCCGAGTCGCGTCCGGGGCGGTGGTGCTCGCCGTCCTCCTCCACGGGTCTGCGCAGTGCGGCCCGGACGGCGGAGCGGGCCTCGGCGCCGCTGCGGGTGCGTTCGGCCCGGCGGGGCACGTGCAGTCCGCAGCCGGCCCGCACCAGGTCGCCGAGGGTGAGGCCGTAACGGGAGCGAAAGGTTTCGCCGGGACTCTGTCCGTGGTCGGAGAGGACGACGATCCGGTAGGGCCGCGGAGCCTGTTCCGCCACCCGTTCGAGGAGGGCGAGGGAGCGGTCGAGGCGCCGGAGCACCTTGTCGGCGTCGCGGCTGTGCGGTCCGGAGTGGTGGGCGACCTCGTCGTAGGCGACGAGGTCGGCGTAGACGACGGTGCGGCCGGCGAGCATGTCGCCCAGCACCGCGGCGACGACGACGTCCCGTTCCACGACGGTGGCGAAGGCCCGTATGAAGGGATACAGGCCGCCCCGGCCGACGCGCGGGCGCTGCCCCCGCAGGCGCGCCCGCGTGGACTGGCCGATCTCGCGGCCCACCTCGGCGACGAAGGACAGGGCGGTGCGGACGGCGTTGGCGGGATCGCAGAAATAGGCGAAGTAGCCGTCGCGGGAACGGTTCGCCCGGGTACGGCGGCGCGCCGCTATCGACAGCACCAGGGCCTGTTCGCCGGCGCCGCCGCTGAAGAGGTTGCCGCGGCTGGCGCCGTCGACGGCGAGCAGTCCGCCGTCGCCGGTGCGCAGCACGGCGCGGTGCTGCAACTCGACGGCGCTGGTGGGCCGGTTGCACACCATCACCTCGCCCCGGTCCTTCTCGTACCAGCGGAAGGCCGGCACGTCGAAGGTGCTGCCGTGCAGGATGCCGAGCTGGCTGGCACCGGTCTGGCTGGACCAGTCGGTGCGCCAGGGGGCGAGACGGTGCGTGGCGGGGGTCCGGCCGGCGGCCGTCGGGGCGCCGTCGCCGGCGGACAGCCAGCGGGCGACCGTCGGCATCAGGCCCTTGCCCACGGCTGCCGTGAGGACGTCGTGGCCGACGCCGTCGAGCTGCACGCAGAGCAGGCCGGGGGCGGTGGGGCAGGGCGGCTGGGTCCGGCGTCCGCGCGTGGCCAGGCGGTGCAGGCGGCGCCGGTAGGTCTCGTCGTCGCGCACGGCGAGGGCCGCGCCGGTGGCGGAGGCCACGGCGGACATGACGGCGGCCACGATCACGGCCGTCTCGGGGGCGGCCTCACCGCGGCCGGAGGGGTTGATGCGCAGGGCCAGCAGCAGCAGGGAGCCGTTGAGGAAGAAGACCAGCAGGCCGAGCACGAAGGCGGGCACGAGCAGCAGCAGACGGACCAGGAGCGGCCAGACCACGGCCGAGAGGATGCCGAAGGCACCCGCACCGCAGGCGGCCGTGACGGCGATGCGGGTGGAGCTGTCACCGTCGTCGCTCTGCAGCTGGAAGTCGGGCAGCAGCCCGGCGAGAGCCAGCATGGTGGCCGTGGACACCGCCCACACGACGACGCTCCGCCCGACCTGACTGGCGATCCGCCGCCACCGCATGCCTCGCATGCCCCGCACACCTCACGTCCCGGCCCTCCCGCGCGCTGCGTGCGGCGGAGGCCCGACTCTCGCTTCGCCGGCCCGGTCGGGCCGGCTCCACCTTGTCACACGAGGCGCGGGCCGCCCGGAGGGGCCGCCGGAGGGCCGGGCGGGGTCACCGGCCGTCGTAACCGGCCGTCGGCATCGACAGCCGCCGGTGCACCCGGGCCTTCATGTGCGCGTCGTACGACGGCTCGGCCCGCCCCACCGTCTCCACCCGCACGCCCCGGCGCGCGCACTCGGCGGTGAACTCCTCCACCGACGACAGGGCCCGGCGCAGCACCCGCAGGCTGGGCGCGACGAACAGGTCCTCACCGGGACGCACTCCGTCCCACAGGGCGCAGTGGTCGAAACGCAGTCCGCCGACGAGGAGTTCCCGGGCCACCACGTAACCGCGCTCGGCGGCCCAGCGGGCGCACATGGCGTGCTGGCTGCGCGAGTCCACCAGGAAGGGGTCGGCCTCCAGCTCCTCCAGGGGTGTCAGGCTCGCGATGGCGGTGACCCGCACCGGCATGAGCGCTCCGAAGGCACCCCGCAGTTGTCCCATTGCGTCCCCCTCACCTCCGGGTTTCGCCGCAGACCCTACTCCTGCCCGTAGGCTTCGGGGAGTCGCGTGAAGGAGGCGAAGAAGGTGCCGGTGGAGATCACCTGGTGGGGTCACGCCACCTGCACGGTCGAGGATGCGAACGTCCGGGTGCTCACCGATCCCCTGTTCGCCCGCAGGCTGGCGCACCTGCGCCGCCGTCAGGGGGCCCTGCCGCCCGCCGGGGCCCGCCGGGCGGACGTGACTGTCGTCTCCCACCTCCATGCCGACCACCTGCATCTGCCGTCGCTGGCCGGCCTCGCCCCGGGCACGCGCCTGCTCGTGCCCCGGGGCGCACGCCGGGCGGTACCCGGACTGCGCCGGCTGCGACAGCTGTGGATCACCGAGGTGGCGGCCGGGGACGAGATACGGGTCGGCGAGGTGCTGATCCGGGTGGTGCCGGCGCTGCACGACGGCCGCAGGCTGCCGGTGGGCCCGCAGCGCTCCCCCGCGCTGGGCTACGTCGTCGAGGGCGAGGCGCGGACGTACTTCGCCGGGGACACCGGGCTGTTCGACACGATGGCCGAGCGGGTCGGGCCGGTGGACGTGGCACTGCTGCCGGTGGGCGGCTGGGGGCCGTATCTCGGCGAAGGGCACCTGGACGCGGGGCGGGCCGCGCGGGCGCTGGCCCGGCTGGCGCCGCGGGCGGCGGTGCCGGTGCACTACGGGACGTACTGGCCGATCGGCATGGACGCGGTGCGCCCGCACGAGTTCCACGCGCCGGGCGACGAGTTCGTGCGGCTGGCGGCGAAGGCCGCGCCGCAGGTCGCGGTGCACAAGCTGGGGCACGGGGAGAGCATGCGGCTGGAGGTCGCCCGGTGACCTGGCTCGCCGAGGCGACGAGAACCGTGACGACCGGGTACACCGGGCAGGCGGCCGGCTATCCCTCCCTGTTCCTGCTGGTGTTCCTCGGATCACTGGTGCCGGTCGTGCCGACGGGGGCACTGGTGAGTTCGGCGGCGGTGGTCGCCTTCCACCGCCCGGAGCCCTTCACGTCGGCGCTCGTGTTCGCGGCGGCCTCCTCGGCCGCGTTCCTCGGGGACATCGCCCTGTACTGGCTGGGACGGCGCGGGATGCGGTCGAAGAACGGGTCGCGGTGGCTGGAGGCGATCCGGTCGCGGGCGCCCGAGGAACGACTGGCGCAGGCGCGGGGGAAGCTGGCGGAGCACGGGGTGGCGGTGCTGGTGCTCTCCCGGCTGGTGCCGGCCGGCCGCATACCGGTGATGCTGGCCTGTCTGATGGCGGAGTGGCCGCTGCGCCGGTTCGTGCGCGGGAACCTGCCCGCCTGCCTGGCCTGGGCGGCCACCTACCAGGTGATCGGCATAGTGGGGGGTTCGTTGTTCCCGGAGCCGTGGGAAGGGGTGGTGCTGGCGGTCGTGCTGACCGTCGTGATCAGCGCGGCGCCCGGTCTCGTACGGCGGGTCAGGTAACGCCGGTGCCCGGGTCACTCCAGCACGCGTGAGCCGCCCACCGGCAGGTCCCACAGGTCCTCCCGGTCCAGTCCGGCCTTCTCCCAGGCCGCCCGGGCCCGGGTGAGCGGTTCCAGGACCGGCTCCGCCGAGAGGATGAACGTCCCCCAGTGCATGGGGGCCATCCGGCGGGCCCCCAGGTCCTGGGTGGCCCGGACCGCTTCCTCGGGGTCGCAGTGGACGTCGCTGAGCCACCAGCGCGGGTCGTAGGCGCCGACGGGCATCAGGGCGAGGTCGATGCCGGGGTAGCGGCGGCCGATGCGGGAGAACCAGTGGCCGTAGCCGGTGTCCCCGGCGAAGTAGAGGCGCTGCCCGAGGGTGTCGGTGAGGATCCAGCCGCCCCACAGGCTGTGGCAGGTGTCGGTGAGGGTGCGCTTGGACCAGTGGTGGGCGGGCACGAAGTCGAAGCGCACTCCGTCGAGTTCGGCCCCCTCCCACCAGTCCAGCTCGGTGACGCGGGTGAACCTGCGCCGGCGGAACCAGGCGCCGAGGCCCGCCGGTACGAACACCGGGGTGTCGCGCGGGAGCCGGCGCAGGGTGGGGGCGTCCAGGTGGTCGTAGTGGTTGTGGCTGATGACGACGGCGTCGACGCGGGGCAGGTCCTCCCAGGGCACACCCACCGGTGTGATGCGGGCCGGGGTGCCGAGGATGCGGCGGGACCACACGGGGTCGGTGAGGACGGTGAGTCCGCCGATCCGGACGATCCAGCTGGCGTGTCCCGCCCAGGTGACGGCCAGGGTGCGGGTGCCGACGCGGGGCAGCGGTGCGGGTTCGTACGGCAGGCGGGCGGTGTCGGCCAGACCTTCGGGGCCGGGGCGTACGGCCCCTTCGCGGGCGAACCGGGCGAGCGCCTTGAGACCGGGCAGGGGCGCGGTGAGCCGGTCGTGGAACGTGCGCGGCCAGACCCGGTGTTCGCCGAGGGGGCGGGGCTCGGCGAGCGGGGGGAAAGGGGACGCGGGAGCCGGGGCGCCGGGTCCGCCGGCGGTCACGGCCGTCGCTGCCGGGGGCGTCGTGGCCGGGGGCGTCGCGGTGGTGGCCGCCGTGGTCGGGGGCGCCGCCGTGGTGGCCGGAGGCGCCGTGGTGGTCGTCGCGGTGGTGGCCGCCGTGGCCGGGGGCGTCGCGGTGGTGGCCGGGGGCGCCGTGGTGGGCGTCGCGGTGGTGGCCGCCGTGGTCGGACCGGGCTCATGCGTCTGCTGCGTCATCGAGGAGGCTCCCATCGCTGAGCGTCGTCGCGGAGATCGTCGAAGGCCGACCTCAAGGAGATCAACGAGCGTTGCACGTGTGGCAGTTCCAACGGTTCGGGCGACGTGAGGCATTCCGCGCGCTCCTCGTCCGTGCCGCCCAGCAGGGCTCCGGTGGCCAGCCGCACCCGCAGCGCGCCGAGGTCGTCGCCGAAGCGGTGGCCGCCCGGCGCGGGCATGCCGAGCCGGGCGGTGAGGAGGTCCTCCAGATCCTGTGCGTCGCCGACGCCCCGGGCGGCGAGCGGTTCGCGCAGCGGCCCGAG
>NZ_WWJT01000654.1 GCF_009865385.1 Streptomyces sp. SID486 | reverse complement strand
CGCCGAGGAGGCTCCGGCCCCGGCCGCCGAGCCCGCCCCGGCCGCCGAGCCGGCTCAGGCCGCACCGTCCACCGAGCAGGCCGCCCCCGCCCCGGCCCCGACCGCCGAGGCCGCCTCCGGCGGCGGCTCCGCCGAGGGCACGGACGTGGTCCTGCCCGCGCTCGGCGAGTCCGTCACCGAGGGCACCGTCACCCGCTGGCTGAAGTCGGTGGGCGACTCCGTCGAGGCCGACGAGCCGCTGCTCGAGGTCTC
>NZ_WWJT01000653.1 GCF_009865385.1 Streptomyces sp. SID486 | reverse complement strand
GAGTTCCCGCCCGCCTTCCTGCGCCGCTGCGTCACGCTGCACCTGCGCCAGCCGGACGACCGGCACCTCGCCGAGATCGTCCGCGCCCACCTGGGTGAACCCGACACCTACGCGCGGACCCTGATCGACCGCTTCCTGTCCCGGTCCGGCGTCGGCGACCTGGCCACCGACCAGCTCCTCAACGCGATCTACCTGGCCCGCTCCGCCGACCTGGACGCCGACTCGCTGGACCGGCTGGCCGAGCAGCTGATGCCCTACCTGGGGCAGAGCGCGCAGTCCGATGTCTTCTGAGCACACCGGCTCACCGGACCCGCTGGTCCGCCTGGCCGCCGTCCTGGCCGGAGCGGGCGGCGGGGCGCACCCGACCCCGCGCGAGCTGGCGGAACTGCTGTGGCTGGCCCGGCACATGGAACCCGGCGCCGACGACCGCGGACCCGAGGGGCCCGAGGCCCCCGCGCCGCCGCCGGCACCGGCCCCGC
>NZ_WWJT01000652.1 GCF_009865385.1 Streptomyces sp. SID486 | reverse complement strand
CGGCGAGGGCGTCCAGGTAGGCGTTGGCGGCGGCGTAGTTGGCCTGTCCGGCGCCGCCGACGGTGGCGGTCAGGGAGGAGAACAGCACGAACGCCGACAGGTCGTGGCCGGCGGTCAGCTCGTGCAGGTGGCGGGCGGCGTCGGCCTTGGGCGCGAGGACGGTGGTGAACCGTTCGGGGGTGAGCGCGTCCAGGACGCCGTCGTCGAGGACGCCGGCGAGGTGCAGCACGGCGGTGAGGGGGTGCTCCTCGGGTACGGAGTCCAGCAGCGCGGCCAGCGCCTGCCGGTCGGCGACGTCGCACGCGGCGAGGGTCACTTCGGCGCCGCTGTCGGTGAGTTCGCGGACGAGGTCGGCGGCGCCGGGCGCGTCCGTGCCGCGGCGCGAGGTCAGCAGCAGGTGGTCGGCGCCCTCGGCGGCGAGCCACCGGGCGACGGCCGCGCCGACGGCTCCGGTGGCGCCGGTGACCAGTACCGTGCCGGACGGCTTCCAGGGGGCGCCGGCGCGGGCCGGGGCGTGCTCCAGCCGGCGGCCGTAGGCGCCGGACTCGCGGATGACGACCTGGTCCTCGCCACCGGGGTCGCCGAGGAGCGCGGCCAGCCGGCCGATGGTCTGCGGGCCGGTCTCGGCGGGCAGGTCGACCAGTCCGCCCCAGCGGTCGGGGTGCTCCAGGGCGGCGACCCTGCCGAGTCCCCACACGGGGGCCTGGGCGAGGCCGGTGACCGCTGCGGCGGGCCCGTGGGCGACGGCGTCGCGCGTGACGCACCACAGCGGGGCGGTGATCCCGGCGTCCCCGAGGGCCTGTACGAGGGCGGCGGTGACGGCCGGTTCGGTGCCGGGGGCCAGCAGGGACAGGACGCCGTCGGCGGCACCGCGGCCGGTGAGCAGTCCGGCGAGTTCCGTGCGGCCGGCCGTGGCGGGGGCCGCGAGGGTGTCGACGGTGAGACCGTGGTCGGTGAGTCCGGCCAGGACGACGGTCGTCCAGGGGTCGTCGCCGGCGGGGACGACGGCCAGCCAGTGGCCGCCGAGCGCGGGGGTGGCGGCGGGTGCCAGCGGCTCCCAGGTGACGCGGTGCCGCCAGCCGTCGGCGGCGGCGCCGGCCTGCCGTCGCTCGTGCCAGGCCGCGAGGGCCGGGACGACGGCGGCGACGGACGGCTCGTCGGTGACACCGAGCGTGGCGGCGACGGCGGTCACGTCCTGGTCCCGGACCAGTTCCCAGAACGGGTCGGCGGCGTCTCCGCCCGCGCGGGCCGCCGCCGAGCGCTCGGCCTGGAGGATGGGGGCGTCCTCCCAGTGCCGGTCGCGGCGGAAGGGGTAGGTGGGCAGGTCGACCTTGCGGCCCCCGGCGAACACCACCGGCCAGTCGGGGCCGGTGCCGGTGAGGTGCAGGCGGCAGACGGCGTCGACGAGGGCGGCGTCCTCGGCGCGGTCGCGCCGCTGGGTGCCGATGACGTCGGGCACGACGTCCTGCGCCAGGTTGGTGAGCACCGCGTCGGGGCCGACCTCCAGCAGCCGGGTGGCGCCCTCGGCGGCCAGTGTGGTGACGCCGTCGTGGAAGCGGACGGCCTCGCGGACGTGCCGTACCCAGTAGTCGGGGGACGTCAGCTCGTCGGCCATGCGGCCGGTGACGTTGGAGACGACCGGCAGGGCGGGCTCGTGGAAGGTGAGGCCCGACAGCACCTCGCGGAAGGCGTCGAGCATGGGGTCCATGCGGCGGGAGTGGAAGGCGTGCGACACCTTCAGCCGGGTGGACTTCTCCACCTGCGCGGCGACGGCGAGTACGGCGTCCTCGTCGCCGGAGACGACCACCGCGCGCGGCCCGTTGACGGCGGCGATGTCGACGCCGTCGGTGAGCAGCGGCGTGACCTCGGCCTCGGTGGCCAGCAGGGACACCATGGCGCCCCCGGCGGGCAGTTCCTGCATCAGCCGGCCGCGGGCGGCGACCAG
>NZ_WWJT01000067.1 GCF_009865385.1 Streptomyces sp. SID486 | reverse complement strand
CGACCGCGGCTGGGACCTGGAGGCGCTGTACCACCCCGATCCCGAGCACAAGGGCACGGCGTACGCGCGTGAGGGTGGTTTCCTGTACGACGCTGGTGATTTCGATCCGGGGTTCTTCGGGATCTCGCCGCGTGAGGCGTTGGCGATGGACCCGCAGCAGCGGCTGCTGCTGGAGACGTCGTGGGAGGCGTTGGAGCGGGCGGGTATCGATCCGGCGTCGGTGCGCGGCAGCCAGACCGGCGTCTTCTGCGGCCTGACCTACCACGACTACGGTGACCTGGTCCACCAAGCCGGCGAGGCGTCCGAGGGCTACCTGATGACCGGCAACGCGGGCAGCGTCGCCTCAGGCCGCATCTCGTACACGTTCGGGTTCGAGGGTCCTGCGGTGACGGTGGACACGGCCTGCTCGTCGTCGCTTGTCGCCCTGCACTGGGCGGCGCAGGCGCTGCGGCAGGGCGAGTGCACACTCGCTCTCGCCGGCGGGGCGACCGTCATGGCCAGCCCTGTCGCCTTCGTCGAGTTCAGCCGTCAGCGGGGTCTGTCGCCCGACGGCCGGTGCAAGGCGTTCGCGGCAGGTGCGGACGGCACCGGCTGGGCCGAGGGCGTGGGCATGCTCCTGCTGGAGCGCCTGTCCGACGCCCGCCGCAACGGGCACCCCGTGCTCGCCGTGGTCCGGGGGTCGGCCCTGAACCAGGACGGTGCGAGCAACGGCCTCTCCGCGCCGAACGGTCCGTCGCAGCAGCGGGTGATCCGTTCCGCGCTGGCGAACGCCCGGGTGTCGGCGGGCGAGGTGGATGTGGTGGAGGCGCACGGTACGGGGACGAAGCTGGGTGACCCGATCGAGGCGCAGGCGCTGCTGGCGACCTACGGCCAGGACCGTCCGGAGGACCGGCCGCTCTGGCTGGGTTCGATCAAGTCGAACATCGGACACACACAGGCCGCGGCGGGTGTCGCGGGTGTCATCAAGATGGTGCTGGCGATGCGGCACGGG
>NZ_WWJT01000651.1 GCF_009865385.1 Streptomyces sp. SID486 | reverse complement strand
GCCCCGGCGGGCCGCGGCCATGGGGCTCGGGGTGGGCGGCTCGATGCGGCAGGAGGTCTACGAGGACGACCGGCCCCTCGACGACTGGTCGCCGGAGCCGGCCGGGCGGGTGTTCGTGCACCTGGTCACGCCCCCGGAGTGGCGCAGGATCACCGGCGAGGCTCCTCCGCCGTCGCCGGTGGACCGGGCGGCGTACACCCGGGCGGGCCTGCCCTGGTTCGACTACTACGACGACGACGCCGAGGACCTCGCTCCCACGGACGCCCTGGAGGCCGTCAAGCCGGTCGGCGAGTGGCTCGGTGACGAGGCGGAGCCGTGGCAGGCGCCGTCCGCAGGGCAGGTGACACCGCTGAAGGACGCGCCGGGCAAGCCGGTCGAGGACGGGGAGTGGTAGGGCGCCCGGGGCGCTGACGGCGGTCGGCGCGGGCGCTCGTCACCCGGCTTGCCCTCGGCGCGGGGCACGGGCCAAGGTGTCTGTCACGAGCCGGACGACCGACGACCCGAGGTACGGCATGGACACGGAGACAGGGACGCCGGGAGAGGGTCCTCCCCCGCCCCGGCGGGGCCAGGAGCGCGGTACCGGCTGGACCAGGCGCCGGTTCGTCGGGGCCGCGGCCGGCGCGGCGGCCGTGGTGGCGGTGCCGTCCCCGGCCGCCCCTCCGGCCGGTGGCCCGGC
>NZ_WWJT01000650.1 GCF_009865385.1 Streptomyces sp. SID486 | reverse complement strand
AGGCCCTCTGCGGAGGCCGTGGCCGGCCCGTCCGCGGCTGCCGTGGTCGGCCCGTCCGCGGCTGCCGTGGTCGGCCCGTCCGCGGCGGCTGTCGGCGGCCGGTCAGCCCGCGACATCGAATCCCTCCCCGGTGAGTGCGACGAACGCGTCCTCCAGGGAGGCACGTTCGACGGTGAGGCCCCGCACCCGGACGCCCGCGGCCACCAGGGCCGCGGTCACCTCGGCGAGGTCGCGGTCGGGCGGCTCGCCGGTGACCCGGTCGCCGTCGGCCGTCACGTCCGGCACGCCCAGTTCCTTCAGCACACGGGCCGCCTCGGGCGCGTCCGGGGTGGTCACCGCCAGCCGGCCGCGCGCCCCGGCCGCCAGGTCCGTCACCGGGCCCTGGACGACGAGCCGGCCCTGCGCCATCACCGCCGCGTGGGTGCACACCTGCTCGATCTCGTCGAGGAGGTGGGAGGAGAGGAAGACGGTCGTACCGTCCGCGGCCAGCTCCCTGATCAGGGTGCGGATCTCGCGCATGCCCTGCGGGTCCAGGCCGTTGGTGGGCTCGTCCAGGACGAGCAGGCGGCGCGGCTGGAGCAGCGCGGCTGCCAGGCCCAGGCGCTGCTTCATGCCCAGCGAGTACGCCTTGGCCTTCTTGCCCGCGGCCGCCGCGAGGCCGACCCGGTCCAGTGCCGCGGCGGCCCGGGCGCGCCGGGTGCGGGGATCGGCGGTGGGGTCGGCTGCGTCGTAGCGCAGCAGGTTGTCCCGGCCGGAGAGGAAGCCGTACAGGGCAGGGCCCTCGATGAGCGCACCGACCTGGGGAAGGACCGTACGGGCCGCCCGGGGCATGGGTCGGCCGAGCACCCGGACCGTGCCCGCGGTCGGCTCGATCAGGCCCATCAGCATGCGGATGGTGGTGGTCTTGCCGGATCCGTTCGGACCGAGGAAGCCGAAGACGCTGCCCGCCGGGACGGTCAGGTCGAGACCGTCCACGGCGAGCTGTCCGCCGCGGTAGCGCTTGGTGAGACCGCGCGTGGCGATGACACTCGCCCCCGCCGCCGGCTCGGCCTCGGGCACGGCGGCCCCCGCGCGCGCCGGCGGGCCGGGG
>NZ_WWJT01000649.1 GCF_009865385.1 Streptomyces sp. SID486 | reverse complement strand
GTCGGCGCGCGGCGGGCGGCCGGCGGCGGGCGGCGGGCGGCGGGCGGCGGGCGGCTGGACAGGCGGCTGTGTCGGCGCCCGGCGCCCGGCAGGCGGCGGGACGGCGCGGCACATGGCAGGCGGCGGGACGGCGGCTGTGTCGGCGCATGGCGGGCGGCTGGACAGGCGCCGGGGCGCACCGGCTCTTACGATCCGATCGTGACGGACATACCCGACGAACTGATCAGACTGGAACGGACCGCGGAGGAGGAACGCGCCCGCCTGGCGGGCCTCACCGGCGACGCGTACGACGCGCAGCGGCGCCGCTTCTGCACGGCCTCCGACGCGGTGCGCGCCGCGATCACCGCGCGCGCCGAAGCGACGGGGGCCGACCCGTCCGAGGTCGAACAGGCGGTACGGCGGGCCGTGCGGCAGGCGCAGGAGGACCCGGCCGTCGAGTAGCGGACCGGTACCGCGGTGCGGGCAGCGCACCTGAAAGTTAGCGTGGAGGAGGGGTCTTGCGACGCCGAGGAGAGACCCGATGGCGGATCACACACTCGAACAGCTGGCTTCCGACGCATGGGTGTTCGGCTATCCGCTGCTGACCGCCGCGGTCACGAAGAAGGCGATGACGGCGGTCCCGGCCCGCGACGACGACCGGCGCGCGGCGCCGGTCAACCAGTTCGTCTACATGCGCCGCACACCCGACGCCTCCTTCACCGAAGTCGTCTCCCCGAACGCCGACACCCTCTACTCCAGCGCCTGGCTGGACCTGTCCGAAGAACCGCTCGTGCTGACCCTGCCGGACTTCGGCGACCGCTTCTGGATGGTGCCCATCCTCACCGCCTGGTCCGACGTCTTCGCCGTCCCCGGCAAGCGCCAGGACGGTCCGACGGCCGGCCCGTTCCTGATCGCGGGGCCGGACTGGTCCGGGCCGACCCCGCCGGGGCTGACCCTGCTGAAGTCGCCCACCGCGCTGAACTGGATCGTCGCCAGGTACGCGACCAGCGGTCCGGAGGACTTCCCGGACGTCCACCGGCTCCAGGACCGGACCCGTCTCGTCCCGCTCTCGCGGTGGACCGGCGACCCCGACGACTACACCCCGCCCACGGACGTCCCCGTCCCGGCCGGCGCCGACACCGGTACGGCGCCCGTCGACGAGGTCGAGTCGATGAGCGGGACGGAGTACTTCGGCCGGCTCAACCAGCTCATGACCGACAACCCGCCGTACCCGGCCGACAGTGCGTTCCTGGAACGCGTCGCCGCGGTCGGCGTCGCCCCCGGCGCGGCCCTCGACGGGCTGTCCCCCGACGTGATCGCCGCCCTGGACGCGGCCGCGTCCAACGGTCCTGAGACCCTGCGCGCCCTGCTGAGCCGCTCGGAGTCCCACGGCGCGGACAGCGGCGCGTGGACCGTGCACCGCGGCCTCGGCGACTACGGGACCGACTACGCCAAACGCGCCGTCATCGCCAAGTTCGGCTACGGCGCCAACCTGAACGCCGACGCCCTCTACCCGCACGCCACCATGGACGCCGACGGCAGGCCCCTGGACGGCTCCCACACGTACGTGCTGCACTTCGACGCCGGGCAGACACCCCCGGCCAAGGGCTTCTGGTCGCTGACGATGATGAACGACCGGCAGCTGTTCGCCGACAATCCGCTGGACCGGTACGCGATCGGCGACCGCAGCGGGATGAAGCCGAACCCGGACGGCTCGCTGGACATCCTCATCCAGCACGAGAGCCCCGGCCCGGACCGGGAGAGCAACTGGCTGCCCGCGCCCGCCGGCAGCTTCAACCTCTTCCTGCGCCTGTACTGGCCCGAGGAGGCGGCCCTCACCGGTGCCTGGACCCCGCCGCCGGTCCGGCGCACGGACTGACCGGTCACCGCACCCGGAGAACGCGAGTGCAGCCGAAGATCCCCCCGGGCGCCACGCCGAACACCGGCAGCCGCGCCCGGGACCACCTGGCCAACGAACGCACCTACCTCGCCTGGCTGCGCACGGGCATCAGCATGGCGGCCCTCGGTGTGGCCGTCGCGAAGTTCGCCCCGCACCGCGGGATCCACGCGGTGGTCTCCGGCGGCATCCTGCTCCTCGCCGGACTCCTCGTCGCCGCCTACGGCACGGTCCGCTACCGCTCCGTGGGCCGGCAGCTGGACGCCGACGTCTACGCCCCCGCGCGGTTCGGCCTGATCACGGCGGCGAGCCTGATCACCCTGCTCGCCCTGACAGCCGTCCTCGTCCTCCTGTGAACCGGCCGCACGCACGGAGCCAGGACGAGACACCTTCACGCGAAAGGGCTGCCCCTGCGGCGGTGACCCCTTCCGACCCGCATGCCCGGAATCCCCGCGGAGGCGGTGGGACGCGAACCCACGGTGACATCGCTGCCACGACGGTCTCCAGAACCTTTCCGCATGGCGGCCACCCACTCGGTGACAGTGACCGGACGCAGGCTCGCCAGCTCCCGGTCACCGGGCGCCGGATCGATCCGCCGGAGAGGGGGGTGGATGCCACGGCCTCGAGCTCACAGTCCCGAGGCGAACCCGGGGACCTTTGTGCCCACCCCCCTTGACCGCGGACCTCAGGGGTTCTCCGACCGGCAACTGATGAGCAAGCCGGCAAGCGGCTCCGACAGTGGCCCTGCGGCTGCGCCTGGTCCGACGCGGGTGTGCCCCTCTCGTGCCCGGTCGAGCGGGGAGCCACGGGAAGCGCCGGGCGACCGCAGGACGTGAACACGCCGACGGCCCCCGACCGACTACCCGGGTCAGGGGCCGTTCTCACTGCTCTGCAAGCGGAGGCGGTGGGATTTGAACCCACGGTGACATCGCTGCCACGACGGTTTTCAAGACCGTTCCCTTCGGCCGCTCGGGCACGCCTCCCCGCGTCGCCGGAGATCGACGGCGCGGGTACACATTACCGGCCCGCCGCCGGGGCGCGTGTGCCGGTCGGCCGGGTCAGCTGTCGCCTTCCCGGGACCCCAGCGTCAGCTCCGCCGTGTGCTCCTGGCCGCCGCGCTTGTAGGTGATCGTCACCTTGTCGCCCGGCTTGTGGGTCCAGATCTCGCCGATCAGGGTGGGCCCGCTGTCGATCACGTGGTCGTCGAGCTTGGTGATGACGTCACCGGGCTTGAGGCCGGCCTTGGCCGCGGGGCCGCCGGACTCGATCGCCGCGGCGCCCTCGGTGCCCTGGTCGGTGATCTTCGCGCCGCCGGTGGAGTCCTCCAGCGAGACGGAGGCGCCGATCCGGGCGTACACCGGCTTGCCGGTCTTGATCAGCTGCTGGGCGACGTACTTGGCCTGGTTGATCGGAATGGCGAAACCCAGGCCGATCGAGCCGGACTGGCCGGAGCCGAAGCCCCCGCTGCTGCTGGACTGGATCGCGGAGTTGATGCCGATGACCGCGCCGGAGGCGTCCAGCAGCGGGCCGCCGGAGTTGCCGGGGTTGATGGACGCGTCGGTCTGCAGGGCGCTCATGTACGACGCCTTGCTGGTCGAGCTGCCGTCGCTCGACGCCACCGGGCGGTCCTTGGCGCTGATGATGCCCGTCGTCACCGTGTTGGACAGGCCGAAGGGGGCGCCGATGGCGATGGTCTCGTCGCCGACGGCCACCTTGTCCGAGTCACCGAGGGCGAGCGGCTTGAGGTCGGAGGGCGCGTTCTTGAGCTTGATGACCGCCACGTCGTAACCCTGCGCGTGGCCGACGATCTCGGCGTCGTACTTCTTGCCGTCGGGGAAGGTGGCCGTGAGCTTGCCGCCGTCGACCGCGTCCGCCACCACGTGGTTGTTGGTGACGATGTGGCCCTGCTTGTCGAAGACGAAGCCGGTGCCCGTCCCGCCCTCGCCGTTGCTGCTCTCGGCCTCGATGGTCACCGTGCTGGGCAGCGCCTTGGCCGCCGTGTTGGCGATCGTCCCCGGCGCGCGCTTGACCTGCGTGGCGCTGTCCGAGGCGGAGACGGTGGTGGAGCCGCTGCTGTCGTTGTCCTTGGCCAGGGTGTAGCCGAGGCCGCCGCCCAGGCCGCCCGCGACCAGCGCGGCCACCAGGACCGCCGCCACCAGTCCGCCGCGTCCGTCGCGCGGCTTGGGGGCGGGCTGCTGGTACGAGGCTCCCCATCCGGCGCCCGCGCCGCCCGCACCGCCGTCGCCGTAGGCCGGGGTGACCGGCGGCGGAGGCGGCCAGGAGCCGTCGGGGGCCGGGCCGGCCGGAGCCGCCGGGCCCTGCGGGT
>NZ_WWJT01000648.1 GCF_009865385.1 Streptomyces sp. SID486 | reverse complement strand
TCGGGGAGCGGGGCACGGACGGGCTCGACACACTCCACGTGCCAGGACGGACGGGCCGTGAGCAGGGCGCGCAGCAGGACGTCGGAGTGGGAGGCCGGGACGGTGAGGCGGTGGCGGCCCGGTGCCGTCTCCTCGGCGCGGACGGCGATCCGTACCGCCTCGAGCGGCAGCCGCCCGTCTGGAGGTCCCGTGACGACGACCCGGGTGACCGGGCCGGCGGGTGGCGGGCTCCCGGCGTCGCCGCGCGGTCGCAGGCCGCCGTCGAGCACGGTGTACGTCGCGTCCGGCGCCCCGGCGAGCCGGCGCGGGTCGTGGTCCACGAAGACCACGGCGCCGCCGGCGGCCGTCCGCTCGGCCACCGCCCGCTCCAGCTCGTCCCGCGCCGCCGCGTCGAGCCCGGTCCACGCCTCGTCCAGCACCAGCAGTTCCGGGTCGCCGATCAGAGCCTGGGCGACGGCGACCTTCTGGCTGCTGCCCTTGGACAGCCGGGCCATCGGCGTCCCGGCGTACGCACCCGCCCCGAACCGCTCCAGCAGGCCGGCCGCCCGGCGCGCGGCGACGGCCCGGGGCAGGCCGTGCACGGCGCCGAGGTGAGTGAGGTAACCCGCGGCCGTGAAGGGCAGGGCGGACGGGAAGCGTTCCGGCACGTAGGCCGTACGCGGCCTGCCGCCGATCCGGCCCTCGGTGGGGGCGTCGAGCCGGGCGAGCAGCCGGAGCAGGGTGGACTTCCCGGTGCCGTTCGCCCCTTCCAGCCGGGTGAGGGTGCCGGGGGCGATGACGAGGTCGACGCCTCGCAGCACCCAGGGGCCGCGGAGGCCGTAACGGCGGCCCACCGCGGTCAGACGCAGTTCAGGGGGCATGAGGGCATCTCCGGTGCGGGCGGGGGACGGCTTGGGTACGGAGCGGCGGGCTCCCGGCGGGGGACGGCACGCGGGCGGGGGCGGTGCGCGGACGGGGGACGATGCGCGGGCGGGGGACGACCTGGGCACGGAGGGTGTGGCCCGGCGGGAGGCGTCGGCTTCGAACAGGGGCGTGACCCCGCCGAGGGACGGCGGCGGGCTGCGGGGGCGGCTCGGGTTCGTAGGGGGCGAACCCGGGGACGGCCGCTTCGTAATAGGGGGCGTGTCCCTGGCACGGCGGCGCGGTCGGGCGGCGGCCCGGGTCGGGGCGGTGGCGCTGGTCAGCGGGCCATATGGCGGGTCAGCGGGCCATGGCGCGGCTCAGTTCGGCCGCCCTGGCGCGCAGCGCCGCTGCCCAGGAGCCGCCGTCCTCCGGCCCGGACCTGCCGGCCGCGGAGACCTGTACGTCCGCCAGGGGGCCGTCGGGGGAGGCTTCGAGGCCGGCCCAGTCGATGCCGGTCCCGGCACGCTGGGCGAGGGCGACCACGGTGCCCACGAACCCCTCGGAGAGGGCCAGGAGCACGGTGTGGCCGGTCCGCCGGTGCCAGGCGAGCAGGGCGTGCACGAAGTCCGCGAAGACGGCCGGGTCGATCCGGCACTCGTCGTTCCGCATGGGTTCGAGTCCGGACGGCAGCCCCAGCTCGGCCTCGAACACCTCCGCCTGCCGCAGGAACAGCCGTGCGGCCCCCTCGGACGGATTCCAGAGCGTCTCGTCACCGAGCTCGAAATACTGGCTCATCGGCCCTCCCCTTCCGGCTGATCAAGACGGGTCGGCGTAGCGGCGGGTTCATCGGCGGCCCCGTCTTTTTTTCCGTCCCGGCCCCCGCCCCGCCCGGCCGGCGCCCCGGGGCCGGCCGCGCGTTGATCGGCCGGGCCGGGGCTTCGTAGGGTGGATCCCCGTGAGCGACGTTCCCGCACCTTCCGGTGACAGCCCCTTCCAGTCCGAGCACGACCGGCGCGACGAGGCCCCGCAGTTCGTGCTGCCGCTCGTCGTACGGATAGAGCGGGGCGAACCGCCCGCCCGCACCGACGCGCTGGAGACGGCCGCCCGGGCCGTGCTCGTGCTGCTCGGCGACGAGCGCGCGCACGGCGACGGGGAGTGGGCCGACGCGGTGCGGAACTGGCAGGACGCGCGGATCCGCAAGGTCGTCCGGCGGGCCCGGGGCGCCGAGTGGCGGCGCGCCGGGACGCTGCCCGGGATCACGGTCACCGGCAAGTCCGCGGAGGTCCGGGTCTTCCCGCCGATCCCGCTGGACGGCTGGCCCAAGGACCTGGCCAAGCTCCAGGTGTCGGGCACCGAACTGGACGACCCCGAGCCGCCCGTCGCCGCGGACCCGGCACAGCCCGTGCTCTGGCTGAACCCGGGGCTGGAGATGTCGGCCGGCAAGGCGATGGCCCAGGCCGGTCACGGTGCCCAGCTGGCCTGGTGGGCGCTGTCCGGCGCGGAGCGCACCGCCTGGCGGGAGGCCGGGTACGCGCTGTCCGTCCGCACGGCCGACCCCGCCGACTGGGCCCGGCTCACCGGCGGCGGTCTGCCGCTGGTGCGGGACGCCGGCTTCACGGAGATCGCACCGGGTTCCTGCACGGTCGTCGCCGACCATCCCGCGCTGCGCCGGGTGTGACCGGGTGGCGGGGGTCGACGGGCGGGTCGAGCGGGGAGACCGTACCCGCCGGCTGGTGCTGCGCCGCACGGTGGACACCGCCTCGGTCGAGGGGCGGGAGGCGCTGACCGGCCCACAGCCTGGAACAGTGACCGGCCCACAGCCTGGAGCGCTGACCGGCCCACGCTCCGGAGCGGTGACCGGCCCCGGGCCCAAAGCGGTGACCGGCCCGGGGACTCAACCTCAAATGTTGCTCTGAACGCGCCCGGCTGGGGGTTCGACGTCGCCCGCCGGGGCCATACCCCCGTCACTCGACACACGGGCACGGGCACGGGCCGAGGAGGGGGAGGCGCCATGCGGCGACTGGGGACGGGGATCGGCTGGCGGCCGGAGATCGCGGACGCCGTGGAGCGGATGCCGGGCATCGACTGGGTGGAGGTCGTGGCGGAGAACGTCTGCCCGGGACACCTCCCGGAGTCGCTGCTGCGGCTGCGCGAGCGCGGTGTGACGGTGATCCCGCACGGCGTCTCCCTCGGCCTCGGCGGCGCGGACCGGCCCGACGAACAGCGTCTGGCGGCGCTCGCCGAACGGGCACAGGCCCTCGGGGCCCCACTGGTGACCGAGCACATCGCCTTCGTCCGGGCCGGCGGCGCGCTCACCGCCTCCCCGCACCTGGAGGCCGGACACCTGCTGCCCGTACCACGCACCCGGGACGCGCTGGACGTGCTGTGCGAGAACGTCCGTGTCGCCCAGGACGCGCTGCCGGTGCCGCTGGCCCTGGAGAACATCGCCGCACTGTTCTCCTGGCCGGGCGAGGAGCTGACGGAGGGCCGGTTCCTGTCCGAACTGGTCGAGCGGACCGGCGTACGCCTGCTGATCGATGTGGCCAACCTGCACACCAACCACGTCAACCGGGGCGAGGACCCGGCCGAGGCGCTGGCCGAACTGCCCCTGGAGGCGATCGCCTACGTCCATGTAGCGGGCGGCTTCGAGCGCGACGGCGTATGGCACGACAGTCACGCGCACCCCGTGCCGCGTCCCGTACTGGACATCCTGACCGACCTCGCCACCCGGGTCGCACCCCCCGGGGTCCTCCTGGAGCGGGACGAGGACTTCCCCGAACCGGGGGAGCTGGAGCGGGAGTTGAGTGCGATCCGGGAGGCCCTGGCCGTCGGCCGTTCACGCCCGGCGAGGACCGCAGGGGCGAAGACCGCGGTGGCGAAGACCGCAGGGGCGAAGACCGCAGGGGCGAAGACCGCAGGGGCGAAGACCGCGGCGGCGACGGCCGGCACGGGCTCCGGGAGCCACGGGGGCAGCACGGCCGGTGCCGGCGGTACGAGCGGTACCGGTGACGGGGGCAGCACCGCCGGACCGGCCGGTACCGGCGACGGGGGCAGCACCGCCGGACCGGCCGGTGCCGGCGACGGGGGCTGCGCGGGTGACGGGGGCGTCGGCGTCCTGGCCCGGCCGGTGGCCGGCATGCGCGAGCGGCTCGGGGTGGCCCAGGCCGCCGTGCTGTCGTCCCTGGTGGCGGGGACGCCGGTGCCGGAGGGGTTCGACCGGGTGCGGATGGGCGTGCAGGCGCGGGCGCTCGCGGCGAAGCGGGCCGGCGTGGTGGCGAAGGTGGCACCCGAACTGCCGGTGATCCTGGGAGCGGACTA
>NZ_WWJT01000647.1 GCF_009865385.1 Streptomyces sp. SID486 | reverse complement strand
CCGCGCCGGCTCCGGCCGCCCCCGCCGCGCCGGCCGCCGCCCCGGTGGCCCCGGCGCCCGGGACGTCGTACGACACGGCGCGCGAGACCCGGATCCCGGTCAAGGGCGTCCGCAAGGCCACCGCGCAGGCGATGGTCGGCTCGGCGTTCACGGCACCGCACGTCACCGAGTTCGTGACGGTGGACGTGACCCGCACGATGAAGCTGGTCGAGGAGCTGAAGCAGGACAAGGACATGCAGGGTCTGCGGGTCAACCCGCTCCTGCTGATCTCCAAGGCCCTGCTGGTCGCCATCAAGCGCAACCCGGACGTCAACGCCGCCTGGGACGAGGCCCGCCAGGAGATCGTGCTCAAGCACTACGTCAACCTGGGCATCGCGGCGGCCACTCCGCGCGGCCTGATCGTCCCGAACATCAAGGACGCGCAGGACAAGACGCTCCCGCAGCTGGCCGAGGCGCTGGGTGAACTGGTGGCGACGGCCCGCGAGGGCAAGACCTCGCCCGCCGCCATGCAGGGGGGCACGGTGACCATCACCAACGTCGGCGTGTTCGGCGTCGACACCGGCACCCCGATCCTCAACCCGGGGGAGTCGGCGATCCTCGCGGTCGGCGCGATCAAGCTCCAGCCGTGGGTGCACAAGGGGAAGGTTAAGCCGCGTCAGGTGACCACGCTGGCCCTGAGCTTCGACCACCGGCTGGTCGACGGGGAGCTGGGATCCAGGGTCCTCGCGGACGTCGCGGCGATCCTGGAGCAGCCGAAACGACTGATCACCTGGGCGTGAGGGCTTCCACCGGATAACCTCGGAGCCAGGAGGGGACGGCCGCAACCAAGTGATGCGGCCGCCCCCTCTCTTTTCCCCAGCCCCGATCCTCTTCTTCAGCCCCGATCGAGGACGTACACCGGCGCCCCGTCCTCGGCCCCGCCCTGCGAACGGATGCAGGCGTGCTTGCGCAGCAGGCGGAGGCATTCGTTGACGCGGTGCACCGACAGGCCGGTACGAGCCGCGATGGACCCGAGCGGTTCGCGCAGCTCGCCCTTCTCCACGAGGACCGGGGCGATGACCACGGCCACCGTCCACACGTCCTCCGTCACGGACAGCCGCTGCCGCCAGCCCGCCAGCACGGACTCCGTGGTGGGCAGTGCCGCGAAGGGCCTGCCGAGCGGGGCACGCCGGAGCACGAGGTCGTCCAGCCGGTCCGCGATACGTTCCATCGCCCGGACCATGGCCTGGTGCACGGCGAGCGTCGCCTTCTGCGTCCCCAGCGTCTCCCGCTGAACGGCGAGCGCCTCGCGCTGAACGGCGAGCGTCTCCCGCTGAACGGTGAGCGTCTCGCGTTGAACGGCGAGCGTCTCCTGCTGGACGGCGAGCGTCTGCTGCTGAACCGCGAGCATCTGCGTCTGCAGCGCGATCGACTCGCGTTGCCCCTTTGCGAGGTCCTCGTCCAGCTGAAGGTTGTGCGCTTCGAGCCGGACGATGGCTTCCGCGACCTGTTCCGGCATGGCGTACGCGATGGGCGCGCCCGGTTCGACCGGCTGCACCTCGGCCTCTTCGAGAGTGTAGGAACCCTCTCGCTGCACGGTCTCGATGACTTCGGCGGCCCACTGTTTGAAGGGGGCGCAGGAAGGCTTCGTGCAGGCTTGGACGAGGAGGATCAGCCCCTGGAGATCGATGAGTTGCAGGTCTCGGCGCCACTCCCTACCTGCAGGGATGCTGAGACAGTGACTTCCAGTCACTGTCTCGAGACTTTCTCGATGGTTCTCCGGGACATGGTCCGTGAGTGCCTTGCGAGGTGTGGTGTACCCCAGCTCCTTGCACACGTCCACCGCCGGGAACCAGTGGCTTCCGTCCGGCATCGTCAGGCGGCGGACGCGGGCTCCGGTCGCCGCGTACACGAAGTCGCTGACGTCGATCGCCTCGCGCTGCCCGGCGGGGCCGGACTGCTTCTTGGGTTCATTCATGTGAGTTACCTCCGCTGCGGAACGTAGAGCGGAGGAATTGGAATATGCCAGCGGAAAGCCGGGAAGTTCACGATTGCGGGCGAAGATCGCCAATTCGCTTGCGTGTAACGGCCGTTATGTGGTCCGTCGTCCGGTCGCGGTGGTTACGGGTCGGGCGGTCGCGGTGGTTACGGGTCGGGCGGTCGCGGTGGTTTCAGGTCAGGCGGTCGCGGTGGTTTCAGGTCGGCCGGTGGGTTCGGAGGGCGTTCAGGAGGGCCGCTCCCCGTTCGGCGTCGTCCACGCTCACCGCGAAGTCCGTACGGCGGCCCCGGGCTCGTATGACCAGGCAGTCGCCGGCGCGCAGCATGACCGTCGTGCCGAGGCCGCTGAAGCGGTAGCCCCAGCCGCCGACCTGGGAGGGCAGCCGCCGTTCGGCGCGGGCGGACTCGACGGCGGCCGGGGACCAGCGGCGGGCGGGCCAGCCGAGCGGGCCGAACGCCACCTCCAGGCCGGCCTCCGACACCTTGGCCTGGACCGAGGAGAAGGCGGCGAAGGCGAGCGCGGTGACCGTGCAGCCCGCGCACACGGGCCACAGCGCGGCGGGGCTCGCCAGCCCTGCGGTCAGGAAGGCCAGCGCGGCGGCGGCGGCCAGCCCCGTCACCGCCGCCAGCAGCCGCAGGACAGGGTTGGCCGTACGGGAGAACCACACCAGCCGTTGGCCCTCGGGCAGGTCCAGTGCGTGCGCGGGGTCGGCGGGCGGGGCGGAGGGCAGGGTGGTCAGCCGCCACGCGATCGCACCGGCCACCGCCGCCAGGGCCATGGGCAGCACCACGCCGAAGACGGACATGCGGGCCTCGTGCCAGTCCGCGCGGTCGAGGTTCGCCCGGATCACGGACACCTGCGCGCCGACCAGTACAGCCCCCGTGGGCGCCAGCGTCATCGCCCGCCAGGGACGCGCCGCGGGCCAGGAGCGGCGCCACCGGACACTCACCGCGAGAGCGAGCAGCAGCCAGACGCCCGCCGGGAAGAGGGAGGCCGCCCACAGGGGCATCGAGCCGTCGGGGGTGTCACCGCCGCTCCAGTGGGTGGCCAGCCGGTCGGGGAGCCGGTCGTGCGCGGCCCGGGGGAGGCCGGCGAGGGCGGCGGCGACGGTCACCGTCGCGGCGACGGCCCAGCGGCGCGCCGCGCGGCCGTGGGGGGCGGGCCCCGTGTCCCCGCCCGTCGCGTCGGCCCCCGGAGTGTTCCCGCCCGTCATGTCAGCCCCCGGATCATGTCGATGAGATCGGCCCGGCTGTAGCCCAGCCGGGACGCCTCCGCCATCAGCTCCCGCACCTTGATCTGCAGTCCGGAGCGGCGGGCCGCGCCCTCGGCGACCGTGATGCCCCGGCCCCGCCGGAACTCCAGCAGGCCCTCGTCCCGCAGTTCGCGCAGGCCGCGCAGGACGGTGTTGACGTTGATGTCCAGGGCCGCGGAGAGATCGCGGGCCGAGGGCAGGCGGTCGCCCGCGCGGCATTCGCCCTCGGCGACGGCCCGCCGCACCGCCGCGGCGACCTGTTCGTGCAGCGGGCGGGTGTCGGCCGTGTCCAGACGCAGCAGCATGGTGCCAATGACACTAGCACCATGCGTGTCATCGGTGGGTGCGGGACACGCCGGGCCGGACCGCCGCGGTCTCCGCCGCCGGCGGGGCGACGAGGAGGGCCCGCCGCGGCCTGCACCACCGCCGCGGCCGGCACACCGCCGCGACCTGCACCGCCGGCGGGGCGACAAGAAGGGCCCGCCGCGGTGCGCGACGGGCCCTCGGTGCCGGAGCGGCTGTCAGCCGAGCCGGGCGAAGCCGTAGCCGAGGAGCTTCTTGGCGTCCGCCTCGCGCTGGGGGATGGAGGAGGAGGCGAGGACGGTGCCGATGACCGTCCTGCCGTTCCGGGTCGCGGCGAAGACCAGGCAGTACTTGGCCTCCGGGCCGGAGCCGGTCTTCACGCCGATGGTGCCGCTGTAGCTGCTGAGCAGCCCGTTGGTGTTCTTCCACGGGGCCATCGTGCGCGTGCCGCCCGACTTGGTCTTCGTCTTGGCGGTGTACGACTTCGTCTTCACCACCGCGCGGAACGTGGCGTTCTTCATCGCGCTGCTGGCGATCTTCGTCAGGTCGCGCGGCGTCGAGTAGTTCCTGCCGTTGCCGATGCCGTCGAACGAGTCGAAGTGGGTGTGGGTCAGGTGCAGGTTCGCGGCGGCGGTGTTCATCTTGCCGATGAAGCTCTTCACGCGCGCGGCGCGGGTGGAGCCGGCGCCGAACTTGTCGGCGAGCGCGTAGGCGGCGTCGCAGCCGGACGGCAGCATCAGCCCGTACAGCAGCTGGCGGACCGTCACCTTGTCGCCGACGATCAGGTGGGCCAGGGAGGCGTTGTTCCTGACGACGTAGTCGCTGTACGCCTTGTCGATCGTCACCGTGGCGTTCAGGTTGAGGTTCGGCTGCGCCAGCACGACCTTGGCGGTCATGATCTTGGTGGTGGAGCCGGTGGCGAGCTGCTTGTCCGCGTTCTTCCCGTACAGCGACGCGCCGTTGGCGTTGTTCATGAGGTACCCGCCCTTGGCCACGATCGAGGGCGTGGCCACGGCCTGCGCGGGCGCTGCGGTGAGGGCGCCGGTGGCGAGCAGCGCGCCGGAGGTGACGGCGACGGCGGCGGCTCGAGGAAAGCGGATGCCCTTAATGCCGGTAATCAATGTGATGTACCTCGGATGTCTTGAATGCCCCTGATGTGCGGCCGAGTTGGGTGGGGTGGAAGGGGGCCGCATGTGTGTGACACGTAAGTAGCACAGAAGGTTGTGCGGTCGCTGCGGGAGGCGTTCGTCACGTCCGCATGATGGACGGGGGTGCCGCTTGCGTACGTGTTGTATCTATCCTGTGGGCATGAAAACGGCCGTCGAGCAGCCCGCACCGCAGTCCCTCAAGCCGCCACCCGCCGCCGACCGCGTGTACGCCCATGTCAAGCAGGGGGTGCTCGACCGCCGCTACGAGGGCGGCACCCTGCTCACCGAGGGTGAGCTGGCCGAGGCCGTCGGTGTCTCCCGGACGCCCGTCCGGGAGGCGCTGCTGCGGCTGGAGGCCGAGGGTCTCATCCGCCTCTACCCGAAGAAGGGCGCCCTGGTCCTGCCGGTCTCCGCGCAGGAGATCGCCGATGTGGTGGAGACCCGGCTGCTGGTGGAGGAGCACGCGGCCCGCAAGGCCGTACCCGCCCCGCCGGGGCTGCTGGAGCGGCTGACCGAGCTGCTGGAGCGGCAGAAGGCGCAGGCCGCGGCCGGTGACCTGGCCGCCGCCGCGGTCACCGACCGCTGCTTCCACGCCGAGATCGTCCGCAGCGGGGGCAACGAGATCCTCTCCCGGCTCTACGACCAGTTGCGCGACCGCCAGCTGCGGATGGGCGTGGCCGTGATGCACTCGCACCCCGACCGGATCGCCAAGACGCTCGCCGAGCACGCGCAGATCCTGGAGGCGCTGCGCGCCGGGGACGCGGAGGCGGCCGTCGGGATCGTGCACCGGCACGTGAGCTGGTTCTCGCACCTCGCACGAGGTGAGGTCCGATGAGCGCTCCCGAGCGCAACGCCACACTTCCGGGTGACCCGCCGGGCGGCCGCCGGGCCGTCGCCGTGTGGTCCATAGGCGTGGCCGTCTACTTCGTCGCCGTCATCTTCCGTACGTCGCTGGGGGTGGCCGGCCTCGACGCGGCCGACCGCTTCCATGTCAACGCCTCCGCCCTCTCGACGTTCTCCATACTCCAGCTGCTGGTCTACGCGGGCATGCAGATACCCGTCGGACTGCTGGTGGACCGCCTCGGCACCAAGAAGGTGCTGAGCATCGGGGCGGTGCTGTTCACCGCCGGACAGCTGGGCTTCGCCTTCTCCCCCTCCTACGGCACCGCCCTCGCCTCCCGGGCGCTGCTGGGCTGCGGCGACGCGATGACCTTCATCAGCGTCCTGCGGCTCGGCACCCGCTGGTTCCCCGCCCGGCGCGGGCCGCTGGTCGCGCAGCTCGCGGGACTGGTCGGCATGGCGGGCAACCTGGTCTCCACCCTGGTCCTGGCCCGGCTGCTGCACAGCGTCGGCTGGACCCCGGCGTTCGCGGGCAGCGCGCTGGCGGGTGCCGTCGTCCTCGTGCTGACCCTGCTGTTCCTCAAGGACCACCCCGAGGGTCAGGAACCGGAACCGTCCGCGCACCGGGGCGCGGCCTACGTGCGCCGGCAGATCGCCGCGGCCTGGCGGGAGCCGGGCACCCGGCTGGGCCTGTGGGTGCACTTCACCACCCAGTTCCCGGCGATGGTGTTCCTGCTGCTGTGGGGGCTGCCGTTCCTGGTCGAGGCGCAGGGACTGAGCCGCGGTACGGCCGGCGAACTGCTCACCCTCGTCGTCCTGTCCAACATGGTGGTCGGCCTGGTCTACGGCCAGATCGTCGCCCGGCACCACGCGGCGCGGCTGCCGCTGGCGCTGGGCACGGTGAGCGCGACGGCCCTGCTGTGGGCGGCGACGCTGGCGTACCCCGGGGAGCATGCCCCGATGTGGCTGCTGCTGGTGCTGTGCACGGTGCTCGGCGCGTGCGGGCCGGCGTCGATGCTCGGCTTCGACTTCTCCCGGCCCGCGAATCCGCCCGAGCGGCAGGGGACGGCGTCCGGCATCACCAACATGGGCGGCTTCATCGCGTCCATGACCACGCTGTTCGCGATCGGTGTGCTGCTGGACGCGACCGGGGACGACTACACCGTGGCCTTCTCGGCGGTGTTCGTCCTGCAGGCGCTCGGTGTCAGCCAGATCCTGCGGCTGCGGGGGCGGGCGGCCCGGCGGGAGCGCGAGCGGCTGGTGGCCAGCCGGGTCGAGACGGTGCACGTACCCGCGGCCTGAGCGGTCGCCGCCCCACGCGGCACCCGGGCCCGGGCGGCCGGGAGGCG
>NZ_WWJT01000646.1 GCF_009865385.1 Streptomyces sp. SID486 | reverse complement strand
GCAAGCCGACGGGGGCTGGGAAGCCGGCCGGGAAGAGCAAGCCGACGGCGGCGGGCAAGCCGAGCGTGTCAGGGAAGCCGGCCGTCTCAGGGAAGCCGGGGGCGGGTGCGGATGTGGAGGACGGGGACGGGAGCGGGTGAGTCACAAGGGGTAAGCGGACCGCTTCCGAGCCCGCCGGCCGTTTCCGAGCCCGCGGACCGTTTCCGAGCCCGCCGGCCGCTTCCGATCCCGCGGGCCGCGCCGGGCCGGGGGCCTACCCCCTGAACCGCTCCCACAGGCGGGGATAGCGCTGGGCCAGTACGCGGTCGTCCTCCAGGTCCAGGGAGGTGCCCTCGGGCTCCGCCGGGGCCGGGGCGATGCCCAGCTCCGGTGCGACGGTCCCGGTCAGCTGCTCGTACGCCTCGTCCGCCGCGTACCCCAGCTCCTCACCGTCGCCGTCGATCTCCTCGTCGAACTCGCCGAGCAGGCCGGCCAGCGCGTCCGGATCGTGCAGTGAGCCCTCGTAGACCTCCCGGCCCTGGCCGATCAGCCAGCACCGGAAGAAGTCGAACGCGTCGTCGCTGCACCCGTCCAGCAGCAGCCAGGCGGCCCCCCACAGGTCCCAGCGGTACGCGCGGTTGTAACGGGCCTCGAAGTGACGGGCGAAGTCCAGGACCAGCTCCGGGTCCAGCTGGAGCAGCCGGTCCACGAGCAGGTCGGCCTGTTCCTCGGGGTCGCCCTCGGCGGCCTCGCGGGTCGTGTCGATCAGCTCCCAGAACTCCGTCTCGTCCATCACGCCACCAGCATCGGGCCTCGGCCGGTGGGGCGCACGCGGAGTACGGGGATCGCGCTCTGCCCTTCCCGCGGTGGCGCGGGGCCGCGTCTGCCGTTCCGGCGGTGGTACGGCCCGGCGGTGCGGATCGCCGTCAGTCGTCCCCGGGGTCGTGGAGCGTGGCGGTGTGGGCCGTCGTCAGTCGTCCCCGGGGCCGTACAGCGCGGCGGTGCGGGCCGCGTCCGCCGCGAACCGCTTCCGCAACCGGGCCGGCGCCAGCACCTCGGCCTCCGGCCCGAGCGCCGTCAGCTGGCCGTGCGCGACCTCCTCCGACTCCACCGGCAGCGTCACCGTCACCCAGCCGTCGGCGTCCGGCGGGCCCGCCCCCTCCAGCGCCTCCCGCGCGCCCGGCGGATCCACGGTGTGCGGCAGCCGGCGCACGCCCTCGGGGGAGAGCCGTACGACCACCTCGGCGCGCAGGATCGACCGGGCGAACCGTTCCGCCTGGCCCGCCCAGAAGCCGGGCAGATCGAAGTCCGGCTCGCGCTCGAAACGCTCCGGGAGGGCGTCGACGGCACCGAACCGGTCGATCCGGTAGGTCCGGAGGGAACCGCTCTCCGCCACCCGCGCGCACAGGTACCAGACGCCGGCCTTCAGCACGAGCCCGTACGGCTCCAGCCGCCGCTCCACCTCGCGGTCCGCACGCCGGTAACGCGCGAGGACCCGGCTGTCCCCCCACACCGCCTCGGCGAGCACCGGCAGCAGCGCGGGCGTCTCCGGCTCCCGGAACCAGGCGGGCGCGTCCAGGTGGAACCGCTGGGCGGCCGTGTCGGGGGCGTCCCGCAGCGAGGGCAGCAGCGCGGCGGAGACCTTGAGCCGGGCCGCCGAGGCCGCGTCCGCCAGGCCCATCTCCCGCAGCGCCCCCGGCACCCCGCTCAGGAACAGGGCCTCGGCCTCGCTCCGGGCCAGCCCCGTCAGCCGCGTCCGGTACCCGCCGACGAGCCGGTACCCCCCGGCCCGCCCCCGGTCGGCGTACACCGGTACCCCCGCCTGCGACAGGGCCTGCGCGTCCCGCGTCACGGTCCGCTCCGACACCTCCAGCTCCCGTGCCAGTTCCGCGGCGGTCATGACGGGCCGGGACTGGAGCAGGAGCACCATCTTGATCAGTCGGGCGGCACGCATACGCTCATGATGCCGCGCCCCGGTGACAGCGGGCCCGAGAGCCGTCACGGGGAGAGGGAGCGGGAACGGCAGAGCGGCGGATCCGAAGGGCTCGCACCCCTCAGGTCCGCCGCTGAGGCAGGTCACCACGGCGGTGGTGACCGGCGGCGGCGCACCGCCCGTCACCACCCGCGTCGGTGGCTACAGCCCGTACTTCTCCCGGGCCTCCTTGACCGCCGTGGCCTTCACCTCGCCGCGACGGGCGAGCTGGGCCAGGGCCGCGACGACGATCGACGGGGCGTCGACGCCGAAGTGGCGGCGGGCGGCCTCACGGGTGTCCGACAGGCCGAAGCCGTCGGCGCCCAGCGAGGACCAGTCCTGCTCGACCCACTGCGCGATCTGGTCCGGGACCTGGCGCATGTAGTCGGAGACCGCGAGGACCGGGCCCTCGGCACCCTGGAGCGCCTGGCGGACGTACGGCACGCGCTCCTCGCCGCGCAGCAGCGCCGCGTCGGCCTCCATCGCGTCCCGGCGCAGCTCCGACCAGGAGGTGGCGGACCACACGTCGGCGGCCACGCCCCACTCCTCGGCGAGCAGCCGCTGGGCCTCCAGCGCCCAGTGGATCGCCGTGCCCGAACCCAGCAGCTGGATGCGCGGGGCGTCGGCCGGCGCGGACACACCCGCCGACTCCGCCGTGTTGAAGCGGTACAGGCCCTTGACGATGCCCTCGTCGATACCGAGGCCCTGCGGCTTGGCCGGCTGCGGCAGCGGCTCGTTGTAGACCGTCAGGTAGTAGAAGACGTTCTGGTCCTCGCCCGCCTTCGCCTCGCCGTACATCCGGCGCAGACCCTCGCGGACGATGGCCGCGACCTCGTACGCGAACGCGGGGTCGTAGGTCAGCGCGGCCGGGTTGGTCGCGGCGATGACCGGGGAGTGGCCGTCGGCGTGCTGGAGGCCCTCGCCCGTCAGGGTCGTACGGCCGGCCGTCGCGCCGACGAGGAAGCCGCGGCCGAGCTGGTCGCCGAGCTGCCACATCTGGTCGGCCGTGCGCTGCCAGCCGAACATCGAGTAGAAGATGTAGAACGGGATCATCGCCTCGCCGTGCGTCGCGTACGCGGTGGACGCGGCGATGAAGTCGGCCATCGAACCGGCCTCGGTGATCCCCTCGTTGAGGATCTGGCCGTTCTTGGCCTCCTTGTAGTACATCAGCTGGTCGCGGTCGACCGGCTCGTACGTCTGGCCCTTGGGGGAGTAGATCCCGAGCGAGGGGAACAGGCTCTCCATGCCGAAGGTGCGCGCCTCGTCGGGGACGATCGGCACCCAGCGCTTGCCCGTCTCCTTGTCCCGGACCAGGTCCTTGACCAGGCGGACGAAGGCCATGGTGGTGGCCACGTTCTGCGAGCCGGAACCCTTGTCGAAGGAGGCGAACGCCTTCTCGGCCGGGGCGGGCAGCGGGGCCAGCGCGTGCGTGCGGCGGGCCGGGGCCGGGCCGCCGAGGGCCGCGCGGCGCTCCTGGAGGTAGCGGACCTCGGGGGAGTCGGCGCCCGGGTGGCCGTAGGGGACCACGCCGTCGGTGAAGTCGCTGTCCTTGATCGGCAGGTCCAGCAGGTCGCGCATCGTCTTGAACTCGTCCACCGACAGCTTCTTCATCTGGTGGTTGGCGTTCTTCGACGCGAAGCCCTCGCCCAGGGTGTGGCCCTTGACCGTCTGGGCCAGGATCACGGTCGGCGCGCCCTTGTGCTCGACGGCGGCCTTGTACGCGGCGTAGACCTTGCGGGCCTCGTGGCCGCCGCGCGAGAGGTGGAAGCACTCCAGGATCTTGTCGTCGCTCAGCAGCTTCGCCAGCTCGGCGAGCGCCGGCTCCTTCCCGAAGAAGTCCTCGCGGATGTAGGCGGCGTCGCGGGTCTGGTACGTCTGGATCTGCGCGTCCGGTACCTCGCGCAGGCGGCGGACGAGCGCGCCGGTGGTGTCGAGCTGGAACAGCTCGTCCCAGGCGGTGCCCCACAGCGTCTTGACGACGTTCCAGCCGGCGCCGCGGAACTGGGCTTCCAGCTCCTGCACGATCTTGAAGTTGGCGCGGACCGGGCCGTCGAGGCGCTGCAGGTTGCAGTTGATGACGAAGGTGAGGTTGTCCAGCTCCTCACGGGCGGCGAGCGCGAGGGCCGCCGTCGACTCCGGCTCGTCCATCTCGCCGTCGCCCAGGAAGGCCCAGACGTGCGAGGCGGAGACGTCCTTGATGCTGCGGTTGGTCAGGTAGCGGTTGAACCGCGCCTGGTAGATCGCCGACAGCGGACCGAGGCCCATGGAGACCGTCGGGAACTCCCACAGCCAGGGCAGCCGGCGCGGGTGCGGGTACGACGGCAGGCCGTTGCCGCCGGCTTCCTGGCGGAAGTTGTCCAGGTGGTGCTCGTTCAGCCGGCCGTCGAGGAAGGCGCGGGCGTAGATGCCGGGGGAGGCGTGGCCCTGGATGTACAGCTGGTCGCCGGAGCCGTCGCCCTCCTTGCCCTTGAAGAAGTGGTTGAAGCCGGTCTCGTACAGCCAGGCCGCGGAGGCGAAGGTGGCGATGTGGCCGCCGACGCCGTGCTTCGCGCCGCGGGTCACCATGGCCGCCGCGTTCCAGCGGTTCCACGCGGTGATCCGGGCCTCCATCTCCGGGTCACCGGGCAGGCCCGGCTCCGCGGAGGTGGGGATGGTGTTGACGTAGTCCGTCTCGAGGAGCTTCGGCAGCGCGATGCCGCCCGCCTCGGCGCGCTCCAGCGTGCGCCGCATCAGGTACGCGGCGCGGTGCGGCCCGGCCTCGCGGGCGACGGCGTCCAGGGAGGCCTGCCATTCGGCGGTCTCCTCCGGGTCGCGGTCGGGGAGCTGGTCGAGCGCGCTCGGCTGGATGGCGTGGGGGTCGGTCATGTCGCCGCCTTCCTCAGTCGAAGGGGGTTCCCTCATCGGTAAGGGTTCGGGGGTGCCCTAGGTCTTTGGCAGGACAGGGCAGCGGGCTTCGGTAGAAGTCCGTCGGTGACTTTAACTCCCTGATCGATGATCGATCAAAGGGTTGAGGCCGAAAACCTCTCGATTCCGGGAAACTAGGCACCCGGTGCCTGCACTGATGGCACCGGGTGACGCGCTTTGGCCTTGTTTTCGCAGGTGAGCGCGGGAATGCTCGGCTGGGTCAGGGCCGTGGGGCGCACCCCAGGACATGCGCCTTCACCAGCTCGGGGATGCGCGGGTCGCGCCGCTTGAACGCCTGCACCAGCTCCTCGTGCTCCTCCGCGTAGGACTGCTGGACCGTGCCCAGCCAGCGGATCGACAGCGCCGTGAAGACCTCGATGCCGAGCCCCTCCCAGGTGTGCAGCAGCACCGAGTTGCGGGCCGCGCGGACCAGTTCCCGGTGGAAACCGACCGTGTGGCGCACCTGGGCCGTACCGTCCGCGTTCCGGTCGGCCTCGTACAGGGCCAGCACGTGCGGCTCCAGCGCCGAGCAGTCCTCCGCGAGCCGCTCCGCCGCCAGCTCGGCCGCGATCGCCTCCAGGCCCGCCCGGACCGGGTAGCTCTCCTCCAGGTCCGCCGCGGTCAGGTTGCGCACCCGCACGCCCTTGTTCGGCGCGGACTCGATCAGCCGCAGTGACTCCAGCTCGCGCAGGGCCTCGCGCACCGGGGTCTGGCTGACCTCCAGCTCCGTGGCGATCCGGCGCTCCACGATCCGCTCACCCGGCTGCCAGCGCCCGCTGACGATCCCCTCCACGATGTGCTCGCGGATCTGCTCGCGCAGCGAGTGGACGACGGGCGCGGTCATGAGGGCTCCTTAGGGAGAGGCCGGCTTGCGGCCTCCGGGGGCTTCGACGTTTAGACAATACGGCCGGTCCGCTCGGCGGGCAGGGCGCATGGACGTGCTTTTGCGCAGGTGAGACGAGCCTTACACGCGGGGTGTGCCGACAAACACGAACACCCCGCCCGGAATGCTCCGGGCGGGGTGTTCGGGTACGACGGCTCAGGTGGGTCAGAGGCCCAGCTCGACCTCGAACTCGCCCGCTTCCAGGATCGCCTTGACCGCCGTCAGGTAACGGGCCGCGTCGGCGCCGTCGACCAGGCGGTGGTCGTAGGAGAGGGTCAGGTAGGTCATGTCGCGGACGCCGATGACCGTGCCCTCCTCGGTCTCGATGACGGCCGGACGCTTGACCGTGGCACCGATGCCGAGGATCGCGACCTGGCCCGGCGGCACGATGATCGTGTCGAACAGCGCGCCGCGCGAACCGGTGTTGGAGATGGTGAAGGTCGCGCCGGACAGCTCGTCCGGGGTGATCTTGTTGGCGCGGACCTTGCCGGCCAGCTCCGCCGTGGCCTTGGCGATGCCCGCGATGTTGAGGTCGCCGGCCCGCTTGATGACCGGGGTCATCAGGCCCTTCTCGGAGTCCACCGCGATCCCGACGTTCTCGGAGTCGAAGTAGGTGATCGTGCCCTCGGCCTCGTTGATCTTGGCGTTGACGACCGGGTGGGCCTTCAGCGCCTGCGCGGCGGCCTTGACGAAGAACGGCATCGGGGAGAGCTTGACGCCCTCACGGGCCGCGAAGGAGTCCTTCGCCCGGGCGCGCAGCTTCATCAGGCGCGTGACGTCGACCTCGACGACCGACGACAGCTGCGCCTGCTCGTGCAGCGCCTTGACCATGTTGTCGCCGATGACCTTGCGGATGCGAGGCATCTTGACGGTCTGGCCGCGCAGCGGGGAGACCTCCAGCGCCGGGGCCTTCCTGGCGGCGGCCGGGGCGGCGGCAGCGGCCGGGGCCGGTGCGGCGGTGGCGGCCTTCGCGGCCTCGGCGGCGGCGAGGACGTCCTGCTTGCGGATGCGGCCGCCGACGCCGGTGCCCTTGACGCCGGCCAGGTCGACGCCGTTCTCCGCGGCGAGCTTGCGCACCAGCGGGGTCACGTACGCGCCCTCGTCGGTCGCCTGGGTGGCGGTCGGGGAGGTCGGCGCGGTGGCCGGGGTCACCGGGGCCGGGGCGGGCGC
>NZ_WWJT01000645.1 GCF_009865385.1 Streptomyces sp. SID486 | reverse complement strand
GCTGCGGCCCGCCCGCTGGGCGGGCCTGGCCGCGGCCCGCGGGCCGCCCGGCTCAGCGGGCCCCGCGTGCCATCACGGTGAACTGCGCGCCGTCCGCGTCCCGCAGGATCGCCTCGGACTCGTCCTCGCGCAGCACGCTGCCGCCGTGCTTCTCCGCGGCGCGGGCGCAGCCCGCGACGTCGCTCACCGCGAAGTGGACCTGCCAGTGCGGACGCACGGAGGGGTCCGGGGCGGCCTCGACCGCGCCCGAGTCGATACGCGCCACGACGTCACCCCGGCTGCGCAGCAGCACCTCGCCACCGTCGTACTCCACCTCGCAGCACCCCGGCTGCCCGCTCGCCCAGCCCAGGATCTCGCCGTAGAAGATCGCGGCGTCGAAGGCGTCCCGGGTGTGCAGCCGGACGAAGGTCGGTGCCGCCTGCCGCCACGCCTCCCAGTTGCCGACCAGTTCGCCCTGCCAGATGCCGAAGGTGGCGCCGTCCCGGTCGGCGAGCAGCGCCGCCCGGCCGGGCGGGAACGACAGCGGCCCCACCGCCGCCGTCCCGCCGCGCTCCCGCGCCCGGGCCACGGCGACGTCCGCGTCCGGCACGGCGAAGTACGGCGTCCAGGCGACCGCCATCTGCCACATGGTGGCGACGGCCGCGATCCCGGCCACCGGCACCCCGTTCGCCAGGGCGATCCTGAAGTGCTCGCCGAGCTTGGCGCCGCGCCAGCGCCAGCCCAGGACCGCCGAGTAGAAGTCCTGGGTGGCCTGGAGGTCACGGCTGGTCAGGCTCACCCAGCACGGCGCGCCGAAGACGGCGTGGGTGGAGACGACGTCTTTCCGGCGCGGTGCCCCGGCGGGGGTGTCGTGGTTCATGGCAGTCGTCCTGCTCTCGGGGCCGGGCGGCCACCGGTCTGGCACCAGTGTCCGGCCGGACGTGGGTGGAACGCCTGTCGAGTACCCCAGGTGGCAGTGGTGCAGCCCCCTGCCGAGGATGGAGAGATGACACAGAGCGAGGCGGACCGGGTGGCCGCGCTGCAGGCGGAGGTCGACCAGCTGAAGCAGGCCATGGCCTCGCACGCGGTCGTGGACCAGGCGATCGGCATGATCGTGGCCCTCGCCCGGGTCACCCCGGACCGAGGCTGGGAGGTGCTCAAGGAGGTCTCCCAGCACACCAACATCAAGTTGCGCCACATCGCGGAGCTGATCCTGATCTGGGGCCGCCGCGGTGAGATACCGGCCGACGTCCGCGTCGCGCTGGAGGACGCCCTCGACCGCCTCGGCCCCACGCAGGTGCCCGGAGCCGAGGCGGAATGAGGGGCGGGGTCCGCGGACCCCGGTGAGGGGGCCGGCGGCACCCGTGGGCGGGACCGGCTCAACGGGCCCGGGTCTCGGTGAGCAGTTCCTCGCGCAGCCGGTCGAAGCAGCCGCTGAGCAGCCGCGAGACGTGCATCTGCGAGATACCGAGCTGCTCGGCGATCCGGCTCTGGGTCATGCCACGGAAGAACCGCAGGTAGAGGATGGTGCGCTCGCGCTCGGGCAGCGTCGCCAGACACGGCTTGACCGCGGCCCGGTCGACGACGAGGTCGAAGCCCGGGTCCGGGCCGCCCAGGGAGTCACCGAGCGCGTACCCGTCGGTGCCGGCCACCTCGGCGTCCAGGGACAGTGCCGAGAAGCACTCCAGGGCCTCCATGCCGGTGCGCACCTCGTCCTCGCTGAGCCCCGTGTGCACGGCGATCTCCGCGACGGTCGGTGCCCGGCCCGAGGTGGACTGGGCCAGTTCCTTCGCGGCGGCGCGGACCCGGTTGCGCAGGTCCTGCACCCGGCGGGGGACGTGGAGGGTCCACATGTGGTCCCGGAAGTGGCGTTTGATCTCCCCCGTGATGGTGGGCACCGCGTACGCCTCGAAGGCGCGGCCGCGCTCGGGATCGTAGTGGTCGACGGCCTTGACGAGGCCCAGCGCGGCCACCTGGTACAGATCCTCCAGGGCCTCGCCGCGGCCGCGGAACCGTACGGCGATCCGCTCCGCCATGGGCAGCCACAACCGGACCAGTTCGTCCCGCAGGGCCTGGCGCTCGGGGCCGTCGGGCAGCCGTGCGAGCCGCTCGAAGGCCGCACCGGTGTCCGGGGCGTCGTCATGGGGGTGGGGCTTGGTACTGCCGGTGACAGGCATGTGCGCGCACCTCTCTCAGCAGGTGCCGGTGGACAGACACCGTGGGAGGCGCGCTCGGACGATGAAGGGGCATCTGGGCGTGCGGCGAAGCCGGCTCCCACGGAGGTGCCTCCTGTCCGAAGCACAGTTGTTCCCATTCCCGCCTAGGGACATCACAAAACAATTCCGTACATATCGGTCGGCTGTGACCCTCTCCGGAACCCTCTTCGTCACGCCCTTGACCGCCTCTTGGGAGGAGATATCTCTGTAACAGAGGTAATCTCCAGGCGTGGAAGCGGACACCTTTCCGGAGGACCTGGCCGACGCGCTCGTGGGCGTCCAGCGGCTGATCCGGCGCCGGCTGCGCGGCGGGATCAGCGGGCCCCGGCTGCGCGGTGCCGAGGTCGAACTGCTGCGACTGGTCGAGTCCCGGCCCGGCATAGGGATCTCGGACGCGGCCCGGCGGCTGCACCTGGCGGGCAACTCCGTGTCGACCCTGGTCAACCAGCTCGCCCGGGACGGCTACCTGGTCCGGGAGACCGACCCGGCCGACCGGCGTGCCGCCCGTCTGCTGCTGACCGGAGCGGCCGAGCAGCGGCTCGCGGACTGGCAGCGCCGCCGCACCGAACTGGTCGGCCGGCACGTCGCCCGGCTCGGCGAGGCCGACCGGGAGGCGCTGCGCGCGGCCCTGCCCGCCCTGCGCGGGCTGGCCGCCACGCTGCACGAGGAAGCCGAGGAGACATGACGAACGAGAACCCGGAACGACCCGGCACGCCTGCCGCCCCCGACACCTCATCCTCCGCCGCCCCCGGCACCTCACCCCAAGCCGCCGCCGACACCCCTCCCTCCACCGCCGCCCCCGGCACCTCACCCCGGGCCGCCGCCGACACCCCTCCCTCCACCGCCGGGAGCGGCACCTCACCGTCCGCCGCGGGGACCGAGGCCGTCGCCTGTACCCGGCTCGGTTACGCCTTCGGTGGCACCCGTGCCGTCGACGGACTGGACCTTGCCGTGCACGAGGGCGAGGTCTTCGGGCTGCTCGGACCCAACGGTGCCGGGAAGACCACCGCCATCCGCTGCATCACCACACTGCTGCCGGTCCCGCCCGGCACGGTCCGTGTCTTCGGCCACGACGCCGCGAAGGAACGCATGGCGGTGCGGCGCCTGCTCGGCTACGTCCCGCAGCAGCTGTCCGCCGACAGCGGGCTCACCGGCCGGGAGAACGTCGCCCTGTTCGCCCGGGTCTTCGACGTGCCGCGCCGCGAGCGCGCCCCACGGGTCGCCCAGGCCCTGGCCGCCGTCGGCCTCACCGACGCCGCCGACCGGCTCGCCAAGACCTACTCCGGCGGCATGGTCCGCCGCCTCGAGCTCGCCCAGGCCCTGGTCAGCGCGCCCCGCCTGCTGATCCTGGACGAGCCCACCATCGGCCTCGACCCGATCGCCCGCACCGGCGTCTGGGAGCACATCAACGCCGTACGCGCCGCCACCGGCATGACCGTCCTGGTCACCACCCACTACATGGACGAGGCCGACCAGTACTGCGACCGGGTCGGCCTGATGCACCGCGGACGCGTCCGCGCCCTCGGCACCCCGGCCGCGCTGCGCCGGGGTCTCGCCGAGCGGCAGGGCACCACCGGCCTGCCCACGCTGGAGGACGTCTTCCGGGACATCGCCGGCAGCGGCCTCGACGACACTTCCGGAGGAGGTTTCCGCGATGTCCGGAGCACCCGCCGTACCGCGCACCGCGTCGGCTGAGGACACCACACTGCTGCTGACCCCGCCCGTGCCCCGCCCGGGCTGGCGGCTGCTGCCCGCCCGGGTCGTCGCCATGTGCGCGGTCGAGCTCCAGAAACTGCGCCACGACCGGACCGAGCTGTACACCCGCGCGGTCCAGCCCGCCCTGTGGCTGCTGATCTTCGGTCAGACCTTCACCAGGATCCGGGCGATACCCACCGGCGGAGTGCCGTACATCGACTATCTGGCGCCCGGCATCATCGCCCAGTCGGCGATGTTCATCGCGATCTTCTACGGCATCCAGATCATCTGGGAGCGGGACGCCGGCATCCTCAACAAGCTGCTCGTCACGCCGACCCCCCGCTCCGCCCTGATCACCGGCAAGGCGTTCGCGGCCGGGGTGAAGTCGCTGGTCCAGGCGGTCGTCGTGATCGTCATCGCCGCGCTGCTCGGCGTCGCCCTCACCTGGAACCCGCTGCGGCTGCTGGGCGTCGCCCTCGCGGTCGTCCTCGCCTCCGTCTTCTTCTCCTGCCTGTCGATGACCATCGCGGGCATCGTCCTCAGCCGCGACCGGCTGATGGGCTTCGGGCAGGCGATCACCATGCCGCTCTTCTTCGGCTCCAACGCCCTGTACCCCGTCTCGGTGATGCCGGGCTGGCTGCAGGCCGTCAGCAAGGTCAACCCCCTCAGCTACCAAGTCGACGCCCTGCGCGGGCTCCTGCTCGGGACGCCCGCGCATCCCGGCGCCGACTTCGCCGTCCTGGCGGTGGCCGCCGCGCTCGGTGTCGCCGCCGCCTCCGCGCTGCTCGGCCGGCTGGCCCGCTGATCTTGGTCCGGACGTGATGTGCGGCACGCGCCCGCACCGGCCCGGACAGGCCGCCGACGGATTCTTCCTGGGCAGCGCTTGATCACCGATCAAAGCGGGTGAACACCCTGGCCACAGCGCATTCCACTCATTTGACAGTGCGCTGAGCACACAGATAGACAGCAGCTCTCGAAGGTCGAGAGGGGCACTGTGTACGAGCCGAACGTGGTCGGGGACTGGCAGGAGTACGAGGAGCATGCCGGTCTGCGGGTCCGCGTCCACCGTCTGGAGGCGGCCGAGCCGCCGCGCGGACGGGACGACGCAGCCGCCGGGCTGACGTACTTCAGTGTCCGGGTGACCGTCGAGAACCGTGGCGAGCGCCACTTCGGCATCCATCTGGAGGACGGCCAGCTCGACGTCCGCGTCGGCCCGGACGGCGAGGGCGCCTTCATCGACTGGCGCAACTCGCAGTTCATCGAGGGCTTCGACGTCTACCCGCTGCGCCGGGCCACCGCCGTGCTCTACGCCGCCGCGCCCGAGGGCGCCCTGACCCACGTCGACGTCCAGGTGCAGCTGCGGGTGGACGAGGAGTGGGCCGACCGCCGGCTGTGGGCGGGCGGCATCGGCGTCATGGAGGCCACCGCGTCCGCCGCCCCCGCGAGCACCGGGCAGGCCGGTCTGGCCCACCAGGTGTCCGCCTTCCTCAGGGACCAGACGGAGCCCGGCACCGCCTGAGACGGGCCGGGGCCGACCGCCGCACGAGCACGCTGACCCGCGCCGCTCAGTGCGGGATGCCGTCGATGATCTCCCGGGCGCCCTGCCGCAGCAGCGCCACCGCCACCGAGGTGCCGAGCGTGGCCGGATCGAGCCTGCCCGCCCACTCGTGGGCGTTCAGCCGGGTCTTGCCGTCCGGCGTGAACACACAGGCCCGCAGGGAGAGTTCCCCACCGCGGTCCACGCGCGCGTACCCCGCGATCGGGCTGTTGCAGTGTCCCTGGAGCACATGCAGGAACATCCGCTCGGCCGTCGCCTCGCGATAGGTGTCCGGGTCGCCGAGCCCGCTGACGGCGTCGATCAGCGCGGTGTCGCCCTCCCGGCACTGCAGGGCGAGGATGCCCGCGCCGATCGGCGGCATCATCTCGTCCGTCGACAGCACCTCGCTGATCACGTCGGTCCGGCCGATGCGCTCCAGCCCGGACACCGCCAGCAGCAGGGCGTCGGCCTCGCCCGCGGCCAGCTTCTCCAGCCGGCGGTTGGCGTTGCCGCGGAACGGCACGCACTCCAGATGCGGATGTGTCGCGGCCAGCTGGGCGATCCGGCGCACCGAGGAGGTGCCGATCCGGGTGCCGGCCGGCAGCTCGTCCAGGGTCAGACCGCCCGGGTGCACCAGCGCGTCCCGGACGTCGTCCCGCTTCAGGAACGCGGCGAACACCGTTCCGGCGGGCAGCGGCCGGTCGGCGGGCACGTCCTTGACGCAGTGCACCGCGAGGTCCGCTTCCCCGGCCAGCAGGGCCGCGTCCACCTCCTTGGTGAACGCCCCCTTGCCCTCGACCGCGGACAGGTCGCCCATCCACTTGTCACCGGTCGTCTTCACCGGGACGACCTCGGTCCGCACCCCCGGATGCAGGTCGGACAACTCGGCGCGGACCCGCTCGACCTGGGCCAGGGCCATCGGTGAGTCGCGCGAGACGATACGGATCAGTTCCGGCACAGACATGGGGGACACGATAGACCCTGGCGGCGCACGGCCCGGCCGCGGTCACAGCATGACGTGTTTGACCTGCGTGTAGTCGAGCAGGCCGGTGAGGGACAGATCGCTGCCGTAACCGGAGTGCCGTACGCCGCCGTGCGGCATCGTCGATGAAGAGCATCGCGGTGCCGGGGTGCTGGGCGCTCCAGGGGATGGCGTAGCAGTCGGAGTTGACCGGTGAGCCCTCCGCGGGTGCCTGGAAGCCGAAGGCGGAAGGGCCGTCGGCCTGGTTGAGCATGGCTGCCATGTCGCCGCTCCACGCCGGGGTCATGACCGCTCACCGCGATCTGGCGGCAGGTGTCCGCGGCGCTCGGGCTGCCGGAGGAACTGCCCTAGGTGTTCTGTCCACGGAGGTTGGTGACAGCGATCACTGACGTGTGATCTTGAAATGGGTGAGGGCC